>WRAG01000007.1 GCA_009780345.1 Oscillospiraceae bacterium
ACCCACCAAATTTTCCGTAAATATTCTAAGCTCCGTTGCCTCTACCGGCGTAATTCCCAGCATTGGTATCAGCGCTATTATCATCACTATGCTCAGTATCACGCATAGTGACTTGCTTAGTCCTTTTTTCATTACCATTATCATTTAAAATACCCTCCAAAGTTTCTAATATTTATATTGTTTAATTATAACACATAATCAGTTATTAAGTCAATGATATTTGGTAATGTTTTCATTTCTAAAAAATGGACATTAAAAAGCACGACAATATAAAATTGCCATGCTAAATTTTTCAATTTTGGTATTCATTATAGATAGTTTAGATATTTACCTTTCGCATACCACCCGCCGTATTGATACGAACCACAATGATGCCCATAATAAATCATTAAGAAATATCTTTCTAACCAATTCTAACACATTCTATCCATCTAATCAATAGATGTGTTAAAATAAAAAATAAAATCCCTAAACTGCTGTGTTTAGGGATTTGTTATGTAGTTCCATTCTCTTAATATCTTCAACTGTCATTCGTGCTATCCGGTCTAAAATAATTTTCACTTCTTGCTCGGACCTCACAGAATCTTGATTGATGATACAAGTTGTGTTTCCGTACTTCTTAGTAATTCTTTCAACCAAGAGTATCGACTCCTTCTTTGTCAAATTTGAGTCGTTTTGTTCACAACATTCTCCACCTAATCCAGTATATGAAATACCGATTAGAAATATAACTTGAACCTACTCTTGTGAATAATATATTATTACAATCTAACTGTTTTCGATTGAGCGATTATGCTCCTTGTGATTCTGAATGTCGTAACTTAGCAAGATGATTCTTCCGTTTCTCTATGTTCCGCGCTCTGACTTCTTCACGGTCCGGTTTCACCGTAAGGTCGAGTTGAGGATTGATTCGGAGATTGCAACAGTCAGCAGGGTTCGGATTAAAATTCTTTTGCCAGTAGTCATAATGTTCTGGAACTTTCTCACAGACGGTGATACTCGGAATCTTAACTTTGTCTATGATTCGGAGTTTTTCTTCCAAAGGCAAGTGCTTATAGTTCCCATCGTATAAAGTGTATTTTTCATAATTCAACCCGGGAAACCAGTTTTTTATCCAACTGTTGAATCGTAGAAACTCCACAATACACTTGTCAATTCCCAAGTTGTTTAACTTGTCAAAATCCATATATTCTTCAAGTAACGGACTCAGCCGAATGGCAACATCAAAACCATGATATTGCAAGGTTTGAATCGCTCCAATCCTTTGTTCCGGTGGAGAGGCAACTTCATAACGCCTTAAAATCATAGTATCTAAGCAGGTCACAGTAATTTGAATGTGAGCTAAGTCCGGGTCCAACACTTCGAGGTAAGTCATATATCGCAACGGCTTATGCCCATAGGTTAAATAAAATAGGTGAGCATACTATCCAACATATCATTTGCGAAGACGGTGACACCTTGCAAGAGGCGGTGTGTCGATTACAGTTTGACAATTTGGTAGCGGATAATTTTGAGTGTAGATTGAAAGAACTAAAAGAATGGAAACAACCAACGCTTATTATATTTGATAACTTAAACAAGCCATTCAATGCTGACGACAATAATGATTTTAAGAAGTTGAGAGAGTGCGGTCAGCATATCAAGTTTCTCATAACAAGCCGGGTGAATTTATTGTCATACGGGGACAAAGAGCATACTATGTGTAATATAAAATTGCTTAGGAGGGTTAATAATGTTTTGTTCAATTCCGTTATTTGAGCTTATATTAGAACTTGAAAAAAAGAATTCAAGAAGCAATTAAAACGAGCAGAAAGAGCCGGACATGAATTACAGGAAACTAAGTTCGGTCTTGCTGATGAAAGTCTTGCTGAAAGTGGTGTCAACATTGTCTTCCAAGACGGCAACAAAAGGAAGTCGATTCGGTTGTTCGTGTGCCCGAGTGATGTTTTAGATGATTATTTTTTATGGGAAACGACGTCCGACAATGCTTCAAAGCTGTGTACCAAACTCGAAAACCTAATCACTTCTTATTTCCAATCGGAGTACAGATTAAAGAACTTTGAACTATGTCGAATGAGCTTCATGGCGGAGATGGATGTCAACGACAGGGCTACGGACTATTTCAAAATGCTAAATACCATAGGGAAAGTTCGATGCTTTCAGCCATTGAAAAGCAACGGGGACACATCCTTTGGTTTAATAAGCCGTACCAAAGGTGTTGAATTCTACGTTAATGGTCTGGAAAATGATAAGGAAACTCTGCGAGCGGAGGTTCGCTTGACTTCGAGAGGAACGATAAGAGCCTACTCCGACAAAAAGGATACTGCCAAACGGATTCGTGATATTGTTGATAAATGTGAGAATATATTTCTGCATACATTCCGGCATGTCATTCCTTATGGTGATTGCTACAAGAAGCCAAAGGCGGAACAGCTCATTTATGAGAGGGGGCCCGGAGGCAAGTTGAGGAAGAAGATGTTGAGATTAGTGGCATTGATACCTGAGAAAAAGTCAATACAACTTGCTTTGAAAGCTTTGGACTACCGAAATTATGAAGAGGTATTGGAGAAGTTTGCAGAGATAGGTGTTTCTCCTGTTACGATTAAGAAACGTGCGAGCGGAAAGAAACTCCAAAGCTTGTACGAATGTTTCAATAAAATATAATTCAAAGAGAGAGGATTGATAAATATGTATAACAAACTATCGAATATACAACTTAAAACTTTATACACACCGGAGACTTCGTACCTTTCACTGAGTTATTACGGACAGTATCTTGTGTTCAAACTCGTACCGTGGATTGGTAAGGACAATGGTCGCGACCAATACAGTAAGGAAAAATTCATCAGTACAACTCTTAGCCCTGACGGAGCGAAGTGTTTTTATGAGGTCGTTACTTCCATTCTTAAAGGAGCAGAACCCGAGAAACCGCTTCCGATGGTATTGCAATGTAAAAGAGAAACTATCCTGACACTTGATTACAAGCCGGATGAAAATAACCAAATGACGGCTTCCCTTGTTGCTAATAAGAATAACGAAACAATTTCATTCAAATTTAAGACACAGCAAATCCCAAAGTGGGTGGACGGTCAGATGGTTACACAAGTAATTCAAGTAGACTTGCAGGAATTTGCTATGATATTGTATGGGTACATACATAGTAGTGGTGATGCTGAATATTTATTAAACAAAGCAATCGGGTAAGCGTAAGCCTGAATACTCCCAAAAAGTTAAATAGTATATCTTCGTATTTGTAACATGCCATCGAATATACTCGACAAAGTTTCAGAAACTACTTGCATTATCTTCTGTAATAGTGTATAATATATTCATAGAAGGAGTTGGTGTACTATGATTAAACGAGAATTATACATGGATCAGATTCGTCCATTCATCCGAAAGGATGTTGTTAAAGTTATCACCGGACTGAGAAGAAGTGGCAAGTCGGTATTGCTTGAACTACTAAGGGAGGAAATCAACGACCCGAAGCACAGTATATTTATAAATTTCGAGAGTAAGAAAAACGCAAAATACACGAACCCCGATACTCTGTATGATTATGTTCTCAAGAAAGTTGGAGACAGTAAGGAAAAGTGGTACTTATTTTTTGATGAAATACAAGAGGTTGCCAACTGGGAAGAGGTTATAAACTCTTTCCGGGTGGACTTTGACGCAGACATTTATATCACCGGCTCCAACGCGAAGCTGTTATCCGGCGAACTCGCAACACTTATCTCAGGAAGATATGTCCAGTTCGTGATATATCCCTTATCATACAAGGAGTTCTTACTACTTAATGAGAACAAAACTTTTGCGGACTACTTGAAACTCGGTGGTATGCCGTTCATAAACAACATCATAGGTGACGAAAAGGCGGTCAATCTATACTTGGAGGATGTTTACAACTCCGTCGTTCTAAAAGATGTTGTAAAGCGTAATAATATCCGGGATGTTGACTTGCTGGAGCGAATCATCACCTATGTATTAGCCAACATTGCTCAAACATTCTCCGCAACCTCCATCTCAAAGTATTTCAAAAATGAACAACGGAAAGTCAGCACCGATACAGTTCTGAATTATATCAAGGCTTGCGAAGAAGCATATTTGTTCTATAAATTAAAGCGTGAAGATATTAAGGGCAAGAAGATTCTTGAAGTAGCTGAGAAGTATTTTGTTGTTGACCATGGATTGCGTGAGGCTGTCTATGGAAAGCACATGGAGGACATCGGCATGGTGCTTGAAAACATAGTCTGCTTGGAACTTCTGCGGCGTGGTTACTCGGTAACAGTAGGAACAATTAACGGTAAGGAAATTGATTTTATCGGAGTTAAGAATAACAAACCCATTTATGTTCAAGTAGCTTATGTGATGCCTGATAAAGCAACACAGGCAAGAGAGTTTGACAATCTATTAGAAATCGGAAATAACTTCCCTAAGTTTGTGGTTAGTATGGATGAAGTTGATATGTCGCAAAATGGGATTGTTCATTTGAATATTAAGGACTTCTTGCTGAAAGAATGGGAGTAAAGGCGGTGAACTCAATGAGCAACTCTACCCAAGATGTAATATATCTTCGTAAATCTCGCAAAGATGATGAAGCGAGTAAAACTAATGCAGATGTTTTGTCTACCCATGAGAGAACATTGCTTGATTTAGCGAACAATCTGGGGCTTAATGTTACTGATATTCGGAGAGAGGTCGTATCCGGTGATACCATAGCAGCAAGACCTGAAATGCAAAGATTACTAACTGAAATCGAAGCAGGATTATGGCGTAGTGTTATTGTTATGGAAGTGGAACGACTTGCCCGTGGAGATACTATTGACCAAGGAATCGTTGCACAAACTTTCAAATATTCCGATACAAAAATTGTAACCCCAATGCGAACCTACGACCCGGCTAATGAATTTGACGAAGAATACTTTGAATTCGGGTTGTTTATGTCAAGGCGGGAATATAAAACTATAAATCGAAGAATGCAAGCTGGTAGACTTGCCGGAGCAAAGATGGGGAGATTCGTTCGTTGGAAAGCTCCTTATGGCTATGATAAAGTTAAAATCGAAGGACAGAAAGGATTTTCTCTTGCCATTAACAAAGAACAATCTAAAATCGTAAAGATGATATATAACTGGTCGCATGATGATAAACTTGGCTATCAAGCTATCGCAACTAATTTGAATCGAATGAAAGTCCCGTCACCGTCAGATAAGACTTGGGAAGTAAGTAGTGTGCGACACATTCTTGAAACACCGATATATGCGGGTAAAATCCCATGGAGGATGCGTCCGGCAAAGACACAAATGATAGAGGGTGAACGTAAGACAACTATCCCTCGTCAAAAGTATGGTGATTATGAAGTCTTTGATGGATTACATGAAGCAATAATTCCATTTGAAGTGTTTGAGACGATTCAACAACGCAAACAGCAAAATTATATTCCAAAGACGAAGACTGGGTTTGAACTCAAATCGGTTTTAAGTGGTGTTGTTTACTGTGGTCTGTGCGGAAAAGCAATGCGCCGCCGAGCAAAGAGTTCCGGTTCCGGCTCGACAGGTGTAAAAGCTGACACGTTAGCCTGTCCTTCTAATGCTTGCCCCAATGTATCTTCGTATGTTCATATTGTTGAAGAAAAGTTACTTGAAGCTCTATCAGATTTAGTCAAAGATTATAAATTAGAACTTAAAGACAATAAGGCGAATAAAACCAACAAGGATGAGAGTAATCTTAAAAAATCAGCCCTCGCTCAACTGAGAAAAGAACATGAGACATTGATTAAACAACGCGAAACAACTTATTCATTAGTGGAGCAAGGTGTTTATTCTACCGATGAATTCTTAGAACGGAATACAAGGATTGCGGAAGAACTTGCTGATGTTGAAAATTCTATGAAAACATTAGAGGAAGCAATTAGAACTGATATTTCACAAAAGGAATATCAATCGACATTCGTGCCGCGATTGCAAGGAGTTTTAGAACAGTACCACAAGAGCGATAGTGTAGAATTTAAAAACAAGCTTCTGAAAGAGATAATCGAAAGAGTAGAATATACCAAAGAAAAGAGAGGCGGAAAGACCGGGGGCAAAGATGAATTCACATTAGAAATTCGTCCGTTGATACCTATGAGCATATAATTATTATGGGTATCATATTGGCTGTTATTGGTTCCAGCCCATCACTTCAACTATCCCGCTTTCAATGGCAATCACCGGCGTTCCAACCGACGCCATTATATCATGCCCTAAATGTCGGCGGTCGTATCCGTACGAACGAGAATGCCCGAAATCGTCACTATGACTGAACCTATACCCCGCCGCAATGGGAAAATAAACCAGCAGTCCGTGTTCGCCGTCTTCCCGTTCCCCTAAAAATCCACCCAAAATCGCGCCGTATCTTCGCATATGATAGGCAAATTGCTCTTGTCCCTCGACGATTTGCCTCATTTCTTCGCCATTCTTGAGCCGCTCGGCAAGCGCGACAAGGTCGGCTTCCCTATAATTCGCCCAATTCCCCCAATATTTGCAAGCAAGATACGAAAGCATTTCTATCCAATTAACTGCCTCACACCCCTCACGCCGCGCGTTGATTTCAAGCTGCATAGCCTTTCGCAAAGCCTCGTAAGGAATATTAAAATCAACCCACTTAATCTCCTCCGCTGCCGTCGCGAGAACAAAGTGCTTATTCTCCGCGTCGTCAAACGGAAATTCATAACCGGCAATATTCAGCCCCAACGTTGACGGCGAAACAAAAAAAATCAACGTGAAACTCAACATCACGGCAATTATTGCCGTGATGCTTAATGTTTTTAGTATTTTTTTCAAGTTGAATGTCAGTATAATCATGATTCGGCTTCAGATTCGGCTTTATACTTTTCTCGCGTTGCCTTTCCGCCCCGAATATGGCGTTCCTGCTTATTTTCAAGCAAAATTTGATGCACTTCTTTCCAAAGCCGGCGATTAATTTTGGGCAATCGTTCTGTTATATCTTTATGTACCGTGCTTTTGCTGATTCCGAATTTTTTAGCGGCGTCTCGTACAGTGCATTTATTTTCTGCTATGTGATTTGCAAGCTCTATCGTTCGCTCTTCTATATAACCCTTCACAAAATAAGCCCCCTTCACAGTTTCATACCCTATCTATATGAAAAATAAAGGGGTGTTATGAATTTTTTATTTTTGGGCAAATGCCCTAATACCATTTGTTCAGAGCGAGGCTCCGGCGACTTTGTGCCTTGACAGTTGGTGCATCAGGGCTCTGCTCTTGGATGGTTTTGACAGGGGTGGCATTAGCCGAATCCCAAAAACGGATTCGGAAGCCACTCCCAAACGACTCGTGTTCTTGGGAAACCCTTCGTTTGAGACTTCGCTTGCGTGGTTTTTCGCAAGCGGTAGCCGGTAACGGCGGCGCGCTTGCGTGTAGCAATTACCTTTCGCCATTCAAACGGCGCTTTTTGCCGTTCTTAGTCCTTGCCGCTATGCGGCAGCCGCCGCAAATGGGTTTTCAGGGCAAAGTCATAAAAACCTTGCGCCCGCCGGGCGTAAAAACCAAAAAACCGCCTCTCGGCGGTTTTTTTATCGTACTAAAACCCTAATTAGCCGCATAAATAGTTATTCTGCCGCTGGTCGATGATAAATTGAACTGTGCCCCTGCGCCGCTGTGGGTGATAATAGGAATTTCGCTCGAAAACCTGCCCGATGTTATAGAATAGCTAACGCTTATCGGCTCGATGTTCGGAACGGTTACCGCGATTCTGCCCGATGTTGCGTTGGCGTAAAGGCTTTCAGGCACGATTGTGCTTGCGATTTCAAGCCTGCCCGAAGTGCTTCGTGCGGTGACTTCGCCAAACGCGCCGGATAGATAATGTCTGCCTGACGTAGTTCGTGTGGTCAAATCTTGCGCGTTCGAGTCTCTGACCTCGATTCTGCCCGAAACGGTTCTTAAATTCGTGCTAAACGTGTTCGCGCCGTCAATTTCGATTCTGCCCGAAGTTGTGTTTACATATAATTCATGCGCGTTTACCCGGTTTGCTTCAACTCTGCCCGAAGTTGTGTGTACATTAAGGCTTGTGGCGTTTAAGCCGCTGATATATATGCGACCCGACACCGTTTGAACCGAAAAATCGTCAAAATTTTCAAAATGTCGCGGAATAAGCACTTCCAAACGTTTCGACGGCATGTTCCAACCGCCGCCGCGGCTTTCGCTGAAGTTCACTCTGAGAGTGCCGTCTTGCGTGTTGATAATAAAGCGCTGATTGTCTCGAAGTTCCCGAATGCTAAATTCGGTAATCCGTATATCATTTCCGTCGTGGGGTTCTATTATAACTCTGCCCGATGTCCAGTCGATATACATCGAATCTATGCCGTCCACGGGAATGCTGCGAGTTGTTCTCTCCTCAAACTCTCCCCAACCGAATCCTATAAACCCGCCTTCAAGGTTTAACAACGGGCCGGTTATAAACCACGCAACAAGTCCGATAAGTACAACGGTCGTTATAATCCAACAGATGATGGTAATAAATTTTGTTTTATTCAATGGATTCACCTCACGATTTTTTCTTCGCTGATAAGAAAACATTAATCAGCGATTCGATTGCGCCGGCAATCAGGAAAATTATCCAAGTAATATGCCACGCATGCGTCCAAAAACTTACAATGATATATATTGCGGTAACGATTGTCCACAATGCCGAAGATATTGCTTTGCGCATTTGCTTGCGTTCGTGGGTTTCGTCCTGCCACTCGCGGAATTCTTCAACAACGGTGTCAGATTCTTTGTAATATTTCGGTTTTGTCATGCTGTTGTAAATCAAAAGCCCCGTTGCGATAGCCACGATAACGAACATAATCACAACTCCGATTATGGGGTCATAGGTATCCGTAACCGCGCCGATAATAATAACCGGCAAAACACTAATTATATATAGCATTACCGCAATCGCGGTAAACATCGCCGATTTTCGTCGCGCCGCTTCGTCGGGCGGATTCTTTCCTTCGTTTTCCAGCTCTTTCAAAAGCATAGTAACGTCGCCGATTCCCGCAACGGCGATGTTAAACGCCGCTTCGGGTGGCTTGCCCTCTTGTAAAAGATCGCTGTACTTGTCTTGCAAATTTTGAATCATCTCTTCTTTTAGCTCGACGGATTTTTTAGTAACAGCCGCTTCCTCAAAAAGTCCGTCAACATATCTGCGTAATTTATCTTCCATTCGTTATTCCTCCGTTTTAATTAGATTTTCTATCATTTCTTTTGCCTTTTTCCACTCGCTTATAAGGCGTTTGTAATTGTCGCGTCCCGAATCGGTTATGCTGTAATACCTCCGCCGCGCGCCGGTTTGCTCGTCACCCCAGTAGGATGAGATGCAACCCGCGACCTCTAACCGCCGAAACGCCGTGTAAAGCGTTGCTTCCTTTAGTTCGTATTCCCCGCCGGTTTTTTGCTGTATGGATTTGTTGATTTCGTATCCATAGTTGTCGTGGCTCATAAGTTTGGCGAGAATAATCGTGTCGGTGTGACCTCGTATAAGGTCAGACGTAATAGACATAATACACCTCCTTCGTCGCAACAACCTCACTTTGCTCGTTTTCGACGAAAAATGCGTCGCCGAAAAGTTCGCCTGTTTCGGTGTTGCTCCTCTTTCCCAAAACGTCCACGTTGTTGGGGCGTTTTGGGAACCCTTTTATAATTTCTTGTATATAATATCATAACTTACCTCGCCTGTCAAGGTATATTTTGAAAAAAGATAAAAATTTTTTTATTTGATTTAACAACTTGTTAACAATCTTGTGATATACTTAGGATATGTCTTTAAAATAGCGATTATTAGATTTTTGAGTGAATTTTTTGTCCAAAAAGACAAAAATTTTGGCAATACTTGGTGTATTAACAACAATTTTTAACGCATTTGGGCAGAAAATTCGCCAAGAAAATAATGATTGATATTTTAAAGGCATATCCTAGTTCAAAAGAGGTGACAATTATGGCGCGAATACTTATTGTGGAAGATGAAAAGGCGATTAATACGCTTATCAAGAAAAATCTTGAACTTGTCGGGCATACGTGCGTTTCGGTGTTTGACGGCGAGGCGGTTTTCGAAGAAATGGAGAAAAACACTTTCGATTTGATTTTGCTTGATATCATGCTTCCAAAATTGCACGGGTTTCAAGTGATTCAAGAGATTATCGAAGATGTTCCGGTTATATTTTTAACGGCACGCGGCGCGGTTGCCGACAAAGTTCAAGGTCTGCGCCTCGGCGCGGACGATTATATCGTCAAACCGTTTGATATGATTGAATTGCAAACCAGAATAGAAACCGTTCTTCGCCGCTCGAATAAAGCGGACAAGGTATTCTCGCTATGCGACGCGAAGATAGATTTTTCAAGCAGGCAGGCGTTTTACAAAGACGAGCTTATCGATTTTTCGCCGCAAGAATTTTTGTTGATTGAATCGCTTATTAAAAATCGGAATATAGCTCTATCTCGCGACAAGTTGCTCGAAATCGCGTGGGGATACGACTACGGCGGAGAAACAAGAACGGTTGATGTACATATTCATCGTATCCGCAAAAAGCTTGGCTGGGAAAACGTAATAAAAACGGTATACAAATTAGGCTATCGACTCGAGGTGAGGCAATAATGAGGATAAAAACGTTTATCGCCACTTATTTGCTATTCCTTTTTATACTGTTTCTAAGCGTCGGAATTGTTTCGGTATATTTAAATAACAGTCAGATAAATATGCTGAAAGAGAAAAGCGCGAGTCAATATCAAACCATTACCGCTTCTCTCGCGCGAGATATCACTATCTTGCAGAACAGGTATCAGCATAATATGAGGCAAGATATATTTTACGACGCGGTGGACACTCTTATAATCGGATACGCAAGATATTACCGCCGGCATAACGTTTATATAAATATAACCGATTTGACATTGTCAGAGCGAGATCGTTCTTCACCGGGGTCGGAAGTTTCTTTTATTAATATAGATGACAGACGTTTTATTTACATTTCGGGCGCGCTGCCCTATCCCTTCGAGCATATTCTGCTGGAATACCGGCTTGATATAACCGAAAACATCGCGGATATGCGAAATATTCAAAATATTCTTTTACTTTCCGCGATTATATTCTCAATAATTGCCGCGTTTGCGCTATATTTTATTCTATCGTCTATTTTTAAGCCGTTAAGCGTTGTCGCTAAGGCTTCCGGCAATATCGCGGACGGGCAATTTTGCGAAAGAATTCACGTTAAAGGGAAAAACGAACTTGCGCAGGTTGCTTATGATTTCAACAGAATGGCGGAGAAAATCGAGAACCAAATATCATTTTTAGAGGAAGAGGCGGTAAACAAGCAACAGTTCGTTGACAATTTCGCCCACGAAATCCGAACTCCGCTTACGTCAATCTATGGTTACGCGGAATATTTGCAAAAAGCGACGTTGGACGAAAGGGAGATTATCGAATCCGCCGAATATATTATGAACGAAGCGAATCACATGAAAAATATCGCGAATTCACTACTGGAACTTGCGACATTGCGCCAATACGAGCCGGTTAAAAACGAAATTTCGATATCCAAACTATTCGACGATATAAGCCAAACAATGGAAAAATCCTTGCGAGATAAAGGCGCGCGGCTGATCTGCCGCAACGACGCCGATACTATATACGGACAGGAAGATTTGATTAGAAGTTTGCTGTTAAACCTATGCGCCAACGCACTTAACGCCTGCGAACCGGACGCGGGGATAATTCAATTGGAAGCAAAAGAGTTGCCAACCGGAAAGGTTGCAATATCCGTCACCGACAACGGTTGCGGAATTCCCGCTGACAGTCTTTCGAAGATTACAGAGCCGTTTTACCGTGTCGATAAATCAAGAAGCCGTGAATTTGGCGGCACGGGGTTGGGCTTGGCGCTTTGCAAGCAAATCGCCGAGGCGCACGGCGCCGAAATGAATGTAAATTCTAATGCAGACGCAGGAACGACGGTTACAATATCATTTGCGACATTTACGACTTCTTAACAAGTGAATAATAACTTCATAACAATTGGTTAGTATAATCGTATTTGTGAGGTGCACAAGTCACAAAAATTTTTAAATCGAAAGGAAGATGAATTATGGAAAAAACGAAAACAAAAATCAGCGACATTTTGAAAGTGGGAGCCGCGGCGGCTTTAACCATCGCGCTGTTTAGCGCATCGCTTGTAGGAGTTAACAATTTAGCTCTTGCTTTCTCAACCGGCGGAACCGAAACGTTGCCCGCAATCGCGGCGGCGGAAATTCCCGAAAACGTGCCGTCAGCAGATTTTGTGGCGCCGAATTTGACACTGATTGAGTGTCGGTGGCAAAGAGAGAGCGGTGTTGTTGCGCCCGAAAGTGCGATATCCAGAGAAGAAGCGGCTCAAATAGGCGCGCAGTATATTTGGGACGTATTCGGCGCAAGTATTGACGGAATGTATGTTCAAATGAGCTATTCTGACTGGGAAAGCAGTTCAAGAACTCAATGGAGCGGGTTGGTAGGCAGTTCGCCGGAGGCGTTTGACTTTGAAAGCGAAAACTGGGGATGGTCATTCTCTTTTGCGATTGACGCGGTAACGGGCGAGCGAATCGATATCGACACCGGTGTTGGGTTCAGAAGGCATTGGACTGACGATATGGATATGGACACGATGATGGCGTTCCGTATGGCAATAGTGGAGTCAGGCTTCTTTGAAAAGAGCGCGTCTGAAATGATGGAGTTTGTAGGACTATCAAACGAAGAGCTTGAAGCGTATACCCAAAAAGCGTTGGATTTGGCGCAAAGACATTTTAACAATTCAGAAGTGGTGGATATCCAAGTTGGTATAGATTTTGGTTTCGGACTTCGCACCGAAAGCCACAAATCATACGTAATTACAACGCCTGAACTTAACGACGACGGAAGTATCGGGTTTGCATTCAGCGCGATTCAATTTACGGCTACCGACGATACCGGACGTGAAGCGCATATTACGATTCCCTCAGCGTCAGCAAATTACGTAAGAACCGAAGTAAGAACGCAGCATAACGATATTATCCCGAATTGGAATTACTATCGTTCATACTCTACTGTTCGCATAGGGACGGAAGACGGTAGCGATAGAGTTATTATAAATGGCGACGATTCGGTTGATATAAGAGTAGTGCGCCGCGAAGTTGTAGTAGATGGTGCCTATAGCGTTTATACAGGCACGATGATAGTAGAGGACCGCAGATAAGATTTACACTTCATTTAATTTCAAGATTGCATAGGGTGTGTCTTTAAAAAACGATATTTCTGAATGAAATATCGTTTTTTTCTATATATTTTTAAATATATTCGTGTTTTTGCGAAAAATCTTGTATTTTGGCAACGGATGTGATAAAATAAAGTGATAAATGTCATTAACAAACAAGGGGGATAGCCCAATGAGTGAAAAAACTATGCAGGAAAAACGCTGCGCCGGTTGCGGCGGGCAGATGCAGTTTAATCCGGAAGCGCAAATGCTTTTGTGCGCCGCTTGCGGAGAGGCTGACCAAAAGTCTGTTGCCGCGGCAGAGGCGGCGATAAACGCAACACTTAATTGCCCGAACTGCGGCGCGGAACTTGAACATATCACCGGAAGCCGGCAATCTAAGTGCGACTCTTGCGACAGCGTGTTCAACATACTAAGTGAGGGCGAGGATTGCGAACTGACCGGTGAAATTCCGGAGAATCATAAGTTTATCGCGCCGTTTACGGTAAGCGAGCAACAATATCAAAAAGGGATGATTTCTTGGCTTGCGAACGAGAAATTTACGCCCGCCGACGTATTCGAGAAAATGGCGATAATCCGCTCGGAAGGCTGTTACATACCGCATTATTACTGTGTCGCGAATTATAAGGTGAACTGGACGGCGTCAATCGGATACGACAGGATTGAAACGTTTGTTGTGCGCACCAAAAACGGAATGGTGACACGAACAAGGGTTGTAACCGACTGGTTTCCGCATTCGTCGGTCGCGTCGGGAACGGTGACCAACCTAATCGAGGCGACGCACCATATGGCGCAATCGCGCGAGAAAAGCGGCGCGGCAAACTGCAAAGACCTCAAGCGAGGAATTCGGGAAAGTTCGTTCGGCTTGGTTGATGGGGGGAACTTTGTGGAGATCGACAGGAAACAAAGTTTCGATCCTAAGTTTACCGCCGGATTTACCGTGCTTCCTTGCGACGAACCGTCGAATAAGGCTTATGATAAGGCGGTAATCGACGCGGGAATTCGCAGTCAGATTACGGCAATCGCGCCGGGCGATCGGATTCGCAATCTTCAATATCACGGCGATATTATCCCGGATATTTTCTTGGTTTACCGTCCGAATTGGGTGACGTTATATACATATGGCGACAAAGTTTGCTTCAGCGCGTGCGACGGAACGAACGATTCGAGACATTTCGGAACGCGCCCGGTTTGTAAGGATACGAAAAAGCGGGTTCGCAGATGGTTTATGGGGTTTGGATTGGCGGCGCTGCTTGCAATGATTATGTGGCTGCTAAGATACTTTATGGCTGGCGACGAAACGATTGAATTGTTAGCTATGTTGTCTTTGATTCCCGCGGGCGCGGTGGGGCTTACGGCGATTATCGTTCGCGGCGTAAGCATAAGCCGCGGCAGAAAAGCGCTGGGCAGTCAGTTAGACCGATATCTCGGAAATACCAGCGAAATTTTCGGCAGACGATCTGCGAAAGCGGATCCGACGCTGTGAAAACGTTTCACGTTTTCACAGCGAGGTTGCGCCCTGCGGGCGCGGGCTTAAGGCGCAACGCGCCTTAGACCGGTTTTGCGCGGTCGCGCGCGGCGAGTCAAGGACCAGTCCTTGACAATCCAGCAAACTTTTGCGCGCCAAAAGTTTGATCAAAAGCACCGCGCTCATGCACGTGCTCAAAAAACGAGCACACATGGCGCGGAAGCGAGTGCGATCAGTTCGCCTCTAACCAAATAACATCTCGCGCTTTTAGGCGCGGGTCGGTCTCGAATGGGCGCGGCGTTTTATCTTGCTAGTCTTTCCGCGAATGCGGTTCGCTAACCCAGCTTTTTCGTCGCCGGCTTTGGCGCAAATCGCCGCTTTTTGGCGTTTGCGTCCATAGGCGACCGGGATTGGTAAGGGCAGAGCCCTTACCGCCCGTCCGGCAGGACATAAGCCCGCCGCCTCAGCGGCAAAAATTGTTTTTAGAGCAAAGCTCTAAAAACCTGCGCCATAGGCGCAAACCCTAACAAAATTTGATATTTTAAGAAAAATAAGGAGGAAATAAAAATGGGACTAATCAGAGCAGCTACAGGCGCCGTAGGCGGAGTTTTAGCCGATCAATGGAAAGAATATTTCTACTGCGAATCGATCGCGGCAGATGTTTTGGTGGTTAAAGGGCAGCATCGCGTAAACCCGCGTTCCGCAAACACGAAAGGAACCGAAAACATTATCTCAAACGGTTCTATTGTCGCGGTTGCGGACGGACAGGCGATGATAATCGTGGAACAAGGAAAAGTTGTGGAATTCTGCGCCGACCCGGGCGAGTTTGTTTGGGATTCATCAACCGAGCCAAGCATTTTCCACGGGCCGTTAGGGCAAAACATTGTCGCGACGTTTAAAAATATCGGCAAGCGTTTCACTTTCGGCGGGCAAGCGCCGATGGACCAGCGGGTGTATTACTTTAATCTAAAGGAAATTACCGGAAACAAGTACGGAACGCCAAACCCGATTCCGTTTCGCGTGGTTGATACGAATATCGGACTTGACATCGATATTTCCATTCGTTGCAACGGAAAGTATTCGTATAGATTGACCGACCCGATTTTATTTTACGCGAATGTTTCGGGAAATGTCGCGCAAGCATATCGCCGCGACGAAATTGACGCGCAATTAAAAGCCGAGCTTTTAACCGCGCTTCAACCGGCATTCGCGAAAATCAGCGCGGCGGGCGTTCGATACAGCGCGTTGCCCGGGCATACGGAAGAAATTTCGGCGGCGTTAAACGAAGCTTTGACCGAAAAATGGACAGAATTGCGCGGAATATCTATTTCGTCGTTTAGCATAAAAAGCGTTAGCGCGTCGTCGGAAGACGAGCAAATGATTAAAGAATTACAGCGTAAAGCGGTAATGCGCGACCCCGGAATGGCGGGCGCGACGCTTGTTACGGCGCAAGCCGACGCTATGCGCAACGCCGCGGGGAATGAGGGCGGCGCGATGATGGGATTCCTTGGAATGAATGCCGCGATGAATGCCGGCGGCGGCGCGAACGCAGGCGCGTTCTTTGACATGGCGCAGCAGCAACCGCAACAACAGCCGCAACAACCGCCGCAACAAGCTGCGGGCGCTCCCGCTGCGGGTTGGGCTTGCGAATGTGGTGTGACGAACAGCGGAAAATTCTGCTCTGATTGTGGGAAACCGCAACCCGCGCCGGCTGAAACGTGGAAATGTCCGTGCGGAGCCGATGTGGGCGGGCGATTCTGCGGCGAATGCGGAACTGCGAAACCGGAAAATTGGACTTGCGCGTGCGGCGCGTCGAACGGTGGCAGATTTTGCTCGGAATGTGGTAAACCAAAGGCGTAAAGAGAGGGAATTTTGATGAGTGAGTTGAGATTCACAACAGAAGACGCGATTAGGCAAGCCTACGCACATAAGAAAAGCTTGGTGAGAACAGGCTGGGTTTTGGGTTTAACTTCGTTTGTCGGCGCCGGATTTCTTTTTTGGCGTTTTGAATGGATAATTTTGCCGATTATATTGGTTCTTTTTGGTTTGCTTATGATTGTGGTAAAATTTTCGTATAAAAAAGCCGCAAATCGTTTCAGAAAATACGCGCCGCTGATTTTAGAGGAAAATATAACTTCGATTAAAGAAATTGCGATAAAAACAAGAGATTCGTTTAACGATGTAAAGAACACTTTGGAATTGTTTAAAAACATAGACGCACTTCGAGGAATCGAATTTGATTGGGGCGACGGATCAGCTTCCAACACTTCTGCGCCGCAAATATTAGTCAACTGCCCGCGTTGCGGCGCGGCAGGACAAGCGGGACAATGCGAATACTGTAATTCGGTGATATAGTTAAAAAAGAGCCGCATGGCTCTTTTTTTGATCTTTCCATAAAAATATATTAAATTTTTACAAAAACATGGAACTTTTTCGCCATTTTGCATGTCTAATATGTATATATTTTATATATGTTACGCAAAAATGCGTGCATTACGCAAAAATGCGTGCAAAGGAGAGAGAATAATGAGAAAAAGCATTTCGGTTTGTCTGGTAATTGCTATTTTACTAAGCCTTATTCCGGGGATTATTACGGGAACGGCGGCAACGCCGGCAAGAGGCGGTTACACGCTTGCGCCGGTGACGTTTGGCAGAACGGGAGTTGACGTTTCCTCCTCGTTCATACTAACTTCGCCTGACGTGACGACTGCATACGAAGTTGCGGCAAAACTGTCCATTGACGGGCAGCCGCAGCCGGATATTTCCGCCGTGTCGGACAGCGGCACGGAATTTATTATCACTCCTGTGGTAATATTGGCGTCAAATACTTTATACATATTCCGTATTACGAGAGAATACGAAGACGATATCACTTGGGCGTTTCAAACCGCGCGAAGATTTCAGATTACGTCGAATTTCCCGGCAAACGAAGCGACAAATGTGCCGATAAACACCGGAATAGAAGTAACATTCTCGGAAGAAGACTTCACGGCGATAGATTATTTCTTCAGCATATATCCTAACGTTGCGGGACGGTTTGAAACCCGCAGAAACACGGCAGTGTTCGTGCCAACTTCACGTCTGGAATATCAAACGGTTTATACCGTTACGATACGAGCGGGAATCAGGCTTGAGGGAACAAACGACGAACTGCTCACCGATTACGTGTGGTCGTTTGAAACGGCAGAGCGTCCTGACCCTCGTCCGCCCCGTCAGCCGCGTGAAAACTGGCAAAGTGTATCTTTTGACTTCAGCTATGTTGAATTACCGACGATCGAGCCGCCAAGTGTTAGATATAATGTTAGTTTTAACAGAGATTTCCCGCGTCCGCAACCTAGAATAAACGTTTACAGGCTTGACACGAACGCGGAAACCATGCAGGCGATTCGTCGGTTATTGAACACGCCGCGCTGGTCGCGATTCGCGAGGGAAGAAAACTTTATCGACACAAGAGGCTTAACCCGCGTTACATCCTTTGACGCGCCTGCTCCCGACGAGGATAATCAATGGTCATGGATGAACACATTAGAGTTTCCGCAAAGCTTGCCGCAAGGGTTTTATTTGATTGAGGCGACGGTTTTGGATAACAGAGATCAAATGATTATCCAAATCAATGATTTGCCGATTCAGATTATCTCGGACGATGATAAGACAATTTTTTGGGTAAACGACATCGTAACCGGCGGCGCGCTTGCGGGCGCAACGGTGCGTGACTCTGTTGGCGGCGGAACGTATACCACCGATGAGCATGGTGTCGCGGTAATCAACCGAGCGGTAGCCACCGAGATAGACGAGCAAATCACCGTGACCGCGCGGGACGGCAGAACCGCGGTTTGGCTGCCTACCGGAGGTTGGCCGAGTTGGGGCTGGAGCGGCGGCAGATTTAACATGGGCAACGCCAACGAGGCGTACTGGACGGCGTTGCAGCTTGACCGCACGCTGTTCCAGCCTGACGACACGCTCTATTTCTGGGGATTCGCGCAGTGCCGCCGAAACAGCGAGCAAATAAACTACCTCACCGCCGTTCTTCGACAAGGTGGCTGGAGCCGCTGGAGCGGCACGGGCAGAGATATACTTCACAGACAAGTTGTACACCTTCATAATGGCGTATATTCGGACGAAATAAGGCTTCCGATGTTGGATACAGGTTCGTATGTGCTTACGATTTACCACGGCGACATCGTTTTGAACACTATGCACTTTAGCGTGGAGAACTACGTAAAACCGCCGTATCAAATCACCGTAAGCGCAGACAGACGAGCGATATTCGTCGACGAGGAAGTGACCTTTACCGCAACCGCCGCGTTTTTCGAGGGAACTCCGTTGCCCGAACTGGATATTTCATACAGAGTATGGGGTTGGGGCGACTTAAACAATTCAGTAAACGAAAGCGGCATAACAAATATGGACGGCGAAATAAGTGTGAGCCAAACGCCGATTCCGCGCGCTGCCGCGCAAGGGCAAACCGGCATGGAATTCACCGCCGAGGCAACATTGCCCGAAATCGGTCGAACTATGGCAAGAACTTCGGTTCAAGTTTTTATCAACGATATCGATGTTCGCGCGCGCGCGACAAGAGAAAAGGGAGAACCGGGACGTTCGGTAAGCGCGAATATTACCGTTGACGTAAACTCGATCACGCTTGACCGTATAAACGACGGAACATCGCGGCATTGGGGCGACTTCCTCGACGAGCCGGTGAACAACCAAAACATATCTGTCAATATTTACAGAGAATATTGGGTAAGAATTAACACCGGCGAAGTTTGGTACAGCCATTCCGAAAGAAGAACTTTCCCAATCTACCGTCATGAACGCCGTGAAGAGCGGATTAACAGCTTTAATATGCGCACAAACAGCGACGGCGTTGCCGAGCGTAACTTTACGTTGCCGAATCGGGAGCGGGAAAGCTATTTCGCGCGGATACAAACCGTTGACGGAAACGGCAGAACCATCAATCACCGCGTTTGGATAGGCAGAGATTGGTCAAGCTGGTGGTGGCAAGCCGAGTCAAACGACATTTTCCTGCAAAACGATAGCGAAACCGGCGTTTACGCGCTCGGTGACGATGTAACCTTAACCCTTATGCGCGGCGTGGACACTGTAACAAGCGGAAACTTCCTGTTTGTAAATATGCAGCGCGGGATTCAAAGCTTCCAAGCGGGTCAAAACCCGTATACATTCGAATTTTCGGCGGAACACATTCCGAACGTCATCGTTCACGCGTATCACTTTAACGGCTTTACATATGAGTCGAACAGTTGGAACATGTCCGAGAATATCCGCTTCGATTTCGAGCAAAATGACTTGATTATAACCGTCGAAACCGACCAGGAAACCTATCAGCCGGGCGATATGTTTAACGCTAACATCACCGTCACCGATATTCACGGAAATCCGGTTGAAGCGGCGATCAATATAAGCGTCGTCGACGAAGCGCTGTTCGCGCTTCAGGATTATACGGTTAATACGCTAAGTTCGCTATACCATACCGTAAGTTCGGGCTTACGATTTACCACATCAACCCATCGAACGTTTTTCCCGTCTGACGAAACGGTGGAAAGTATGTCGTTGAATCGCGCCGCTATGGGAGGTGTGGGCGCATCGCTGGGTGCGGGTCCCGGACCGGCACCCGCACCACCAATGGACTTCGCCGCCGAATTAGACGATTCATACGGTGGCGCAGACGCGCATTTGCGTGAAGTGTTCGAAGACACCGCGCACTTCGCGGTAATTCACACTAACGCCCAAGGCACGGCGCAGCATAGCTTCCGACTTCCCGATAATATCACATCGTGGCGTTTAACCGTGTCGGGCATAAGTAACGATTTGCACGCAGGAAATTTGGTGCGGAATATCATCGTTACCATGCCGATGTTCTTGAATTATTCGATTAACAGCACGTTTTTGACCGGCGATTTTCCGACGCTCGGCGTAAATGTGTTCGGAACAAGTTTGGCCGGCGGCGAAACGGTAGAATTCCAAGTTTGGGACGAATCGAATCCGTATGACGTGCGCACCGCCGGCGGCGCAGCGTTCGAACGCGTCAACATTCCGCTTTGGGAGATGGCTCATGAGGGCAGCGGCGCGCTTATCATTCGCGCGACGGTCAGCAATGGCATGACCGACATGGTTCGACACCAATATCAGGTGCTTCGAACCTATCGCCAAATTGACGCCGCGGTATTTTACGATAACATATCACCCGGCACGGATTTCGTCGTCGGAAGCGGCGGACTTACAAATATCACCTTTACCGACAGAAGCCGCGGACGTTATTTGTGGCAGTTGACCTGGTTGCGCAACTCGTGGGGAAGTAGAATCGAACGAATGGTCGTGCGCCGTGAAGCGAACAACCTTCTGCGAACGTATTTCCCTGATCTGAGTTTGTCTTGGACGAACGACAGCTTCGACGCGCGTCAATTCCAGCAAAGTAACGGCGGAATTGCCATATTGCCGCACGCCGAAGCGGATCTTTTGACTACCGTAAGGCTTATGCCGTTTATTATGAACGAAATCAACATCGGCGCGCTTCGAAATTACCTTTACAACATCTTCAAGGGCGACAACGCCGACAACAAAATTATCGCACTTTACGGACTTGCAATATTGCGCGAGCCTGTGTTGCTGTATTTGAACAATTACGCGCTGCTTGACGACCTGTCAATCAGAGATTTAACCTACATCGCGCTTGGCTATCACGCGTTGGGCGAAGTTGAACTTGCGGCGGAGATGTACGACACGCGAATCGCGCCGTATTTGGAAGGCTTCGCGCCGTATTACCGCGTGAACGTCGGCGTTGACATGGACGATATCTTGGACGCAACATCTGCCGCGCTTACACTTGCGCAAAAGCTTGAAAGACCGGAAGTAGACGGACTGTATTTATACCTTGTTCGCAACCGCGGTGTCGATTTGCTAACTAACCTCGAGCGTCTTGCGCATATCCGCCGCAATATCGGCAGAGCAACTGCCGAAGCGGGCAGCATAACCTACACCCTGTTCGGCGAGGAGTTTACAAGAGATCTTAGCCGTTGGGGCTGGGGCGGCGGAAAGCATACTTTGCGAATCCCCGCGCAAAACATGCACGAATTCAGACTGATTGAAGTGACCGGCGACGTTAGCGCGGTGTCAACGTTCAGGCAACCCATGTCCGACGCCGCTCAATACAATGTCGATCATGACATAACCGTCCGCCGCCGCTTCTACCGTGTCGGCGGAGACGGAAACTATACCTGGGAGTTCGAGCAAGGCGATATCGTTCGCGTTAACCTATGGATCGACTATTCGGCGAAAGCGATACAAGGTTCGTACGTCGTTACCGATTTCTTGCCGGCAGGACTTCAATTTATCCCCGACAGCGCGAGAATCCCGGGTTCCGAACGTTTCGGAATCGGTCATTTACGCTGGGCGCGCGTGGAAGGGCAGAGAGTGCAGTTCTTCGACCACAACAGTTGGTTTAACAGCGGGCGATTGTATTACTACTACGCGCGGGTTATAAGCCCCGGAACGTTCAGGGCAGAGGGAACATTGGTTCAGAATCTAAACGCGCCGACTTACTTCACCATCGGCGAAGACGACGTAGTGGTGATTAGATGAGGAAGATAATTGCGCTATTGTTGGTTGTTTCATCGTGAACGATGGTATGAACCAATAACAAGAGATATTATGCGTATATCTATTAATCGTGCTTTAAGATACACCAAGAATCTATATGGAAATATTGGGGAACGGCTCGTTTTTTGCGGATAATTATTTAGAAAGCGGTGATTAGATGATGAAAAAGACAATTTTAGCGTTACTGGCAATCTCAGCATTGCTATTTTTAGCAGGCTGCGGAAATTCGCACGAAGAGCAGTCATACACGGACAATGTAGACGGTTTTATCCCCGACATACTCGCTTTCCATGCGGAAGTTTTGGAATTCGACCCGAATTATTATCTTCAAAACGAAGAGGCATTACTATTCGTTCGCAGTATCACGCCTGTTGGCCCTCACGAAGTCGGCGGCAGATATTTTATAAGCCGCAACGATTCGGTTGAGTTGCTTAACGCAATTGGCGAGCCTATGTCCATCTCTGACATTCCGCCGGGAACCATCGTGGACATTACGTATCATGAGAGGGTGCTGCAATCCAAGCCGGCGATTATCCCTAACGCGATTTTGGTTCAAATCGTTGAATAAAACTTAAAAAAAGCGGCAAGCCGAAAGGCTTGCCGCTTTTTAGTTATTTTAATCTAATCCGATAACCCGCAATTCGCTTATCGGCTTGTTCACTTCATACTTTTCGGTAAAAATCTCGGTTTCAATCGCCAAAAATGAACCTTTGA
Organism: Oscillospiraceae bacterium; assembly: GCA_009780345.1. Lineage (GTDB taxonomy): Bacteria > Bacillota > Clostridia > Monoglobales > WRAG01 > WRAG01. Next base: position 23,046 of record WRAG01000007.1, read on the forward strand.
CATGTTCTTCAAATACGTCGGAAGCGTTTTCGATCCGACTTTCATTGCTATGCGCGCAAAAATACGTGCCGCCCGGAATTGTTTTGTAATTCCCCCTCGGCTTGCCTTTCGGCAGTTCGATAAATACATATCGCTGTATTCCCGCAGACGAATATTCGCACAAAAGCCCGCTTTCGGCAGAATCTTCATAATCTTCGTCGTTATAGCCCAAATTCAAAAATGAATTTATCATTTCAGTCCAATCAAGCTTGTCAAAAGGCTGTTCCAAAGGCACGATATAAAAGAATTTCTCTGGAATTTCGACTGAATATATTTCGCCCATACGATGTTTTTTCGATAATGCGATTTGCTGCTCGGCATGCGCAACAATTCGCAAGCCTTGCTGAAATTTTCTCATTTTCTTCTCCGCAATCTCTTTTCCGTAAGCCAAAAGAGCTGACGCGTCGATAATTTTGTTCTCGTCAATAAACTTTGTAAGCTCTTTTAACGGAATATCCAACTCGACGCAAAATGTGATTATATTGACTAAATACATCTGATCGAAAGTGTAATACCGATATTTCGAATGGGGGTCAATGTAAGCGGGTTCAAGCAGCTTAATCCTGTCGTAATACCTTAGCGCCTTTATGCTCGCGCCTGTTAGTTTGGAAATATCGCCGATTGAGAGCAATTTATTTTGCTTCGCCATAAAAAATCTCCTTTCTCGAAAATAATGCTTGACTCTACCCTAGGGGGATATGTTACAATAATTAATTGTATCACAGATTTTTGCAAAGGTAAAGTGAAATATGTTAAAAATTTTCGAATTTATGAAACCTTACACCGGCATGCTTTTATGCGCCGTCGCTCTTCTTTTGGTAGAGGCGATTTGCGCGCTTGTGCTGCCCGGATATATGGCGGACATTGTAAACGACGGCGTAATTCCCGGGAATATACCGTTTATTTGGCGCACCGGCGCGAGAATGATTGGAATAACGCTACTTAGCGTCGCCGCCGCCGTTTCTATGGGATATTTTTCCGCAAAGACGTCAACAGGCGTAGCGAACGACCTGCGGGAAGCAGTATTCAAAAAAGTTTTAAGCTTTTCGAACGCTGAAGTGAACCAATTCGCGACCTCGTCGCTTATAACCCGCACAACAAACGACATCTCGCAAATCCAATCTACCATGATGATGGCGATTCGTCTGTTTATTTACGCGCCGATTATCGGCGTTGGCGGAATTATTCGCGCGCTTGACCGAAGCGTATCCATGACATGGATCATCGCCATTGCGACCATTGCCATGGTTGGAATCATGGGAATTCTATACGTTGTCGCCTTACCGAAATTCAAGATTGTGCAAACTTTGATTGACCGATTAAACTTGGTTTCTCGCGAAAACCTAAGCGGAATTTTAATCGTCCGCGCGTTTAGCACGCAAAGGTTTGAAAAGAAGCGTTTCGACAAAGCGAACAAAGATTTGGCAGAAACGAACCTATTCGTAGACCAGGTATTCGCGTTTATGACGCCGGTTATTATGCTGATCATGAATCTTACAACCGCGGTTATCGTTTGGGTCGGCGCGCGGCAAGCGTCGGCGTTTCGAATCGACATCGGCGACATTTTCGCATTCTTGCAGTATGGAATGCTGATCATCTTCGCATTTTTGATGGTTTCGTTTATGTTTACGCTTCTGCCTCGCGCCGCCGTGTCGGCGCAGCGGATTCGCGAAGTGCTTGAAACCGAGAGCAGTATTCAATACAGAGACAATATATTGCCGCTTCCCGCTGATTTTAAAGGAATGGTCGAGTTTAAAAACGTAAGTTTTCGCTATCCCGACGCAATGGAGGGCGACGAAAACGTGCTAAACAACATCAGTTTCACCGCCAAACCCGGCGAAACTACGGCGATTATCGGTTCCACCGGTTCAGGGAAAACATCCATATTTAAGTTGTTGTTACGATTTTACGACGTAACCGACGGCGCGGTTTTGCTTGATAACATAGACATTCGCGACATAGACAAGGAAGAATTGCACGACAAAATCGGATATATCCCGCAAAAGGCGCTGCTGTTTACCGGAACCATCCGCTCGAACCTGCTTTACGCCGACAAAACAGCGTCCGACGAGCGAATCCGAACCGCGGCGGACATCGCGCAAGCAACCGAATTTATCGAAAACATGCCGGATGGATACGATTCCAACGTCGCGCAAGGCGGCTCGAATCTATCGGGCGGACAGAGGCAGCGGCTTTCAATCGCGCGCGCATTGGTGAAAAACGCGCCGATTTATCTGTTTGACGACAGTTTTTCGGCGCTGGACGTAAAAACCGATGCCAATCTTCGCGCCGCGCTGAAGCAGAAAACCGCCTTAAGCACTAAAATCATCATTGCGCAAAGAATTTCTTCCATTATGGATGCCGACCAAATTGTGGTTATAGATAACGGCAGAACGGTTGGGATTGGCACCCACTCCAATTTAATGAAAACCTGCGAAGTATATCAAGAAATCGCGGCTTCTCAATTAACAGACGAGGAGTTGATGAACGCATGAGTGAACAACAAACACAACAACCGGAACAGCAAAGCTATGACCCAATGGGCGACGGAGCCCAGGGCGTTGTCGTAAAGGCGAAAGACCCCAAAGCGGCGATAAAAAACCTTATGAACTATTTGGCGCCGCACAAAACGGCAATTCTTATCTCGTTAGTTCTAGCCTTGCTCTCCACCGTGTTTTCGGTGGTCGGGCCAAGGCTTATGGGACGAGTTACAACCGCGCTTGTAGACGGCTTAGTGGCGCACTGGATCGGAACCGGACTTTTGACGAATTTTCCTTATATGGCAAGACTTACCGTGATGCTAATTACGCTTTATATTATATCATCCCTTTGTAACCTCGGACAAGAAATGATTATGGCGCGTCTTTCGGTAAAAGTAACATACAAACTCAGAACCGAAATATCCGAAAAAATGCACAGGTTGCCGATAAACTACTACGATACCCGCTCCCACGGCGAGATTCTCTCCCGTATAACCAACGACGTCGATACCATAAACCAAACGCTTAATCGGAACTTGACCCAGCTGGTAACAGGGGTTACAACCGTTGTCGGCACGCTTGTTATGATGATTTGGATCAGCCCGATTATGACGCTTGCGTCAATCATCGTAATTCCGCTTTCAATGTCCATTATGATGCTTGTAATCAACAAGTCCCACGTGTATTTCAGTCAACGCCAGGAAGCGCTGGGGGAACTCAGCGGAATCGTGGAAGAAACATACAGCGGCCACAACATCGTCCGCGCTTACAACGGCGAAACCGACGCGGAAGAAAAGTTCGACAAGTCAAACAAAGCGATTCGCGGGTCCAGCTGGAAAGCCGAGTTTATGTCCAGCATTGTCGAGCCGATTTTCTCGTTTGTGGGGAATTTATGCTATGTAATGGTGTGCGTTTTAGGAAGCGTTCTCGCGGTGCGAGGTTCAATCACAATCGGTGACGTTCAAGCCTTTATCCAGTATGTGCAAAACCTTACATATCCCTTGGGCGAGCTTGGCGCAGCAAGCAACACAATGCAAGCGACAATCGCCGCCGCCGAACGAGTGTTCGAGTTCTTGGAGGAAGAGGAAGAGGTCGCAGATACCGCAACTTCCGCGCATATGGAACACTTCGAGGGGAATGTAAGCTTCCAAAATGTGAAATTCGGCTATAACCCCGATAAAATTATATTGCACGACTTCTCGGCGGAAATCAAAGCGGGGCAAACCGTCGCAATCGTCGGTCCGACAGGCGCGGGAAAAACAACGGTGGTAAAACTGCTTATGCGATTCTATGAACTGAACGGCGGCAAGATCTTGATCGACGGAATTGACGCCACCGATTTTACTCGCAAGGATTTGCGTGATATATTCGGCATGGTTCTGCAAGATACATGGCTTTACAACGCCACAATTATGGAAAATATCCGTTACGGTTCGCCCGACGCAACCGACGAAGAAGTTATCGCCGCCGCGAAAACCGCGCATTGCCATAATTTTATCAAAACGCTGCCCGGCGGCTATAACATGGTGCTAAACGAAGAAGCGTCCAACATCTCGCAAGGGCAAAAACAGCTATTTACCATTGCGCGCGTAGTGCTGAAAAATCCCGCGATATTGATACTTGACGAGGCGACAAGCTCAATCGACACCCGAACCGAAGTTCTGATACAAAAAGCGATGAAAAACATCATGAAAGGGCGCACAAGCTTTGTAATCGCGCACAGACTGTCTACCATTCGTGACGCCGACTTGATTCTCGTAATGAAAGACGGAAACATCATAGAACAGGGTAATCACCAACAGTTGATTGACGAAAACGGATTTTATGCCGATTTATATAATTCGCAATTTGAGCAAGGAGAGGAAACAGCATGAGTAACGAAAAATTAACAATAACCGAAACTGAAGAAACGACAGAAGCCGCTGAAACCGCCACTGAAAAGAAAAAATCGGGCGGCAAAAAAATAATGGGCATAATTTTGGTGCTAACGCTTGTCGTCGGCGGGATTATCGGGTTTTATTTCTACTGGCAAGGCGCAAGCTATCTCACAACCGGCAACGCAAGTGTGCAGACAAATTTAATCCAAATCTTTCCGCCCGCGCCCGGGCGACTTGACAGATTTACCGTATCTGAGGGAAGTTTTGTAAGCGAAAACGAAATTATCGGCCGTGTCGAAAACGTCGGACATCTTCGCTCGCCGGTTGACGGCGTGGTGGTAGACACCAACGCGGTGCTGAACCAAGTGGTGTCTCCGCAAATGCCGGTCGCGGTTATCGCCGACATGAACAATATACACATCCGAGCCAATATTGAGGAGGGCAACATTTCTCAACTGCAAATCGGGCAAAGAGCTTACGCCACCATAGACGCGCTTGGAAACCGGCAATTCGTGGGCTATATTTCATCAATCGGATTAGTGACCGACGCCGCGCTTTCGGGGCACTTAACAAGCTTTACAACCGGCGGCACATTTACAAGGATAACGCAGTTGGTTCCGATAAAAATCACAATAACCGACGAGGTTGCGTTGTACAATTTGATTGGATTGAATGCGACGGTGCGCATTCCGTTGCGCTGATTTTGCGCATGTGTGCGGCTGTTGCCGCAAGGGTTTTAGGGCTTTGGCCTAAAACCCTTTTTTCAGAGCGAGGCTCTGTGGGCATCGTGTCCTGCCGGACTGGCGATAAGGGCTCTGCCCTTACCAATCCCGGTCGCCTATGGACGCAAACGCAAACTACGCGATTTGCGCCAAAGCCGGCGACGAAAAAACCAGATTAGCGAACCGCATTCGCGGAAAGATTAGTTCGTGCGAATGTCCAACCCCATTAGAAATTGCGGCTTTTGCCGCCGTACATACTTAACTGATACGTAGATGTTTGCACACCTTTATCGCGGCGCGCTTTTAATAGCGCTATAGCGCGTTTGCGCCGCAAGTTTTACTAAATTTTTTGTGAAAAAATTTTCGTGGCTTGACAAGGGCTACGACTAGCCCTTGTCGCTCTGCGGCAGCCGCCGCAAACGCCCGCAGAGCCTCGCTCTGAAAAAAGGTTTTTAGGGCAAAGCCCTAAAAACCTGCGCCCGTTGGGCGCAAAAGCCCGCCGCCGCAGGCGGCAAAGGTCTAAGGCGCGTTGCGCCTTAAGCCCGCGCCCGCAGGGCGCATTAAAGCGGCTCAACAACCGACAACACCATATTCTCCGGATTAAAATGCTCGGCGAACGTCGCGTTAATCTCGTCGTCGGTTATCTCATCGTAAGTCGGCAACGTCGAAAACGCGTCAATATCGTTGAAAATACTGCGCATAAAGCTATTTCCGATTCCTTCAATACTGTTAAAGCGGCGCAAAAATCCGCCCTTGAACATCTTTTTCACCCGCGCAATGTCTGCGGTGTCAAATCCACTTTGCTTAATTTCGTCAATCGCGGCAACGATCGCGTCGCGAACCGCTTTCGGGTCGCGCGATTCGCCGCCAACCGTAGAAAATCCGTAATGCGGCTCGAAACTCACTTCGTGGCCGAAACTGTCGTCAATCAATCCTTGCTCGTAAAGCTTGGTATAAAGCTCGGAACTCTTGCCGATAAACACTTCAAGCGCGATTTTCGCGGCAAGCTTTTTCTTCAGCAACTTCTCTCCGACAAGCGGACTGTTCGCGCCATACGCCGAGTCGGTATCCTTAAATCCCAACTGAAACATAGGCGCGGCAACCGCTAACTTCTGCGTAACATCGCCCGCGACCGCGCTTGGTTCGTTAGGGAAAATTCGCTCAAACTCGGTTCCCCGCGCGCGAACGTGCTTCTCTACAAGCTCCGCCGCCCGCGTTTCGTCAATATCTCCAACCAGAAACAGCAACATATTCTCCGGCGTATAGAATACATCGTAACATTTATTAAGAATCTGCGGCGTGATTTGCGAAATGCTCTCAACCGTTCCTGTAATGTCGTATTTCACAGGGAATTCACGGTAAAGTCCACGCAGCAGGTTGAAATACACACGCCAATGTGGGTCGTCCTCGTACATTTTAATCTCTTGCGCGATAATTCCCTGCTCTTTCGCCACGTTTTCGTCGGTAAAATAAGGCGTTCCGACGAAATCAAGCAACAAATCCAAATTCGTATAAAACTCATCGGTGCATGAGAATAAATACGCCGTAACGTCGAAGGACGTAAACGCGTTCGCGTTCGCGCCGGTTACCGAAAATTGATCAAATGCGTTCGAACCGTCCGGCTGTTCGAACAATTTATGCTCCAAAAAGTGCGCGATTCCCTCGGGAACAGTAGTGGACGCGTTATCGCCCGCCGCCTTGAAGCAGTTGTCGATAGAACCATATTTTGTCGCGTAAACCGCGTAATATTTCGAAAATCCCTTTTTCGGGAAAACATAAACGTTCAACCCGCTTGAATGTTTGGCAAAAAGCAGTTTTTCGCCCAAACTCGCATTTTCAATCGTTTCAAACTTCATTATTCCGCACCTCCTTCTTTGCCGTTCAGCAAAAATATCGTATCCAACTTAATTTTCCCCGCCGCGGCAACAATTTCGTCTTTCGTAACCCTTTGAATGTTCGCGATAAACTCGTCAATCGGCAGTTTTTGGTTGATCAAACTTTGGCTAAGCGTATAATCTTCCATAACGAAAAGGCTGTCTTTCATTGATTCCAAGCCGTTCGTAATATATTTCTTCGCCGCGTTGATTTCGTCGTCGCTGAAATTTCCGTGTTGCATTTCACTCAGCCAATGCAAAATTTCGGTCTTTGTTTCTTCATACTTATCCGGCGCAATTCCCGCGCCGACGGTCATAATTCCTTTTAACCTATCAACCCTCGAACCGACATAATAACACAACGACAAGCGTTCGCGAACGTTCATAAACAGCTTCGAAAACGGTCCACCGCCAAAAATCGCGTTAAACATCATAAGCGGAAAATATTCCCACACGGTCGGGCAACATTCACAAGTAAAGCCCATATTCAACTTACTTTGGTTAACATCCATATCTTCGGTGACGAACTTCGGCTCACCGTTTTTCGCTTGCGCGATTGCGGTTGGAGCCGCGCTTCGCCCGCGTGGCGCAATTTCGCCGGCAAATACCGATTTAAACTGCGCAATCGCCGCCGCTTCGTCAAACTCCCCGCTGAAGAACACGTCAGTTTGACAATTGCCGATAATATCCTTATAAAATTCGTACAAATTTTTCTCGTTAACGTCGGACAAGTCGGCGATGTAACCATGCTGCGGAATTCCATACGCTTCTCCCTCAAACATAATTTCCGCGCAACGATGTGAGGCGTATTCCCGCTTGTCGTTGATAATTCCTTCGATAAATCGGGCTTGGTTTTCCTTCTCCTGCGCTACATATTCGGGCAAAAATCCCTCATTTTCAATCCGAGGAAAGAAAATCACCTGCCGCAAAAGTTCCATGGCTTGCTCGGCAATGTTTTCGCCGGCAAACTTACTTTGCACGAATTCTAATGAGAAATACAGCACGGCACAATCGCCCTTGCGGCGCAAGCCGAAATCGTAAGCCGCGCCGAAAAGCTCGTCGGCATGCTTGCACAAATCCGCAAGAGTCGGAAACTTTTCGCACCCGCGTTCCAGCACGGCAGGAAGAAGCGCAAGTTTCGTCACCGTTTCCCGCTCAATCGGAACGTGAATATAAACGCTTAGAAGGTTGGTTTTAAACTGCTGATGCGGCAGAGAATAGAAATTAAAATTCTCCGCGAGCGATTGCTTTGTTATCATGTAAACTCCCCATTTCATTTGTTCGTATTTAAATAGTATTGTATCACATCAGTATAATTATTACAAATTTGTTTTAAAGCCTCTGCCTGACCGCCTCAAACAGCAGCACGGCGCATGCCGCGCCGGCGTTCAGCGATTGCACCTCGCCCATCATCGGAATTTTCGCCAAGAAGTCACAACTCTCCCGCGTCAAACGGCTGATTCCCTTGTCCTCACTTCCGATAACTACCGCAAGCGCGCCTTTTAGGTCAAGTTCGTACGGCGTCTGCTTGGCGGAAAGGTCGGTTCCGACAACCCAAACGCCCTCTTTTTTCAACTTTTCAATGGTCTGCGAAATATTCGAAACTTTCGCGACAGGCGTGTGCATAACCGCGCCGGCAGAAACTTTCGCAACCGTCGCGTTCAGCGTCGCGCTGCGATTTTTCGGAATAATCACGCCGTGCGCGCCCGCCGCGTTGGCGGTTCGAATCACACTCCCCAAATTATGCGGATCGGTCAAGTTTTCGGCAATCACCAAAAAAGGCGGCTCGCCCTTATCCTGCGCCGAACGCAAAATTTCTTCAACCGACGCGTAATTCCGCACCGCGACAAAAGCGACAATCCCCTGATGCGAGCCATTTCCCGCAAGTTCATCAAGCTTCCGTTTATGCACAAACTGAAATAGAATCCCCTTCTCCCGTGCGAGCGACGTAATCTTGCTTGCCGACGTAATCCCGTCCTGCAACAAAATTTTATCAATCGACGCGTCCGAGTTAAGCGCCTCCATAACAGGGTTTCTACCGTAAATTAACTGTTCGTTCATAAGTGTATCCTCCTTTTCTAGGGCGTTGCCCTAAAACCCTTTTTTCGGGTCCATCCCAAGGGCGTTTGCGCGGGCGCGCGCAGCGCGGCAAGGACCAGTCCTTGCCAATCCAGCAAACTTTTGCGCGCCAAAAGTTTGATCAAAAGCGCCGCGCTCATGAACACGCTCAAAAACCGAGCGCACATGGCGCGGAAGCAAGTGCGAACAACTCACCTCTGCCCAAACAATATCTCGCGCTTTTAGGCGCGGGTCGCTCTCGAACGAGCGCGGCGTTATATCTCGCTAATCTTTCCGCGAATGCGGTTCGCTAACCAATGTTTTTAATGTCGCCGGCTTTGGCGCAAATCGCGCTTTTGGCGTTTGCGACCATAGGCGACCGGGATTGGCAAGGGCAGAGCCCTTGTCGCCCGTCCGGCAGGACACAATGCTCCAGAGCCTCGCTCTGAATAATGGCTTTTAGGGCAAAGGCCTAAAAGCCTGCGCCCGCAGGCGCAAAATAAGTTGCCAAGGGCATCAACACCCACTTAATAACATAACAAAAATATTTTAACATAAAAAAATGATTTTGTATATTGAATTCTTTCAAAATGTATGTTAAACTTATACGAAACAACCAAAATAGATAAAAATTGGGGGAGTTACCAATGAACGGGAAACCTAAATACAAACGAGTGATGCTGAAAATAAGCGGCGAGGCGCTCGCCGGAGAAAACGGATTCGGACTGGATTTTAACACGATCAGCGGAATTATCGACACGGTTGTCGAATGCGTAAAACTTGATGTCGAGGTCGCAATCGTCGTTGGCGGCGGAAATTTTTGGCGTGGGCGGCAAGGTTCCGACATGGACAGAAGCCGCGCCGACCATATGGGAATGCTCGCGACGGTAATCAACTCGCTTGCGTTACTTGACGCCCTTGAATCCCGCGGAATCGAGGCGCGCGTGCAAACCGCCATCGAAATGCGGCAAATCGCCGAACCCTACATACGTCTAAAGGCAATGAATCACCTTAAACATGGGAAAGTAGTAATTTTCGCATGCGGAACCGGAAATCCGTTCTTCTCAACCGACACGGCGGCGGCGCTTCGCGCGGCGGAGATTGACGCTGAAGTGATACTTCTTGCGAAGAAGGTAGACGGTGTTTACGACAGCGACCCAAACATAAATCCAAACGCGCGGAAATTCGATAATCTCTCTTACATCGACGTAATCAACCAGCGCCTCGGCGTTATGGACACCACCGCTACAAGCCTGTGTATGGACAACGACATCCCGATTATGGTGTTCGGGCTAAACGAGCCGAAAAACATAATCCGCGTAATCATGGGCGAAGATATCGGGACCGTGGTTAAGGGGTAAGGCGCGTTGCGCCTTAGACCTAAAACTTTTGAAAAAAGTTTTGTCAAAATTCGCGCTCTACGCGCGCAGGCTTTTTAGGGCAAATGCCCTAAAAACCTTTTTGCCGCTAAGGCGGCGTGCGTTGCGCGATCGCGCGCGGCGAGTCAAGGACCAGTCCTTGACAATCCAGCATTTGAGACTTCGCTTGTGTGATTTTTCACAAGCGGTAGTCGAAAAGTGCAGGGGCGTAAAATTTTGCTTGCAAAATTAACAGCCATCTGCCAAACTTTTGCGCGTCAAAAGTTTGATCAAAACCGCCGCGCTCATGCACGTGCTTAAAAACCAAGCACACATGGCGTGGAGGCGAGTGCGAACAACTCGCTCCTACCCCAAAACATCTCGCGCTTTTAGGCGCGGGTCGGTCTCGATCGAAATAGCGTTCGCAAATACTAATCTTTCCCGACTCGCTTACGCTCGCTGGATAATTCGACTACAGCTTACACAATACGTAAGCTAAGTCTCATTTACCGCGAATGCGGCTTGCTGACCCAGCTTTTTCGTCGCCGGCTTGGCATAAAGATCTTAGCAGTTTACTGCTTAGAGATTTAGCCCTCCGAAGCGCTTTATGCGAGGAGTTTCATCTATTATCGCCGCTTTTTGCGTTTGCGTCCATAGGCGACCGGGATTGATAAGGGCAGAGCCCTTATCGCCCGCCCGGTAACGGCAGCCCGCGCTTTAGCGCGTGGCATTACCTTGTGCCGTTTCCTCGGCGGTTTTCGCCGAGTCAGTGACACACGCCCTCGGGACGGACCCGAATAATGGGTTTTTAGGGCTTTGCCCTAAAAACCTGCGCCCGTTGGGCGCAACCCTAACAAAATTTGATATTACTTAAACAATATAAGGGAGGAACAACACTATGAAATTCGAAGAAACCAGAGCCGCGTCAGAAAAAATGGACAAAACCATTTCGGTGTATCAAGAAGACTTGTCCGCAATCCGCGCCGGCCGCGCGAACCCGGCGATTCTATCCAAAGTTACGGTGGATTATTACGGAACCGCGACGCCAATCGCGCAAGTCGGAACGGTGTCCGTTCCCGAGGCGCGAAGCTTGGTAATCAAACCATGGGACGCGTCAATTTTAGGTGAAATCGAGCGCGCGATACTAAAATCCGACCTCGGAATTACGCCGAACAACGATGGCGAAATGATTCGAATCAATTTTCCGCCGCTAACCGAAGAACGCCGTAAAGAGCTTGTTAAAGGCATCCACAAGCGCTCGGAAGAGGCGAAAGTTGCGATTCGCGCGATTCGCCGCGACTTTGTCGATCAAGTGAAAAAGCAAATCAAGACAAACGAAGCAACCGAGGACGATTTGAAAAACATGGAAGCCGACCTTCAAAAGCTGACCGACAGTAAAATCAAGGAAATCGATGGAATCTCGGCAAGTAAAGAAAAGGAGATACTTGAAATTTAATGTTCTTTAATCGAAAGAAAAAAGTTGAACTTAACACCGGAAATATCCCGAAACACATAGGCATAATAATGGACGGCAACGGTCGTTGGGCAACCCGCCGCGGGTTACCGCGCAGCGCCGGTCACCGAGCCGGCGCCGAAACATTGCGAAAAATCACCGAACACTGCTCGGATATTGGCGTTAAGGCAATTACTGCGTACGCGTTTTCAACCGAAAATTGGAATCGCCCGCCCGCGGAAGTTGACGCGCTTATGAAGCTGTTGTATGAGTATCTTAAAGACTCCGAGAAGCGACTCGCGGGAAAAAACAACAAAATCCGCGTAATCGGTGACCGCTCAAAGTTAAGCGACGAAATTATCCGCGAAATCAAGCGAACAGAGGAGCTGACCCGCGATAATTGCGGGCTTGTGCTTAATCTTGCCATAAATTACGGCGGACGTGACGAAATCACCCGCGCCGCGCGACTGCTTGCAACCGACGCGCAAAGCGGAACTCTTGAACCGAGCGACATTACCGCCGATATATTAGGCGAACGGCTTTACACAAGCGGTTTGCCGGAAGTCGAATTAATTATCCGAACCGGCGGCGAGCGAAGGCTGTCCAACTTCCTTCTATGGCAATCTGCATACGCCGAATTTTGGTATACCGATATATATTTCCCCGATTTTGGCAAGAAAGATATAGACCAAGCAATTTTTGATTTTCAAAACAGGGATAGGAGATATGGGAAGTTGTAGGGAGCCGCTGCGCGGCGGGAATTTGCGCCTGCGGGCGTGGGCTTTTAGGGCTTTGCCCTAAAAACCTATTTGCGGCAGCTGCCGCAGAGCGACAAGGACTTGTCGAAGTTCTTGCGGTAGGTTTCAGCCAATCAAACATCGCCACAAAACGGCTCGTTTTCTTGAGAAACCCTCAAGGACGAACCGTTAGCCAAAACAAGTTTTGGACGGTTCAGCCTCAATCCACGAAAAACTTTTAAAAAAGTTTTACCAAAACCTCATTCAACGCCGTCGACCCACGCACAAAACGCGCGGGTACCCCGACTGGCGTATGAATTCGATAAAGTTAGCGAACCGCGTTCGCGGAAAGATTAATGAGATAAACGCCGCGCTTCACTAAAGATTGCGGCTTTTGCCGCCGTAGATACTTGACTGAGGGAGCATTGTTTGCAGTCCTCAATTAGCGGCGCGCTTTTAATAGCGCCATAGCGCGTTTGCGCCGCCTGTTTTGATAAAACTTTTTTAAAAGTTTTTCGGGGTTCGTCAAGGGTGTTCGACAACACCTTTGACAAACAAAACCCGCGCCGCAGGCGCAAAAACTGGTCTAAGGCGCGTCGCGCCTTAACCATGCGCCCGCAGGCGCAAAAGCCCCAGAGCCTTGCTCTGAAATAAGAGAAAGTAGGTGAATTCCCATTCTAAAACGAATCCTAACCGGCTTAATCGGCGCGGCAATTTTGGTTTTAATACTGATAGAAGGCAGGTTCTTACTGACTCTCGGCGTGATAGCGATCAGCGTTATTTCAATGTGGGAATTTTACCGCGCGGTTGGTCTTGTTAAGATAAGCAAACTACTTTGCATACTCGGAATTTGGGGCTCTTGCGCAATCGCCATTCTTGCGGCTTATCAAATCGGAGGAACACCGCTTATACCGTCAAAATTCCTTATGCTTACAGGGTTTGTTTATGTTATATCGTTGCTTATAATCATGTTACTAAAGCACAAGTCCATAAAACTGACCGACATCGCGATGATAATCGTCGGAAACGTATACGTGGCATACCTTTTGGTGCACATCATACTTGTGCGCCACCTTGAATTCGGACATTTGCTGGTCTGGCTAATTTTCCTCGGCGCATTTATGACCGACACGTTTGCCTATTTTGTGGGCGTTTTGTTCGGAAAACACAAGCTTTGCCCCAACATCAGCCCGAAAAAGACGATAGAGGGCGCAATCGGCGGCATTGTCGGTTGCGGCTTGAGTTTCCTGCTGTTTGGCATGATTGTTAATCGGTTTTTTGCCGATGTGCTGCTCCGATATGAGTATATGCCAGTCCAATATTTATCAAGCGCTTACTATGTCATCGTCCCGCAAGGGTCGTCGTTCAGTCTTCCGCTTATGTTCGCGCTTGGCTTAATCTGCTCAATCGCGGCGCAAGTCGGCGACTTGGTTGCGTCAACAATCAAACGGCAGTACGACATAAAGGATTTCGGCAGAATTCTCCCCGGTCACGGCGGAGTTTTAGATAGATTTGACAGTATATTATTCGTAGCACCGGTGGTGTATCTGTTCTTGACACATATTGAGGTTATCGTATGAAGAAGATATCAATTTTAGGCTCCACCGGCTCGATAGGAACGCAAGGTTTGGAAGTCGCGGCGGAGAGCGGCGGAGCCATTGAGGTTGTCGCGATTGCGGGGAACCGCAACGTTGAACTACTCGAACAACAAATCCGCAAGTATCGCCCGAAAATCGCTTGCGCCGCCGATGAAGAAGCCGCAAAGCGGCTTGCGACAGCGGTTGCGGACACGTCTGCCAAAATTGTCGCGGGGAAAGACGGACTGATTGAGGTTGCGACGGTTTCGGAGTGTGACATGGTTTTGTCCGCCATCGTTGGGTTTGCGGGGCTGGAACCGACGGTTGCAGCGATTCGAGCGGGGAAGAATATCGCGCTTGCGAATAAGGAAACGTTGGTTGCCGCCGGCGATATTGTGATGAACTTGGCGCGGGAGCGCAAAATTGACATAATTCCCGTGGACAGCGAGCACTCGGCGATTTTTCAATGCCTGAACGGCGAGAAGTCAATCGCGCCGCAGGTTGACCATAACAAAACGGACGATAGTTATGTAAACAACGCCAAAAATTATGTCAACTCATTGGAGAAAATATTACTTACCGCGTCGGGCGGACCGTTTTTCGGAAAAACCCGCGGTGAGCTTGAAAACGTTACGGTTGAACAAGCGTTGCGCCACCCGAGCTGGAGCATGGGCGCGAAAATCACGATAGACAGCGCCACCCTTATGAATAAAGGACTTGAGGTTATCGAGGCTGCGGTGCTGTTCGGCGTTGACATCGACGATATTGAGGTTGTCGTTCACCGTGAAAGCATTATCCATTCGATGGCGCAGTTCGTTGACGGAAGCATAATCGCGCAAATGTCACGCCCAAGCATGAAACACCCAATTCAGTACGCGTTCACCTATCCGCGCCGGGAATTTTCGCCTATGGAGCGCGTGGACTTTAAAACTTTGAAAACATTGACGTTCGCGCCGCCGGATGAGGAAACGTTTCGATGTCTGGCACTGGCAAAAGAAGCAGGCAAGGTCGGCGGTGCGTTGCCCGTCGTAATGAATGCGGCGAACGAGGTTGCGGTTGAGAAGTTTTTGCAAGGCGAGATTGCGTTTTTGCGAATCGCTGATATAATCGAGGAAACTATGAATAAATATAGTAATGTCAGCTGTAACGGCTTGGAAGATATAATAAAACTGGACATGGAAGTGCGTAAAACAACGTTGTAATAAAAATTTGCGTCAAATTGCGCAAACATCGGAGGTAGGATTCATCATGATATTTTTAACTATATTGTTGGCGATATTTATATTCGGAATACTGATTCTTGTCCACGAGCTTGGGCATTTTTGGGCGGCGCGCGCGTTTAATGTGAAGGTTACCGACTTTGCGATTGGAATGGGACCGGCAATTTGGAAGAAGCAGAAAGGCGAGACGTTGTACGCGATTCGCGCGATTCCGATTGGCGGATATTGCAAAATGGAAGGTGAGGACGAGGAAATTAAGTCTGAACGCTCTCTTTCCGCAAAGCCTTGGTGGGCGAGGTTTATCGTGCTGTTTTCCGGCGCGTTTATGAACATCGTGCTTGGATTTGTGGTTTGCTTGATCATTGTGGCGTGGCTTGCGATTTCGCCTGCCGAACCGTCAACCGAAACTATATTCGGCGTTTTGTCAGCGAGATTAGCTGAAAATTCGAATATTCTTTATATACTAAGGCTGGCGTTTGAAATGACGGTTGCGAGCGCCAGAGTTGTATTTCAATCAATAGGAATGTTACTCAGCGGCGAGGCGGGAATCGGCGATTTGATGGGACCTGTCGGCATTGTCGATGAAATTGGATACTACGCGCGAGTGGGCGGACTTCCCGTTTTGTGGTTAACTGCTGTGATGGCTGTAAACCTTGGGATTTTGAACCTTTTGCCGCTTCCGGCGTTGGACGGCGGACGGATTATATTCGTGCTAATTGAAGCGGTGCGCAGAAAGCCCATTCCACCGGAGAAAGAGGGAATTGTGCACTTTATCGGAATCGTGCTGTTACTTGGATTGATGGTGTTTGTGACGTTTAACGACATTGTGCGGTTATGTTTTGGTGGGTAGATTAAAAAAAGAGCCGAAAGGCTCTTTTTTTAATTTTGTTTATTTCCAAAGCGGAACAACGTCAAATCCCATATCCTCGAGAAGGTAAAGCACTATGCCGGTGTTTCCGCCCATTATATGGCTTATGCCAAACGTGAAAAAGAACGTAGTCGGCTCTTCTGTATTTCTTAGCAATTCGGCAATGCCGTTTGCGTAGATACGATCACGGTAATCCCAGTGTATGTAGTGCATATGCTGCATTAATGGGTCGCCGTAAGAACTCCAACCGGATTCAAGGATGGCTCGAAGCGCGTCAATGTCTTGTCTTTCATAGGCTTCAGCAAGACCATATTCGCCTTCGAAATAAGACAACATTGTTTCGAAATCAGGGAAATCAACCAATGCGTAAACCTGCAACTCCATAGGCACATCAAAAAGAAGATAAGCCTGATCGACAATATTTTCAAATCCCATAATTGGTCTGTCGTTCGCTCGCGCGAACTCGGCGATATAACCGTCTACCATATGGTCACCGATTCCTATTTCCGTTCCGGTTAATGCCAGCATAATCATTTCAAGCGCCGCGGTAAGCGCGATAGGTCTAAGGGTTGCGATGTATTCGTATTGCAGTCCTATGGCGCTGAAACTTTCAAAATTTGTGATGAAATTTTCGAAAACGTCTTCCGGCAGAATATCTTCCAACGTAAGCCCGTCGGGAATGATTTGCAAAGCCGCAATTGCTTCCAACTGTTCTTCGCTTAAATCCATCATTTCGTTCATGTCTACTTCAAATCCGAAAATGTCGGCGCGCGCCATTGCGTCTTCCACCATAGGGTGCAACGGGAACCAATTCGGGCGTCCCGCGTGCATTGAACCGAATATGTAGGCAACGTTGTCGTTATACTCTATGCGCGTAAGCATACCGTGGATTTGCGGCCTTTCGTAATCTTCCTCGCCGTAAAACAGTTCAATCGCAAATGCAAGCGGTATCCATGACATATTATACATGATAAATCCGCCGATTGCCTCAACCGCCACAACTTCGTAATCTCCGGCGGCGAAAGTGATAATTACCGATCGAGTCGCGTCGACCCATTCCACTTCTGCGCCAAACGCGTAAGCCGTCGCACGCAACGGAACAAACGCTTCGCCGTCAACGTATGTATTATAAATCGGGGCAAGCGGGCTTGCCATTGCTACTGTTGAAACAGCCATTACGAATACTAATATCAATGCAATTATCTTTGAACTTTTCACCAAAATCTCTCCTCCTATGTTATAAATTATATAAGATCTTTCATATTGTAGAATCCCGCGGGCTTGTCCTTTAAAAATGCTGCCGCGCGAACCGCGCCGACGGCGAAAACCTCTTTCGACGTTGCGGAATGTTTGATTTCGATAACTTCGTCAAGTCCGGCGAAGATAACCGAGTGTTCGCCGACAATCGTTCCGCCACGGACGGCGTGAATCCCAATTTCGGCCTTGTCGCGCTTTTTGCGGGATGAATGACGGTCGTATGTGTAGACCGGCGCGGATTCAAGCTCGCTTGCGATTGCGTCGGCGATCGCAAGCGCGGTTCCGCTTGGCGCGTCGACTTTTTGATTGTGATGTTTTTCGATAATTTCGATGTCAAATCCGTCTTGCAACGCTTTCGCCGCGCGGGTTGCGAGATCGATGATTAAACTTACGCCGATTGACATATTCGCCGAATAGAATATCGGAATTTTCGCGGCTGCCGCTTCGATTTGTTGAATTTGGGCGGCAGAAAGCCCCGTGGTGCATATCACCGCGGGGGTTTGTGTGCGAATCGCGTAATGAAGCACGCTATCCAATGCGGATGGATGTGAGAAATCAACGATAACGTCAATTTTTTCGGTTATTTGGTGCAAATCCGAATACACATCGTATGATAGGTTCAAATCCCTTTTATCAAAATTAATATCATATCCGCAAGAAATCAAAAGCCCGTCAACAGGCTCTTTCGCCACAACCTTAGTTATCGCCTGCCCCATATGCCCTAAGCAACCCGATAATAGTATATTTGTCATATGTAACACCTCTGTAGGGGCGGCATTTTGCCGCCCGTAAAATTAACATTATCTACTCACGCGGGCGGCAAAATGCCGCCCCTACATTTTCAATCCGTACTTCTCAATCGCAGTTTTCAGCGTTGCCAAATTCTTCTCGTCCATATCGCAAAGCGGCATACGAAGCGGCCCGACGTTGTAGCCCAGCAAATTCATCGCCGTTTTAATCGGAATCGGATTCACTTCGACAAACAGCGAATTTACAAGGTCGAGCATTGCTAAAAACATCTCTTTCGAGCCGTTCACGTCGCCGTTTAAATATTTTTCGCAAATATCGTGCGTTTGCGCGGGCAAAATATTTGCCACAACCGAAATAACACCAACTCCGCCAACGGACATAACAGGAACGATAATATCGTCATTCCCGCTGTAAAGCACCAAGTCGGTTTCCGCCGCGATTTTTGCGACAAACGCCAAATCGCCCGTCGCTTCTTTGACTGCGTTGATGTTCGGAAGCTTTGCCAACTTTTTCAGCGTTTCGATACTGAACGCAAGTCCGCCGGTTCGTCCGGGGATATTGTAAAGCACAATCGGGATATTCACCGCGTTCGCGATTTGCTCAAAGTGAAGATAAAGCCCTTTTTGCGTGGTTTTGTTATAGTACGGCGTAACGATTAGCAATCCGTCCGCGCCGACGCTTTCCGCGTATGTAGATAGGTCAATTGCTTCGGCGGTATTATTGCTGCCCGTTCCCGCGATTACGGGAAGGCGTTTTGCGACCTTATCGACAGTATATTTAACCACCGATTTATGCTCTTCGGTCAGCATTGTGGACGCCTCGCCCGTCGTGCCGCATACGATGATCGCGTCGGTTTTGTTTGCGATGTGGAATTCGATTAACTCGCCGAGTTTGTCGAAATCAACACCGTTATTCGTAAATGGCGTAACGATCGCAACGCCGCTTCCGGTGAAAATTGGGGTTTTCATATATGTGCCTCCTTTTTTATAGGGCGTTGCCCTAGAACCTTTTTGCGCCTGCGGGCGCGAGCATTAAACCTTTTTCAGCGAAGTCGCTGTAGCATTTGCGCTTGTCAGCGCAGGACGACAAGGGCTTGTCGAAGCCCTTGCGGTAGGTTTCAACCAATCATTCTATGGCAAAACACCTGCCTTGAATTCTTGGGAAGTCCTCAAGGACGAACCGTTAGCCAAAACAAGTTTTGGACGGTTCAGCCTCAAGCCCCGAAAATTTTTTCACAAAAAATTTAGTAAAACTTGCGGCGGCGGTCAACCGCAACCGTTCAAGCGGCGGCACAAAACGCCTTGCTTTCACGGGCGGTTTTCACAGGGGTGGCATTAGCCGAATTAAAAAACAAATTCGGATGCCACTCCCCAAACGCGCTATGGCGCTATTGTGACCGCGCCGCTAAAAAATGTGCAAACATCTACGCATCAGTTAAGTACCTACGGCAGCAAAAGCCGCATGCTCGAATGGAAACGGTGTTCGCACACACTAATCTTTCCGCGAATGCGGTTCGCTAACCCGGTTTTTTAGTCGCCGCTCGCGGCACAAATCGCGCTTTTTGCGTTTGTGATCGCCAGGCGACCGGGATTGGCAAGGGCAGAGCCCTTGTCGCCCGTCCGGTAACGGCAGTCCGCGCATAGCGCGTGGCTTTACATTATGCCGTTTCCTCGGCGGTTTTTGCCGAATCAGTGACACAATGCCCGCAGAGCCTTGCTCTGAAAAATGGTTTTTAGGGCAAAGCCCTAAAAACTATGCGGCAGTCGCCGCAAATATGCGCTTGTCAGCGCAAAAAATCACTCAAACCATCCCTTGGCAGCCAATAATTCCGCCATAAGTACTGCGCCGCCGGCAGCGCCGCGCACGGTGTTGTGCGATAGACACACGAACTTATAATCATACTGACTATCCTCGCGCAAACGCCCGACCGACACAGCCATCCCCTTCTCGTCGTCGCGGTTTAGCTTGGTTTGGGGCATATTATCCTCGTCGTGATAATGCAAAAACTGCTTCGGCGCAAGGGGTAGCTCCAATTTTTGCGGCTCGCCCGAAAAGTTCTTCCATATATTTAATATTTCTTCTTTCGAAGGTTTATTCTCAAATTTTACAAACACCGCCGCCATATGACCGTCGGACACCGGCACGCGGATACATTGCGCGGTGATATAAATGCCGTCGGTAGGCACGATTTTATCGCCCTTGATTTTGCCCCAGATTTTCAGCGGTTCGCGCTCGCTTTTCTCTTCCTCGCCGCCGATAAACGGAATCACGTTATCAACCATTTCCGGCCACGTTTCAAAGGTTTTTCCCGCGCCGGAAATAGCTTGATACGTACACGCAAGCACATTTTTGATTCCGAACTTCTCAAGCGTTCCGAGTGCCGGAACGTAACTTTGAAGCGAGCAATTCGACTTAACCGCGATAAATCCGCGCTTGGTTCCCAATCGCTTTCGTTGCGCGTGAATAATTTCCGCGTGACCGGGATTGATTTCCGGGATAATCATGGGAACGTCGTCGGTTCCGCGATGCGCTGAATTGTTAGATATAACGGGGCATTCCGCTTTTGCGTATTGCTCTTCCAACGCCTTGATTTCATTCTTTTCCATATCCACGGCGCAGAACACGAAATCGCACATTTCCGCGATTTTTTCAACGTCGGTTATGGCGTTGTAAACCGGCATAGCCGCGACGCCAGACGGCATAGCGTCTTTCATGCTCCAACGATTGCCAACCGCTTCGGCGTAAGTTTTGCCCGCGCTGCGCGGCGACGCCGCAAGAGCTGTGATGTTAAACCACGGATGATTGTGAAGAAGTGTGATAAAACGCTGCCCTACCATTCCTGTTGCTCCGATAATTCCTACATTATACTGTTGCAAAATAATTCAACTCCCATTAAAAATAATCATTATACATATATACATATTTCAGTATACCACGCCGTTGCGAATAATGTCAATAAAAAAAAGAGCCTTTCGGCTCTTTTTTATTCACTTACATCGTTTTTTACTGTGCCGCCTACGATTCCTATAATGCTCCAATAAATAAATAGTGTTCTAACATTAATGTTGCTTGCTTCGAACGGAATCATAATTACGGCGCCCAAAAGCGCGAAAATTCCCGCGATTAATACGAGGCGGGAATCTCCCTTTCTGCGAAAAATCCCGACAATCGCCTTGCGGACGAATCGAATTACGTGCCACAAAAACAGTAAAAGCGCCGCCGTGCCGATGTAGAAGAATATTTGCACGCCAATATGCTGCGACTCGCGTGCGGCGATATACGCAGCGAAGATGTCCAAAAAAGGTTGCGTGCCAACCGTTCCCGCGCGGGCGTAAATCCCTTGCGCAATCATCGCGTAATCAAGAAAATCGCCGTCTAACGGGATTGCGGAAATTTGCTGCTGCACAATATCGCCGACATCGAATATCACTGCGATTACTCCGTAAATCGCGGGCAAAAGCCCGGCGACAAGCCACGGGCGCAAGCGTTTGTTGCGTTTTAGAAACGCGAATGCCGCGGCGAACGGGAAAAGCATGACCAAAAATTCCGAAAAATACTGCCCACTTGACATATCAACGTAAAAAATCGTGTCAATTGACACATACGCCGCTCGCACGAAAACGGCGATGTAAATTCCGGCTAAAATTTTAAAAATATCCGGCGGCTCGGAAATTACCTGCATAATCAAAAAAGATATGCCGATTACAGCGAGAAGCGATAGAAGCATAAACGCCGCACTTGTTTCGATTTGTAAAAACAGCGCGGTCAAAACAAATATATACAAAAAAATTGAATGATTTGCGGCGGCGCGGATATTTGGCGTTTTCAAAATAAACATTACCGAAAGCAGCCAAAACAGCGCGAACACAAACCAATCCTGCCAAAGTGGCGGCGGAATTATGCCGAGCAAAGCGAGCATTATACCGATTCCCGTTGAGGTGAACGGCAAATGCGAGTAAATTTGCCGCCGTTTAATCAAAACCACCGGCGCGGCGAGCGATTTGTAGATTATCGTTCCGTACCACAGCTCGGCAATAAGCTCGCGATTCACGAAATATTTTAATATTTTGTGGTTTCGCGCGCGCGTCATTATTCGGTTGTAAAATGAAATTATTTTTTTCATATTTTTATTTTATCACGCCGTGCAAATTATATCAATTATAAAAAGTAATAAAAAATGGAAAAAAATATTGACAACCTGAAAATTTGTGGTATAATAAGTAGTCTGACGCAATTAAGTTTGCGTCAAATTGCGTGAGATTTCGTTGAAACAAGAGGCGAAAATCCGCAGGCGTACAACGGGTACGTTGAGGAATTTTCGGCTCGCAGATTCGGCGGAAGATTGCGTAATTTCACGCAAAATTGGAGGTATTATAATTATGAAAAGAACATATCAACCTAAGAAGCGACAACGTTCGAAAGAGCATGGCTTCAGAAAAAGAATGAGAACTAAAAACGGGCGTAAAATTTTGGCTCGCAGACGGTTAAGAGGCAGAAAAGTGTTGTCCGCGTAGGTCGTGGACAACAAATCTGTTACTTCAATTAATAAAAATTATGAGTTTCAAAGGCTTTACAGGCGCGGTGAATCCGCCGCGGGAGCCTATTTTGTGTTATACGCAAGACGAAACGGAAAGAATATTAATCGTCTCGGAATCACGGTAAGCAAAAAGGTTGGAAAAGCGGTGCAGCGCAACCGCGCGAAACGGCGGCTTAAAGAACTTTACCGCACAAATTCGCACCGTTTGAAAAAAGGATATGATATTGTAATTGTCGCGCGTGCGAGCGCCGTAACCGCCCCGTATGACGGGCTGAAGCGCGCGTATTTTTGGGCGATTCGAAAAACAGGCGTGGCAAGTGATAATGCTGGCAAGTCTGCTAAGATAACGCGTAAAAATTAATGCGAATTAATGTGAACATTGAACCGCGAGACTTGGAAATTATGCGAGTTGTGAAATTATGAAAAAAATTTTAGTAGGAACAATTAAATTTTACCAACGTTTTATCTCGCCGCTTAAACGTCCGAGTTGCAGGTTTTATCCGTCCTGTTCGCAGTATGCGATACTTAGCGTGCAAAAATACGGAGCGTTTAAAGGCGTCGGCAAAGCGATTTGGCGAATTCTACGGTGCAATCCGTGGAACGACGGCGGCGTTGATTTCCCGTAAGGCGATATATTGCCTTAGTATAATGAATAATGAAATATTAATGAAAGTAGTTGATTACTATTAATTGCGAAACTTGGCCTATAATTAGCCAGATAGTTAGTGTTTTGACGTACGTTTTAGAGTTCTTTATGGGCTTTATAGACAATTTCGGCGTTGCGATTATTGTGTTTACGATAGTCATAAAAATCGTTTTGGTTCCGCTGATATACAAACAGCAAAAATCAATGATGAATATGCAAAAGATTCAGCCGTTTTTGAAAGAAGTTCAAGAAAAATATAAGCATGATAAAGAAAAGCTTAACATGGAAACCATGAAGCTTTATAAAGAGCATAGAATAAATCCAATGGCAAGTTGCTTGCCTATGCTTATTCAAATGCCTATTATGTTTTCGATGTGGTTTGTTATCAGAGGTGTAACTGATAATCCATATTTGTTGGAAACGGTTAATTTTAGTTTCTTAGGATTAAATTTGGCAGAAATGCCGAACTGGGGACCTGGATTGTTGACGCCAAGCCCGAACATTCTATGGATAATTCCGTTAGTCGCGGGATTGACCACTTACCTATCGTCGCGAATTATGCAAAAATTTAATCCCTCGCCCGCGTCTCCGGACGGCAAGAACCCGATGCAGGCAATGCTGTTGTTTTTCCCGTTTTTCACGGTGTATATCGCGTTCACTTTCCCGGCGGGTGTCGGACTTTACTGGATAGTCAGCAATCTTCTGATGACGGCGCAGCAGTTTGGTGTGCATAAATATTTGCAAAGGAAATCTAACTCTGAAACGGAGGTTGAAGTGATAAATGTTACACAAAATCGAAAAGGTAGGAAAAAACGTCGATGAGGCGTTAGCAAACGCGGCGAAAGAACTGGGCGTTGACGTTTCGGAAATCGGACACGAAATTGTGCAGGAAGTTGGAAAAGGTTTAATCGGATTTTTGGTGGGTAAAGAGGTTACCATCAACGCATGGCTTAAAAAAGACGAGCCGAAAGCGGCTCCGAAGCCGGTTGAAAAGGCTGAAAAACCCAAAGCGGAAAAGAAACCGGTGAAAAAAGTCGAAGCTCCTGCGAAAAAGGTTGAAAAGAAAGCAGCGAAGCCGCTTGAGAAGAAAGTCGAAAAAACTGAAAAACCTACGAAACCTGCAAAGGTGGAAAAAGTTGCGACGACGGAGAAAAGCGAGAAAGCTCCGCGCGCTCCAAGGGTTAACGCGCCTGTGACTGACGAGGCTATGACTGCGGCGCGGGAATTTTTGAGCGAATTACTTAACAAAATGGGAATCGAGCATGAACTTAAAGTTCAAAATATCGATAACGTCATAAATATCGAAGTTTCGGGCGAGAAAATGGGGCTTTTAATCGGCAAGCGCGGCGATACGCTTGACGCGGTGCAATATCTTACAAGTTTGTACGTAAACAAGGATAAATCGGGATACACTAAGTTGAATATCGACACCGAGAATTACCGCGAAAAGCGGGAGGAAACGCTGATTCGCCTTGCGAAAGGGCTGGAGCGGCGGGTTGTCACCAACCGTAAGTCGATAACTTTGGAACCCATGTCGCCATACGAGCGGCGGATTATCCACGCGGCTTTGCAAGGCAGTAATAAGATAAAAACTTATAGCGTTGGCAACGAGCCGAATCGGAAGATTGTTGTGACGTTGGC
Organism: Oscillospiraceae bacterium; assembly: GCA_009780345.1. Taxonomy (GTDB): domain Bacteria; phylum Bacillota; class Clostridia; order Monoglobales; family WRAG01; genus WRAG01. The sequence goes on from WRAG01000007.1 coordinate 48,140, forward strand.
GTAAAGTTGAATAATTGAATTAATGCGGTATGGCGGATAAGCTATGCCGCATTTTTTGCTTTATAGGAATTTCCTAAAAGCTTGTTTTAATTATAATGTGACTTGCTGTTGTCACATTATTGTGGTAAAATATAACCGGTGATAAAAAATGCAGATAAACAGACTTTTTGAAATAATTTACATCTTGCTGAATAAAAAGAAAGTGTCGGCTCGAGAGTTGGCCGAGCAACTTGGTGTTTCTCGGCGAACGATTTGTCGTGATATAGATACGCTGAGCGTTGCGGGAATTCCTGTGTATACCGAGAAAGGCAAAGGCGGCGGCATTAGTCTTTTGCCGGATTTTGTGCTGAATAAATCTATATTGAGCGAACAGGAGCAAAATGAGATTTTGTCGGCTTTGCAAGGTTTATCAAATATTAAAACCGGCGATACTGATCAACTGTTGCGAAAAGTGTCTGCGACGTTCAATAAATCGGCGACAAACTGGATAGAAGTAGACTTTTCTGATTGGCATTGTGAAAATGATTTTTTCGATTATTTAAAAGTTGCGATATTGGAGCGCCGGATTGCGGAATTTGATTACTATAACACTTACGGTGAAAAAAGATTTCGCCGCGTCGAGCCGATACAACTTTGGTTTAAGTCGAAATGGTGGTATTTAAAGGCTTTCTGCTTGACAAAACAGGATATGAGAATATACAAGCTTACGCGAATTAAAAATCTTGTGGTTACAGACGAACATTTTTCTGAGCGGGATTGGCTTGCGACGGAGGAAGATTCCGCCGGCTGTGAAGAGTTGAAATGGATTACACTCAAGCTTCATATTGAGCCGGAAATGGCATACCAAGTTTACGACGATTTCATCGAAAGCGAGATAGAAAAACAGCCGGACGGAAGCTTTGTTGTAACATCAACCGTGCCCGAAACTCATGGGTTATGCAGCTTTTTGTTGTCTTACAAAAAACATATTGAGGTCATAGAGCCGGAGTGCATTCGAAATATTATAAAATGCGAAGCGGAAAAAATCTTAAAAAAACATTTTTAAATGTGACATACTGTTGTCGCATTATTGTGATATACTTGAAAAAGAGTAACTCGAAGAGAGTGCTTCAAAATCAAAATACATAGGAGGAATTAAGTTATGGAAAACATGAAACATTGTCAAAGTTGCGGAGTGCCGATTGACGGCGTGGAGGTAAAATTCGGAACAAACGCGGACGGAAGTTTGAGCGAGGACTACTGTTGCTATTGCTTTGGAAACGGTGTATTTGACGACTGGGACGGAACGATTAAAACGATGGAAGATATGATTAACGCTTGCGTTCCGCATGTTGTTGAGAGCGGCGCTTTCCCGGACGAAGCGTCTGCAAGAGCGATGTTGGAAGAAATGTTGCCGCAATTAAAGCGATGGAAAACTGCGTAAGTTAATTAAAAAAAATACGTTGAACGCATTTGTGTTCAACGTATTTTTTTATTTACATCCACCTTTGAATTGTTCGTCGAACCCCTCTAAACGCGCGGCGGGAATTGTTTTTGATTCGGCGAATATCCTTTTTATTCATGGGGTTTGTCGCGATCGCAATTCCCGCGACCAGCGCCGCTCCGGCAAGCAATCCTGTTGTAAAACTTCTCATAAATTTATCGCTCCTTTGTAAATTGTAGTTGACAATCAAAAAAAACTTGACATATATAGATTTTTAAGTTATTATATTGGGGTGTGTCTTCAAAATATCAATCATCACATTTTTGGCTGATTTCAAGACGCACCCTATTGGTATTTTGTGAAAAGTGTTCAAAAAATATTCAAAAATTGTAGGTGAAACATATGGCAAAAGTAATTCCATTTAAAGGGCTTCGGTATAATCTCGATAAAATCGGTGATTTGGCGGCCGTTACCGCGCCGCCGTATGATATTATTCCGCCCGCGAAGCAAGATGAGCTGTACGCGCAAAATGAGTATAACGTTATTCGTCTTGAGTATGGCAAAGAACAGGACGGCGATAACGAGAGCAACAATAAATACACCCGTGCGAACGAGTTTTTGCAAAATTGGATTTCAAATGATATATTGAAATTCGAGGCAAAGCCTGCGTTTTATATTTACGAGCAAGTGTTTTCGCTTCAACCTGGCGTTATGAAATCGTTTAAAGGCATTATCTCCAACGTTGAGGTTGCCGATTTTTCGGAGAACGTTGTGTTGCCGCACGAGCAGACGTTGTCCAAAGCAAAATCTGACCGTTTTGATTTAATGACGGCGACCGACGCGAATTTTTCGCAAATTTATTCGCTTTATACCGACGAGAGCGGCGGACTTCGCGCAATCATAAACGAGCAGTCCGAGCGCGAGCCCGATGTTTCGTTTACATCCGACGAGGGGATTTTGCAGAATGTATGGATTATCACCGACGAGAGCGTTAACGCGAGCATTACAAAATTGTTCGCGGATAAGCAATTGTTTATCGCCGACGGACATCACAGATACGAAACCGCGATAAATTACCGCAACAAAAAGCGTGAGGAAAATCCGAACTACACAGGCGACGAGCCGTTCAACTATGTTATGATGATGCTTGTTGATATGGACGACGAGGGGCTTGTTGTGTTCCCGACACATAGGCTTATCAAGGATTTGCCCAACTTTGACGAGGTGAATTTGGTAAGCATGCTGACTGACAATTTTAATGTATCAAAAATATATGTTACCGATTCGGATATTGCGGGTGTGATTTCCGAAAAAATGGGCAAAACCCTTGACGAGAAGATGTTTTCGCTTTACACCGGCAAAAATTATTATTATTTGCTTGAACTTAAAGATATCAATATTATGGACGAACTTTTCCCGAGTATGCCAAAAGAATTGCGGCATTTGGACGTGACAGTTCTGCACTCGCTTATATTAGAGCAGCTTTTGGGGATTGACAAGGAAAACATGGCGGCGCAGAAGAATTTGACGTATACGCGCAGTTTGGACGAGGCGATAACTGAAGTTCAGGCGAAGAAATTTCAATGTTCGTTTATTATCAACTCGACGAAAATAAGTGAAATTAAAGATGTTTGCCTTATCGGCAAGAGAATGCCGCAAAAATCGACGTATTTTTGGCCGAAACTGGTTACGGGGATAGTGATTAGTAAGTTTTAGGGCTTTGCCCTAAAACTTGAAAACTTTTTTCAAAAGTTTTATCAAAATTTGCGCCCTGCGGGCGCGGGCTTTTAGGGCGAATGCCCTAAAAACCCATTTGCGACGGCTGCCGCAGAGCGACAAGGACTTGTCGAAGTCCTTGTCAATCCACGAAAAACTTTTGATGGCAAAAGTTTTACAAAACCGTCGTCACTATGTCCGCGACCCACTCCCAAACCGCGCGGGTACCCCGCTGGACATGAGGGCGACAAGAGTTAGCGAACCGCGTTCGCGGTAAATGAGACTTAGCTTGTGTCTTGTACAAGCTGTAGTCGAATTATCCAGCGACCAACGGGAGTCGGGAAAGATTAGCGAGATAAAACGCCGTTTCAATCGAGATTGCGGCTTTTGCCGCCGTAGATACTTGACTGAGAGGCGAGTTGTATGCGCTATTTTAGCGGCGCGTTTACGATAGCGCCATAGCGCGTGTGCGCCGTAGGTTTGATAAAACTTTTTAAAGTTTTTCGGGGTGTGTCGAGGGTATTCGATAATACCCTTGACGAATTTAGCCCGCGCCCGCAGGCGCAAAAGCTCGCCGCTGCAAGCGGCAAAAAAGGAGTTGTCACTAATGAAAATCGCTATAATGGGATTTGGAGTTGTCGGTTCCGGCGTTTATGAGGTTATCGAGTCGGGCAACGACTCAATTGCCAAACGCGCGGGCGAACCGATTGAAATTAAGCATATACTTGATTTGCGTGACTTTCCCGACCATGAACGGTCGGAGATTTTCACCAAATCTTTCGACGATATAATAAACGACAGCGAGATTGAGCTTGTCGCCGAAGTTATAGGCGGGCTGAACCCTGCTTACGATTACACAAAACGACTTTTGACGGCAGGGAAGAGTGTTGTGACGTCCAACAAAGAGCTTGTTGCGTGTCACGGAACGGAATTATTAGAACTTGCCGCGCAAAACGGCGCGCAATATATGTTTGAGGCAAGCGTTGGCGGCGGGATTCCGATTATTCGTCCTATAAATTCCTGTCTTGCGGCGAATTCCATCACAGATATTATGGGAATTTTGAACGGCACGACGAACTATATCCTAACCCGAATGATAAAGGATAATCAATCGTTCGAGGAAGCTTTAGCCGGCGCGCAAGAGCGGGGCTACGCCGAGCGCGATCCGTCGGCGGATATTGAGGGCAAAGACACCTGCCGAAAGATTGCGATCCTTGCAAGTTTGGCGTTTGAGCGATTTGTAAATTCGGACGAAATTCCAACCGAGGGGATTACGAAAATCACTCTCGAAGATGTTGTGTTTGCCGAAAGTCAGGGCAAGGTTATCAAGCTTGTCGGAATGGCAAGCAAGGTTGGCGATAAGGTTTTCGCAAAGGTTTGCCCTGTTATGATGGATAAATCGCACCCGCTTGCGGGAGTTGAGGATGTATTTAACGGAGTTTTGCTCCATGCCGACAATGTTGGCGACGTGTTATTCTACGGGCGCGGCGCGGGCAAACTACCTACCGCAAGCGCGGTTGTTGCGGATATTATTGATGTGATGCGCCACAAAAATACACCGCAACGGAAACTGTGGAGCGGCACGGCGGAAGTTTTGCCGAAAATTCCGGAGGAAGTTAAGGCGAAACTGAGTGAAAACGGTATCACTGTATTGTATAATTGAGGAGTGGATATATAATGGGATTGATAGTTCAAAAATACGGCGGAAGTTCTGTTGCGGACGGAGAGAGAGTGAAAAACGTCGCGAACCGCGTGACCGAGTGCTATAACGCAGGAAATTCGGTGGTTGTCGTTGTGTCGGCGCAAGGTGATACAACCGACGACTTAATCGCGAAAGCGATGGAGCTTAACGAAAACCCGTCGAAGCGGGAAATGGATATACTTATGTCGAGCGGAGAGCAAATTTCCATGTCGCTGCTTGCGATCGCGATTGAGAGGTTAGGATTTCCGGTGGTGTCGCTTACGGGTTGGCAGGCGGGAGTTGAAACCACTTCAGCCGCCGGCAACGCGCGGATTAAGAAAATTGATACCGAACGGTTAAAGCGAGAGCTTGACAAGAAGAAAATCGTAATTGTCGCAGGATTTCAAGGGATTGATAAATATGATAATATCACAACGCTCGGGCGTGGCGGCTCGGACACTTCGGCGGTTGCGCTGGCGGCGGCGTTGCACGCTGACAAATGCGAGATTTACACCGATGTTGACGGAGTTTACACCGCCGATCCGCGGATTGTAAAGACCGCGAAAAAGCTTGACGCAATAACATACGATGAAATGTTGGAACTTGCGAGCCTCGGCGCGAACGTGCTTCATAACCGAAGCGTTGAGATGGCGAAAAAATATAATGTAAAACTTGAAGTGAAATCCAGTTTCGAGCGAATTGACGGAACAATAGTAAAGGCGGCGATTGATGTGGAAAAAATGCTTATTCGAGGAGTTACACGAGATAATGATGTTGCGAAAATCGCGCTTATCGGGCTTGCAGACGAGCCGGGCGTTGCGTTTCGGGTGTTTTCGCTGCTTGCGAAAGAGGGAATCAATGTTGACGTGATTTTGCAATCTATCGGGCGGAGCAATACGAAAGATATTTCGTTTACCGTGACAAAAGGTAATATGAAGCGGGCTTTGGAAATTTTAGAAGCGAACAAATCGGAACTCGGCGCGAACGAAATTGTTCATAACGACGAGATGAGCAAAGTTTCGATCGTCGGCGCGGGAATGGCAAGCAACGCCGGCGTTGCGTCTACCATGTTTGAAGCGCTTTTCGACGCGGGAATTAATATTCATATGATTTCGACGTCCGAGATTAAGGTGTCGGTGTTGATCGACCAAAAAGACGCCGAAAAAGCGGTGATAGCAATCCATGATAAGTTTGGAATATAGGATTTATATTCTTTAAAGCCCCCTTAGGCAAAGGGGGTGCCCTGCAAGGGCGGGGGATTGTCAAAACACAATCCTCAGTCACTTCGTGACAGCTCCTTTGCCAAAGGAGCCTTTTAAGGAGGTAGTATAATGAGATCTTGTGGGACAGTCGTACGAGGAATTCGCGCTCCGATATTGAAAAACGGAGATAATTTGGCGGAAATTTGTGTTGAAAGCCTATTGACCGCCGCGAAAAGCGACAATTTTTCTATCGACGATAATGATATATTGGGAATAACCGAAGCAATCCTCGCCAGAACGCAAGGGAATTACGCAACCATCGAAGATATTGCCGCGGATATTAATGAAAAGTTTAAAGGCGATACAATCGGACTGGTTTTCCCTATTACGAGCAGAAATAGATTTTCCATGATTCTGAAAGGAATCGCTTTGACGAACAAGAAGATTATAATTCAATTAAGTTATCCGTCTGACGAAGTCGGAAATCCTTTGATTTCCGCCGAGCAGTTGCACGCCGCCGACGTTAATCTATGGAGCGACGTTTTCACAACGGAAGAGTTCACCAAAGTTTTCGGAGAACGCAAACACCCGTTCACCGATATGGATTATATTGATTTTTACGAAAAAATGGGCAATGTAACGATCGTTTTGGCAAATAATCCCGTTGAGATATTAAAGCATACTAAGGATGTTTTGGTGTGCGACATTCATACGAGGAATCTGACAAAAGATTTGCTTAAAAAGTCGGGTGCCGAAACTTTATTCTCGCTTGACGAAATATTGACGAACAGCCGTAACGGCAGCGGATATAACGCTGAATACGGATTACTTGGCTCAAACATCGCGAACGAAAGCCAAGTAAAATTGTTTCCGCGAGATTGTTTCGAGTTTGTAGAAGAAGTTCAATCGTTGATTCGCGAAAAGACCGGCAAAACGGTAGAAGTATTGGTATACGGCGACGGCGGATTTAAAGATCCTGTCGGGTTTATATGGGAGCTTGCCGACCCGGTTATCGCGCCGGGATTTACCGACGGCTTGTCGGGATTGCCGGAGGAAACTAAGATCAAATACTTGGCGGACAGCAGGTTCGCGAACCTTTCCGGCGCCGAGTTGGACGCGGCGATAAAAGATCATTTGCAGAACAAAGATTCTGTTGACTTTGAATCGGAAGGCACAACGCCAAGAAGGATTGTTGACTTGGTAGGCAGTTTATGCGACCTGACTTCCGGAAGCGGCTCGAAAGGTACGCCGTTTATATTTATCAAAGGATATTTTGATCACCTAGGTGTGGAATAGTCTGCGCCAACTTACGCGCAATTTGACGCAGATATTATTTAAGGCACTATTTAACTTAAGGAGGCTATTTTTATGCCGGCGAAAAAGAAAGTTGAAAAGAAAGAAAACGAGGTTTTCACCTATAAGGGCAAGCCGTTGCTTCGATGCGAAAACGTGCTTTACTACGGAAATCCCGAAGATAAGTATATCGCGCGGTTTACGGTTGAGAGTAGCGACGACGTAATGGGATTGCCGGTTGCGAGCCGCGTTACCATTGATTTGATGACAAACGAGGGTGAAGAGCGGTCGAAAATTATCAAGCAAGCGGAGCGGGACGGACTTTACAAGGCGCTTGATATAGGCTGTTTTTGGTTGGAAGATGCGCTTGAACATTTTTGAGTTGGTGAAGTAACAATGTAAATACTATAATAAAAAAGAGCCTTTCGGCTCTTTTTTAATACATGCTTCCGCCCTCGCGTCCGGCAATAATATGAAAATGCAGATGTCCCACCGTTTGCCCGCCGTCCGAGCCGCAATTGTTGACAATTCGATATCCGTTATCGTCAAACCCAAGTTCCGCCGCCAAATTTTTCGCGATAACGAAAATATGAGCCACGATTTGCGAATTTTCCTCATTTAACTCGTTCGCCGACGGTATATGCGCCTTCGGAACAACCAAAATATGGTGCGGCGCAACCGGCGCAATGTCTCGAAACGCTATTACCAAATCATCCTCGTAAACCTTATCGCACGGAATTTCTCCCGCTATAATCTTACAAAACAAGCAAGCAGGCACGCCTGCACCATTTTCGCACACCGAATTATTTAAAACGTTTGACATGTCTCCTGCGACCTCCTTTATTTTAAACGCTCGCAACCATCTCCCTGATTTTATTGAATGCTTCAAGAGTTTTGCTGAAGTCATTTCCGCTGCCTTGCGCGCTGTCCGGCTTTCCGCCGCCGCCGCCGCCCAAAATAGCAGAAGCTTCTTTAACAATATTTCCGCAATGTATGCCTTTTTCAACCGCGTCTTTTGTTGCCATCGCGACCATGCTCCCCTTACCATCAGTCACCGAAACAAGCACAATCACCGAGTTTGAAATGTTTTGCTTCAAATGGTCGCCCATTGCGCGCATTGAATTAACATCAAGTCCGTCCGCAACCCGCGTAACAATCAGGCTAACTTTGCCGACCGTTTCAGCTTGGTTCGCCAAATCGTCTGACTCCGCCGCCGCCATCTTACCTTTTAGGCTTTCGATTTCTCGTTTAGATTCTTTAAGCTCCTCGGTCAAACTTTCTGCCTTAATCACAACGTCACTCACCTGTGTTTTCAGCACTTTCGCGAGCTTAGTCGTCGTGTTTTCATAATCGCCTATCAATTTCAAAATATTGAACCCGGTTATTGCCTCAATCCGCCGAACTCCGGCGGCAACGCCGCTTTCGGACAGGATTTTAAACAACCCAATCTCGCCGGTGTTCTTCACATGACATCCGCCGCACAATTCGGTCGAAAAATCGCCCATTTTCAGCACGCGAACCGTATCACCGTACTTCTCGCCGAATAATGCGACCGCGCCGAGTTTCGTCGCTTCGTCGGGCGTGGTTACGATAGTTTCGACAGGCAAGTTTGCCAAAATCGCCGCGTTTACAAGTCCCTCAACTTCTTTTAATTGCTCGTCAGTCATAGCTTCAAGGTGCGTAAAGTCAAACCGCACGCGGTTCGCGTCCACAAGCGAACCCGCTTGGGTTACGTGCGAGCCGAGAACTTGACGAAGCGCGGCTTGCAGCAGATGCGCGGCAGAGTGGTTGCGGATTATATCACCGCGATTCTCCCAATCCGCTCTTAAGAATACGTTTTTCCCAATGGCAATTTTGCCATTTTCAGCAACTATGGCGCGGTGGATAATTTTACCGTTTTGTTTCTGCGTATCTATAACACACATAGACACAGTTATGTCTTTGCCTATCCAAATTCCACCTTTGTCCCCAACTTGCCCACCGCTTTCAGCATAAAACGGAGTTTTATCAAAGATTATATCAAATTCGCCATTCTCTCGCTCGACCACCGCCAAAACTTTCGCCTCGCACTCAAACGTATCATACCCGACAAACTCGGTATCCGGCAAATCGGCGAATGCGTCGTCGTCCCAACCCGCTTCGTCCTGCGAACCACGGCTTGACCGCGCAAGCTCACGCTGTTTGTTCATCTCTTCCTCGAATTTTTCTAAATCCACCGAAAGATTGGACTCCTCCAAAATTTCAACCGTCAAATCAATCGGAAATCCGTAAGTATCATACAGTTTAAACGCGTCCTCACCGGACAGCACGGTTTTTCCGCTGTCGGTCAACGCTTTAATATAGTCAGACAGAATCGCCAAACCTTGCTCGATGGTTTCAAGGAATCGCTCTTCTTCCGTTTTCACGCTTTTCACAATCAGTTCAGCTTGCTCGATAAGATTCGGGTATGCCGCGCCGTTTTCGGCAATTACGGTTTGCGCAATCTCGAATAGGAACGGCTTTTTAACGCCTAACAATCGCCCGTGCCTTGCCGCGCGGCGCAGAAGGCGGCGCAAAACATAGCCACGCCCCTCGTTTGACATTCTAACGCCGTCGCTTAAAAGCATTACGGTACTTCGGATATGGTCGGTAATTACGCGAATCGAAACATCGGTTTCGGCGTTCTTGCCGTACTCCGCTTTCGTCATTTTGCAAACATGGTCGAGGATTTTTCGAACCGAATCAACTTCGAACAGCGAATTCACGTTTTGCATAATGCACGCCATTCGTTCAAGTCCCATACCCGTGTCGATATTCGGCTTCGCAAGCGGATTATAGTTACCCTCCGCGTCCTTGTCGAACTGGGTGAAAACGAGATTCCAATATTCAACAAACCTGTCACATTCGCAGCCAACCACGCAATCAGGGCTTCCGCAACCGTTCTCAACGCCGCGGTCAAAGTACAGCTCGCTGCACGGTCCGCACGGACCTTGACCAATTTCCCAAAAGTTATCTTCCTTGCCCATTTTCACGATTTTATCGCGAGGAACGCCGACATGGTTCACCCAAATTTCAATCGCGTCGTCGTCTTCTTCGTAAACGCTAATCCAAATTTTATCCGCCGGAAGTTCAAGAACATCAACCGAGAACTCCCACGCCCAAGCGGTTGCTTCCTTTTTAAAATAATCGCTGAACGAGAAATTTCCAAGCATCTCGAAGAAAGTTCCGTGCCGCGCGGTCTTGCCGACACGCTCGATATCCGGCGTTCGGATACATTTTTGGCAGGTTGTAATCCGCGGCGCCGGCGGCGTTTCCTTGCCGGTGAAGTATGGCTTCAACGGCGCCATTCCCGCGTTGATAAGCAGCAAGCTGTTATCATTTTGCGGCACAAGCGGGAAAGAAGGTAGCCGAAGATGTCCTTTGCTTTCAAAGAATGACAGATATTTTTCGCGAATTTCGTGCAGGCTTAAATTTTGCATAATTTTTTCTCCTCAAAAAGTATTGACAAATTTAAAATAATGGTATATAATAGCAAATAAGAGCGGCTAATGGGAATGGTCGTTCCTCGAAATTCATAGAACTTGTAGGAAACGCCGTGCCGCATTGGTGCGGCTATTTCTTTTTATGCTTTAGGCATAAGCCGATAATACTAACAATCAACAATAGCAACTGAAAAAGCTCGCCATATGTAATCATTTTGCAGCATCACCTCCTTACGGAGGAATAACCTTGCCGCTCTTAATTTGCCACTTTCCATTATATCACAAATCCAAAATTTTGCAAGTATTTTTCGTTTTGTGCAAGTTGCACAAAAAAATCGTATAATATTGTCTATTTTATTAGTTAAATCGTTTATGATGTTCTGTTATAATAATACCTATATCAAAAAATTTTAAATTTGCGTCAAATTGCGTGAGGTTTCGCCTAAACAAGCCTCGAAAAGCCGCAGGCGTATGGGCTATACGTTGAGGACTTTTCGTAGGCGAAGTTTCGGCGAAAGATTGCGTAATTTCACGCAAATTAACTGGAGGGATTTGGCATGAAGACATATGAAACTTCTCAGATTAGGAATTTTTGCCTGCTTGGGCAGGGAAATTCGGGGAAAACATTGCTGGCGGAAACCATGTTGTTTACCGCGGGAACAATTGACCGCGTAGGCAAAACCGCGGACGGCAACACCACCATGGACTTCGACAGCGAAGAAATAAAACGGCAGTTTTCGATTTCTTCCGCCGTTGCCGCATGCGAATGGAAAAATTCGAAATATAATATTATCGACGCGCCGGGAGATTTCGATTTCGTCGGCGAAGTGAATCAAGCGGTTAGCGCGGCAGACGCTGCCATTATAGTAATCAGCGGCAAATCCGGACTTTTGGTCGGCGCGGAAAAGGCGTGGGATTATACCGAGAAGCAGAAGATGCCAAAAATCATTTTTGTCAACAAAGTGGACGAAGAGGGCGTTGACTACGTCGCGCTTTTAGAGCAACTGCGCGCGAAATACGGCAAGCGTATCGCGCCGTTCCAAATTCCAATCAGAGAAGGCGACAATATCGTAGGATTTATCAATGTCGTTGAAAACGAGGCGCGTCGATTCGAAAAAGGGCACACCGTTACCGCGTCCATTCCTGAAGGAATGGAAACCGAAATCGAGCCTGTTCGTGAAATGATAAACGAAGCGGTTGCGGAAAGCAGCGAAGAGTTGATGGAGAAGTTTTTCGCCGGCGAGGCGTTTACGTTGGAAGAAACGTACAGCGCGCTTCGCTCCGGCGTCGCGGCGGGCGATATTGTTCCGGTTTTATGCGGAAGTTCGGTGAACTCGCTCGGAATTTCGTCGCTTATGAATGCAATCTTCGCGTACTTCCCAACCTGCGAGGGCAAAACAACGCTCGCAATCGGCAAAGACGGCGCGGAAGTCGCGATTCCTGCGAATTCGTCCGATCCTGTGTCGTTGTTTGTATTTAAAACCGTTGCCGATCCGTACGTCGGAAAATTATCTTACTTCAAGGTGAATTCGGGCACATTGACGCCGGACACAACTCTTTACAATCCAAATTCCGATTCGAACGAGAAAATCGGCAAAATATTTATCCTGCAAGGCAAAAAGCAGATTGAAGTTGACAAACTTATGGCGGGCGATATCGGCGCGGTGACTAAACTGTCCGGCACAAACACCGGCGACACATTGTGCGCGCAAGGAAGTTTTGTAAAATTCCCGGCAATCGCGTTTGACGAACCGAATATGGCGCTTGCGATCGTTCCGAAAGCCAAGGGCGACGAGGAAAAAATCGGGCAAGGACTTAACAAACTTATGGAAGAAGATAAAACTTTCAAGTTTTACAACAATCCCGAAACGCATCAGCTGATTATCATGGGGCTGGGCGATAAGCACCTTGACGTAATTGTAAGCAAACTTAAAAACAAGTTCGGCGTTGACGTTGATTTGACTCCGCCGAGAGTTGCGTACCGTGAGACGATTCGCAAGAAAACTTCCACCGAATATACGCATAAGAAACAATCGGGCGGAAGCGGACAGTATGCGAAGGTTGTTATCGAGTTCGAGCCGAATCTTGCTGATCCGAATAGTTCTGAGCTTTTGTTTGAAGAAAAGGTGTTCGGCGGCGCGGTTCCGCGAAACTTCTTCACTGCCGTGGAAAAAGGAATTCAGGAAAGTATGATAAAAGGTGTATTGGCGGGTTATCCTGTCGTTGGACTTAAAGCGACGTTGACTGACGGAAAGCATCATCCGGTTGACTCAAACGATATGGCGTTTCAGCTTGCGGCGAGGGGCGCTTATAAAGAAGGATTAGCAAAAGCAAGCCCGGCGCTGCTCGAGCCTATCGGAACTTTGAAAATTTACGTTCCCGAAAGTTATACCGGCGACATTATCGGCGATATAAACAAGCGGCGCGGGCAAATGATGGGAATGACCCCACAAGCGGACGGACTTACCGAAATTGTCGCGGAAGTTCCGATGTCTGAAATGCATACATACGCGTCGGATTTGCGTTCTATCACGCAAGGGCGCGGGAAATTCTCCCTTCATTTCGAGCGTTATCAAGACGCGCCGAGCAATATCGCTGACAAAGTGATGAAGGAAAGTAAAGAAGGATAGAAATTAAAAAAAGAGCCGAAAGGCTCTTTTTTTGTTTATAGGAAATTACGCAAAACAATTGTGTCTCGCGGGTAATTGTTTGCACAGCTTTTAACGCGGGATTGGTGCAGGCTTGCCTGCTTTTCTATCTTCCTATCGCGAATAGTCTATCGCTTACTTCTTTAAACACCGGAGCGGCAGAGGTTGCGCCGCGTCGTCCGTTTTGCACGAAAACGGTGATTGCGAACCGCGGATTTTCCGCCGGCGTATAGCCCGCGAACCACGCGTGAATTTTAAGCGCGCCATTTTCCATCCAACCTGTTTCGGCGGAGGATGTTTTCCCCGCCGCGGTGAAGTTTTCCGGTCGCGCACGGGTGCCTGTTCCAAACGCAACCGTGCTGCTCATCAGCTGCTGCAACTTTCGCGCGGTTGACTCTCTTATTACCCGCTGATTATCGTTCGTTCGAAAGTTTTCCTGTATGTTTCCGAATCTGTCAACGAACGCGTCAACTAGATTCAGCGATATTGCGACGCCGTCGTTTGCGACGATATTTATCATGTTCGCGACTTGCAACGGCGTTAGCAGCGTATCGCCCTGACCGATTGACATGTTGGCGAGCAGCGAGTTTGAAATATGCCGCCTTGACGGAAGTAGTCCTGCCTGTTCGCCGAAGTTTTCGTAGTTCAGCACAATCGCGTCTAATCCGAATTTTTGGGAATATTCGTTGATAACGTCGTAGCCGAGCGCCATTCCGAGGCGATAAAACGGGATGTTGCATGAGTACGCGAACGCTTGTTCGAAGGTTATGCGCCCGTGCCCGTAGCGGTTGTTGCAATTGAAGCGCAGTCCTTCAATTTCGATATACCCGCCGCAGAAGAAGTGTGTATCGTCATTTATCAGACCATGCTCAATCGCGGCGGCGGCGGTTACGATTTTGAATATCGAACCTGCGTCAAACGCTGTAATCGCGCGGTTTAGAAGCTCGCCATCGGCGCTTTGCAGATGGTCGCTTAAATTATTTTGTGAAAAGTTGCTGCGGCTTGCCATTGCGAGGATATCGCCGGTTTGAACGTCGGTGACGATGACCGCGCCTCGCTCGATTAGGTCGTCCATAACCGATTCAACCGCTTGTTGCATATGAAAATCGAGGGTCAAACGGAGCCCACCGGGCTCGTGGCTGATACTTCGTGCTTGCCCGAGATTGGCGATTGGAAATCCGCCATCCGCCCCGTCGCGGATAATGCCGATTCGCTCACGTCCGCCGGATAATATGCCGTTAAACGCGCGTTCCAGCCCGAAGCCTGCGGTGTCGTCATTTTGCGGGCTGTAGCCGATTACATGGTTGGCAATTCCTGCGTCAGAATATCGTCTTTGGGTGGAGATAATCCTTGTTCCCGCCTGCTCGGCGGCGTTGATGAAGTTGCTGTCAATTGTGTTAAGCGGAAGCAGGCGTATACCTGCGGGCGGGACTTTGTCGGTGAGTTCTTCTTGCGTTAAGTCGAGGTTTTGCAAAAGTTCCGCGGTGAATTGCGGGCTTTGTTCCAATATTTCGGCGGAAACGGCGATGGATAGTCCTGTTTCCGCTTCGGTTAGCGGAAGCATGTTTCGGTCGTAGATTCGTCCGCGTACGTTTCGAGTTTCCATGTCATGACGGCGTTGGTTCACCGCGGCGGCGGCGAAATATGGTCCGTCGATGTGCGCGATATACCACAATCGCGCGGCTAAGGCGATGAAGCATAGCGTTATCATGAGATTTAGGAATGAAATGCGGCGGCTTTTGTACGGTTTTTCGTATAACATGAAAAACTCCCCTTTCATAGTGATTGTTGCCATGAAGGGGGAGTTTTATGCTTTGTCAGTAGACGTTTTTCTCGGTAACGATTACCGAGACCGGAATGTCGTGCGAATCGGGATATGCGTCGTCAACGATTTGGAGGTCGAAGCAAATTCCGATTTTTGCCAAAACTTCGCGTTCAGCCAGATAAATGTCGTAAAACCCTGCACCATAGCCGATTCGGTAGCCATTTTTGTCAAACGCCAATCCGGGGATAACAAACATGGACTTTTTGTTCGGAAACGCAAGTTCGCAATCGTCGGTCGGTTCTAGGATGCCGTATTTGTTCGCTTTAAGCGGCTGTCCTTTTTCGATGCAGTAAAAATCCATCTTGCGTTTGCCGGCAATTTTCGGAATACATACTTTTTTCCCTGCGTCCCATGCCTGCTCTATCAAAAGTTGCGTGTCAACTTCGCTTCCGAAGCTTTGATAGGTGAAAATTGCGTCACATTCCGAGAATTGAGGAAGTTTTATCACCCGTTCGCAAATTTTCGCGCTTGATTCTGTGATGAATTGGGATGAAAGTTGATTCCTCTGTTGCAAAAATCGTGCTCGATATTCCTGTTTCATATTTTAACCCTTATACGCTTACTTTCAACGTCATGATCGCGTATGGTTTAACCGAAATTTTCACCGCGTTGTTTTTAACGTCCAAATCGCGGATTTTCACTTCTTCCAAGCTAACTTCTTGAACCGAAGCGATGTCTTTTCCGAATTTGATTGTATCGGCAAGCTCTTTATCGGTCGGATTGTAAACACGAACGACAAAGCTTCCGTCCTCGTTGGCTTTTAGCGCGGATAGTGTTAAATCTTTGTGCGATTTGCTCATAAACGAGTAGTTGTTCGGAATTGAACCGCCGTTATTGACGCCGACTTGCGCAGAGAGCATTGGTGTGATGAACTTTCTGCTTTCACCGATTACATCTTCGTTGTTGTGAAGCAGAACCGCGTATTCGAATTCCATCGTGCTATCAAGTGCTTGCGATGGTTCGTCGTCGAAGGAGATGAATAGGTCGTTGTGAATTGGGAACGTGCTTGTTGCGCTGCGGAACAGCGTTAACGTCACAACCGTGCCGTATTCGTCTTTTGTGCCGACTTCTTTGATACCTTTGGTGAATACCGCGAACGCGGATTTATCGCCGGTAACGTTCAAGAAGTTTTGCATTGCTTGCCGCTCAAGCTCGTCGCTTTTCTTGCCGTTCACATCGCTCCAAGCGTCAACGTCGCGCTTGCGAATCTCGAACGGCGCTTCCCAATCGGCGGTTTTCGCGTTGATTCCTGTTGGGAAGTCAACAACGAACATATGATCTTTCGATTGGTTGGTAAGGCGGGTTTTGAAGTCGATTCGCTTCGAATCTTTCTTCACCGTGATTTCGGTCACGATTTCGGTTGGGATTTTATGTTTCGAACGCACTTTTCCGTCCAAACCTTCGGGAATATCAAGCGTCAACGTCACTCGGTAAGTTGCCATCAAGCCCGAATTAGAAACAAGCTCAATTTGTGCGTTCGCCGCTTTGCTTGAGATGATGGTGTTAATCATCGGTTCGCGGTGGATCCAGAAGTCGCCGCAAGAACCGACGTCACGGAATGCGTTAAGCTCGCTGTAACTTTGTTTGGTTTCGTAGTCGTAAACGTCAACCGTTCCGTTCGGCAGGATTGTAACTTTAACCAAGCCGTTATCCAAAACGTTGCCGCAGATTCCGATTGGTTTGTACGGCGTAAAGCCTGTCGGGAACGCTTCTGCGTAGTACGCGGTGCTTTTCGTTCGTTTAATTTTATACGACTTAAAGCCCATCGCGGGGATGTTTTCGGCGTAGACATTAAACGTGTAACGTTTAGAATATACCGATTTCGGACGGTATCGCGCGTGAACCATCGGCAAATTGAAGTCTTCTTCGCCGATTTTGTAAATCTCAACGCGGTTGCCGTCTAAGTCTTCGATCCAAGTGTCGGTAACTTTTTCGCCCGCCGGCAAGTCTAACGTTATTTGCATTACGTCGCTTCGCTCGTACGGTGTTGTGTTGAATACCGTTAGCGCGATGTCGTCGTTGTCGTATGCGCTGTAGTCGATACGGCTTGCGATTCCTTCAACGGCGCGTTTTACGATTGCGTCGGCGATTTCTTGCACCTGCGCAAGCGTGTAAAGGTTGTCGGGTTTAATCATCGGATCGCCTGAACCGTGAATCGAGTCGTGCGCGTGCGCGCGGAACAGATATTTCCACGCAAGCTCCAAAATTTCGTGCGGATACTTCGCGCCGTATGCGTTCGCGATAACCGACAGAGGTTCCGCGTAGTTTATCAGCGTGTTTTCCGCGAAAAAGTCGGCTAATTTAAGCTCGGTGTTCGTTCCCATTGTTTCGCAGTGAACGTGACCGACAGGGCCGAAGCGCATCTCGCCCGTGTATTCTTTCAACTTGCCAAGGTCGATATCTTTGCGCAAATCGTCGAAATACGCGCCCGGAGTTGACGAAACAAGTTCAACTTCGCCTTTCAACATATCATTTGCAAGGCGTAAAGCCTCAGGGATTTCCTTATATGGCGCGATAAAGTCTGTTCCGTCAAATCCGACGAAAACATTGTCCGAAACGCTGTCTTTAAGGTTGTTCAACAATCGTTCAACGCTCGGTTTGATCATTTCTTCACGTATGCGAATGTCGGGGTGAAGCAATGTTGACTTAGTTTGGTTGTATTTCTCGTCGTTTAGGTGGCAAAGCCCGTCGTCGTCGGTGAATTTCGCTTCCCAGCCCGGCAAATCAGCGTCGCCGCCCAAAAGAACGGGGATGTTGAAGTCCCAGAAGAAGTTCCAACGCTTGTTAACTTTGCCTAAACGTGTCGCGAGAGCTTTACTTCCGTCCGGCGCGATCCAAAAGAACTCGCTTTCCTCGAATACTTTCGCGCTTGAACCTTTGTAGAACATGATGTTGTCGATTCCGAAGCCGCCGTAGATTTGCGGCAGTTGCGCCATTTGTCCGAACGAGAATATGGAGTAACCGACTTTCATCGGCTCGCCGTATTCGCGGCAAACTTTGTGCCCGATTAGAAGATTACGCACGATGCTTTCGGGGTTAACGCTGTAACAGTCAACCAAACTGTACCACGGACCGATAAGCAGGCGTCCGTCTTTGATAAGCTTCGCAACGCGCTCTTTCATATTTGGTTTAACTTCCAAATAGTCGTCAATCGCGATGGTTTGCCCGTCGAGAGTAAAAAACTTATACTCCGGGTCGTTTTCCATAATTTCAATAACGTCATCCATCATTTCAACCAGCATTAGGCGAGTTTCTTGAAACGAATGACGGTGTTCACGGTCTAAGTGAGAATTGGATAGAACGTGTACTTTCTTCATGTGAATCACTCCTTTTGAATTTTTGCGCCCTGCGGGCGCGGACTGTTTTGCGCTGACAAGCGCATATGTGCGGCTACTGCCGCAGAGTTTTTAGGGCTTTGCCCTGAAAATCCTTTTTGCCGCTGAGGCGGCGAGGTTTTGCGCGGGCGCGCGCAGCGCGGCAAGGACCAGTCCTTGCCAATCCAGCATTTGAGACTTCGCTTGCGTGGTTTTTCGCAAGCGGTAGCCGAAAAGTGCAGGGGCGTAAGATTTTGCGGTTTTGGCAAAATCCACAGCCATCTGCCAAACTTTTGCGCGCCAAAAGTTTGATCAAAAGCGCCGCGCTCACGAACACGCTCAAAAACCGAGCGCACGTGGCGCGGAAACGAGTGCAAACATAGCGCACTCAACCAAACAATATCTCGCG
>WRAG01000008.1 GCA_009780345.1 Oscillospiraceae bacterium
CCGATTTGAGAGTGGCTCGTAAACGAACGTCGTTTCTTGTTCTTTTCTATCCCTTGATGCGACTAGCCTGCCCAACTCATCATATGCGAAATATTCGCTCATGCCAAGCGCGTCCGAGCGGCGAAGAAGGCGCCCCAAATTATCGAATTCGTTTGTTTGGATTGTTAAGTCGTTGGAAACGACCTCAAGAATATTGCCTAACGCGTCGTAAGTGTACTCAAACCTATTCTCCATCGGGTCGATAACCTCTATAAGCCGCCCAACCGGGTCGTAGTGAAAATTTGTCCACTTTTCCATTGGGCTTCTCGTTCTTCTCACATTACTCATATGATCGAATTCGGTTAAGGTAGTTGCATACCTGCCGGCACTTATTCTGACATCGCTTTGCACCGCCCGCCCAACTTCGTCAAAATGAGTTGTTGTGTTAGTGTGACCGGCGTTTGACACTGTAACCGTGCGCTCAAAGTCGTTGTACACTATGCTTTGATGCCCCAAAGCATTGTTTGGCAGATTATGTTGGAAATGACCGACAGAAGTCACGCGGTTCAGGCTGTCATGCTGAAAAACAGAGAAATTTCCATTCGCGTCGTAAACTCTCTCAATATTATGACTTCCCGGTCTGTGAACATATCTGTTTAAAATTCTTTCATTTTCACTATTCCAACTCTGATCAAGTTCGGTTCGTTTAAGCGGGCGTCCTAAACCGTCAAAGTAAGCAAAAGTAACATAGCTACCATTGTATATTGTAGCTATTACATTTTCTCCGCCATTTGCGCCCTTAATACTGTACTCGATAAGAACATTTGAACTATCAGGGTTAGTCGTACTTGTTCTCCAACCAACTGCGTTATAAGTATGGTGGGTATGACGACCTAAAGCGTCAGTTTCTCTTATAACTTGCCCGAAGTGGTTGTACAAAAAAGAAACTTCTATCTCTTGCTCATCCTCAAGTGTGAAGTCAGCAGAAGCGCTTGTGTTAGTCGCGTTTGTTATCATGCTTGCTACTCGCACGCCGGCGGGGTCATAAGCAAATGTAGTTGTGCGAATGTCTCCTAAGCACGACGAGCTTAAAGTTTCTGTCATTACATTCCCAGGTTGAGCAGCAAAATATGTAAATGCTCTTGTAACAGTACGCACGGCGTCGTCCGATCTATACCTGGTACTTATAGACATTATTCTTGCGTTGTTTAACCTGGCATTGCCCGGAACCGCAAATAAAGTGTTTTGCGTAGTTATCACGTTTGCGGCTTCAGGGCGATTAAAAATTTGCTCAAACTGTTGAGCGTTTGAAATTATTGCTCTTGATTGCAGCGGCGTTCCTAAAAATTGCGCAAACTGAATCGTTCGCAAAGGTATAAAAAACGGGTTTTCATCAAGTTCAAATATATCATTAGGCGTGTAATAAGCCGTACCAGGGGAGCCAGAAATGCGATAATTCCTGCTATACAAAGGTTCAGGAAAAATTTTAGGAATATAGCCATAATAATATTTCGTTTCGTTCCCCAAAACATCCGTATGGCTTAGTAATATGTTTCTTCCTCTGTATGCCGTTCTGTCCCTTGGTCTACCGTTCCGTGCCACTTGGCCTCTAAATTTCACCATGCTTCTTACAGGAAAATATACCCATGATTCTTGACTACGCGGAACTATATTATCTGTATTTGATATTATATATTGTGCGCTTGTTTTGTCAGCAAATCTTGTATTAAACCGCCAATTTCTAGCTAATATAAGTTGATTAACCTCATTGTAATCATATCTTGTTATTAAAGTAAGATTTCTCAAAACATGATTAGCATCATTAACATCAAATGTTGTCATCGTGTTGATTTTATTATGCCTATAGTTAAAGGTGGTTCTTGTTCTTACTCCATTTTGTATTCGCGTGGTGGAATAGGTAAAATCAGTAAACCGAGTATCGTCATAAACAGGATCCCACCAAAGGTCAGGATCAGGATTGTGAAAACGACCAATTCTATAAACATATCCATATCCACCATCAGCATTATTTATAAAACCAAGCGTGTTTCCTGAAATTAGTGGATTATTATCATTAAATGTAGTGTCAGGCTCAAAACCATCAACGAATCCGGAAAAATCGTTTTCATATTCATATTTTACGCTAAACCCGGACGAATCCCTAACTTCAGAAACCCTATAAGCCCAACGTGCCATTGCGTTAAGGGTATTAATTTGCTCTCGAAAAAATCTTCGTGTCCTTAAATCGTATTCATAATCAATTTCGGTGTATCCGCCGGTTTGATAATCAATTCTCGACAGCAAAAAATTGTTTGTTTGTTGCCGATGATTGCTCCCCTCTACAGGTCTGAACATTTTGTTATCTAAATTATGATATGTAAAGCTTGTCGTATGTCCAAGCGCATCCGTTATTCCTGTAAGAAGCGGCGCATAGCCATGTAGATTACGGAGTTGAGGATTGGGAAATTCACCCCATTCTCTAAATCGCCGATATTCCAAATTAAGAGTTATAACTTGGTTGTTTGGCGCTCCTTCAAGCCTTATCCTAATTTCGTTCATTCTTAGATTAAAGCCCGCGCCGCTGTGAATATATTCTATTTTAATAGCATTGCCGGCATTATCAGATATTCTGGTCAAAAATTGAAAAGCAGGATGATAACGGCTGTTAGCGTGGGCATTGCCAAACTTGCTCAATGCGCTTCTATATGTATAATCAATTCTATTTCCCATATTATCTTCAACGCTTAAAAGTTTTCCGAAACGAGCACAAAACGTTTCTATAAGTTGCCCGTTGTTATGTGATAATACGTATATGCCGGGATGCTGCTCAACGCTAGTCACATCAGGTCTGATAAAACGAAGCTCCATATCTTGCAATTTATAGTTTCTAAGCCGAATTATTCGACCATCAGGTTCAGTAGTTGGAGTATTGTAATAAACCTCAAATTCGAATGAACTTCCGTTTGCGAGTCGCAACTGTTTTCTATACGACATCGTAGTAGTTTGCCACAATCTACTGATTGATGACAATCCAAAAGACCATCCTGTCATGACTTGTACAGGCGAACTCATCGGCTCAATCGCCGCATCTGACGAATTGTACTGAATATTCAACCCAAACGGCAAACCTGTTCCGTTATTCACGGAAAACAGGTTGTGCGTATACGTCAATGCGCCTGACACAAGCGAAACCTGCGTATTATTCCCACTTGCGACGTTAAACGGCGACGCGATCGAAATCGGAATTATATCCATTCCGTCAACCGCGTTGAAAGGCTCAATCATCAACGCTTCCATCAACTCTTCAAATTCCTCTTCTTCATAATAAATCTCATCGTAACTTTCTGATATATATTCTAATTCTTCCGTTAATTCGGTTATATATTCTTCTATAATTTCAGCCTCTCGTTCTGCCATCAAATCCTGTAACGGAGTAAAGCTTGGCATCGGAATCTCTCTATGCATATTTGCGGCAACGCTAAAGCTAAGCCCCGGCATTATTCCCGCAATCATAACAATCGCTAAAATAAGTGATAATATTCTCCCTTTTCTCAACATATATTTTTACCTCTCTTCTTTAATTTTGTCATGACGTTTGTTCGCGGCGTTAAATCGTAACATTATGAATTTTACGTCTTTTAAGAGCGTTTTCAAATATAAGATAACTGCCTTCTATTCTAAGATTTATACCGACTTCGTCAACTTTAAGAACACTACTCCCATTTGGCGAATGCCTGTATATCCTGCCGCCATTATTCCAGTTAGCGTAAAAAATATCATTTCCGTCAGTCACGATATAGAACGGATTGCACTTTGTGCGAATCGCTTCAACACGATTTTCAGAAAGATTCCACCTTTTTAGTCTGTTAGGAAAAATTCCAATTTCATCCGTATAAACAGTTAATCCACTTGAACGGAAATAGATATAATTTCCGGCTAAAGCAAGCCAAGTCGCTGCGTTCTCATAAATTGGGTCTCCATTTTTATATAGCCTTCCGCCTGACGCCATGTTAGAGTAGAATTCGTTTCCATTTACCGTAATCAAAAATTCTTTCTCTGACCCTGCTGCGCCACCTTCTCCCAATGGCACCGTAAGAGTCGGGCGTCTGCTCGCATTCGCCGGAGTTTGCCTTGTAGAAGCCGCAACAATAAGCGCGTTTCCGTCCAAATTGTACAAAACGATTCCAAAGCTTCTCGCGTTAGAGTTCTCACGAAAATATCTCTGCAACGCGGCGGTCAAATCAATTTCGAAAAACCTGTTCAATCGCGTATAAACTTCACCCGCGCCATTTAAAAACATATGCTCTGAAAC
The DNA here is from genome assembly GCA_009780345.1 of Oscillospiraceae bacterium. Classification (GTDB taxonomy): domain Bacteria; phylum Bacillota; class Clostridia; order Monoglobales; family WRAG01; genus WRAG01. The sequence continues at coordinate 4,292 of WRAG01000008.1, forward strand.
CGCATCAGGGTTCGTTCTAAAATGCTCGCGCGCCGTAATCCCCGCGTCAAACGCGTTAAGGGAAGACATGCCGCGCCGAATTGCATTATCAGGCACCACGCGAACGTTAATCGCGCGCGACTGAGCCGTTCCGAATGCTGAAGGATTCGGCGGAGTGGTCACAAACAAACTAAGTACCGCTCTGTCGTTGCCTCTGCCGCTTGCGTTTATAATTCCATCAATTTCTGCCATGCTTAAATTAAATCTCATAAATGTTTCGCGATACGCGCCGTTTAAATTAGTCGCTATATGATTTTGGCCAATTACCAAATCAGCATTTTCCGGTTGCGGAGCCGTTCCGTGTCCACTTGACACTATCTCTGCTCTTGTTTGCGCATTTACCCCCAAATCACTACGAATAAATAAATCAACTGTCGGATCAACTATAGATACAGGAACCGTCGGAGGCGAAGCAGCTCCCGGTATTGATAAATACGGTCTTTGATTCATAGGAGTAGAATTTCTATGCGCTAAAGCAATCATAAGACCATTTCCTCTTAGATTCGACAAAACAAACGCAAAACTTCTTGCGTTAGGATTTTCTCTAAAATATCTTTGCAACGGCTCTGTTAAGTCAAAGTTAACAAAACCATCAACTATCATTGACGAAACCTGCGACGGATTATATATTCTATCCGATTGCGCGTCGGGACGCACAATATTATATCTAAAGTGTTCTCGCGCCGTAATTCCTACCCTAAACGCGTCGTAAGCACTCATCCATGCACCGAGTTGTCGCGGATTCGCACGGCTAGGATACATAGTGTTTACGAAGCCTGCTTTTTCAGCCGGAAGCAAGTGTAAATCAATATGCCGCTGCACCGCTGTGCCGTGTGCGTGAGTTATGAACAGATTAAAAGTTATTTTATCATCGCCGACGCCCGAAACGTTCATAATCGAATATATCATCGCGGCTCTTTCTACAGGATCTATAGGCAAATCAAATCTTACAAAAGTTTCGCGATGCGCGCCCTCCTGGTTGGTTGAAGCATGATCCATACCTATAACCAACTGGTTACCTTGATTAGGACTATGCCAAATAAGCCCATTTGCGTTCTGATTACGATATGATTCGGCATTTTGCGGTTGCAAACCTCTATCGTGCCGGACAAATAAGTTCGCCGCAGGATAGAGTGTGGTGGATGGGATATTTATAATCTCCACCGTTACTGTGCCGGAAAACATGCCGCTCGGCCAACCTTGACTCATTATAATATGAGTCCAGCGATATGAAGCATGCTGATTTTCTTGTAAATTCCACGAAAACCAACCATTGTTATAGCTTCCTCCGGGACTAATACTATTTAAAATCGGTGAAATCAAATCCCCGTGTTCATTTCGAATAATATTTTGAGCGGCGCTTCGAAAAATCTGCTTTGTAACCCTTTGCTCCCAAATTCCAATCGATGCCCCCGACAATCTTATCAAATGCTCTATTGGTGAAATATCATAAATGCGATTGCCGTCCAATTCAAGTGACGACCACCAATTATTAGCTAACCCGGATAGTGGTGAAAGATCGCTTATATCGTGGTTACCTGCCCAAAATGACGTTATATTACTAAGAAATTGCATACCTTCTATGCTTCTAACTCTTGATTCAGAGTTCGAAAGATTACAAATAAAAATACCGAATATACTATCCAACTGTATTTGAGAAATACGAGCATAAACATTTCCGCCTGTGAATGTTCTTGCAATTTCTCGTTGTAATACCGGGTCAGGGAAAACTTGATTAATCGGCGTTGAATACGACAAAGTTGCCGCGCTTGCACTCGTTGCCATAATTGCCATTGGCATAATTATATTAAGATTTTCATTTAAATCATCAATCGTCAAAATACGATTGTTGATTAAATTTTCAATATTTTCAGGAATATAAATTTCTGACATACTAATTTCGTTTGACGAGCGTACATCACGTTCATTACCATTCGAACGCTCATTCATACGGATAAAATCCATAACTTGCATGACTTCGTCCAAACTTGCGAACGCGCCGTTTAAAATCGCGTCAGCCCGCTCAGGCGCAATGAGGTCGCGCTCAATTGTTCTTTGCGGAAAGTCCGGCGAAAAACTTGTCAATAAATCCAATTCCACTTCAAACGAAGTTTCTTCAGTTTCACTAACTAAAATCTCGTCAGCAATAGTAATCTCATCATCATAGTCCGCAATCGCCCACAACACGCCAATCGACAGCATGAATATCATCGCGATTGTTAAGGTTAAAACTAATATCTTTCTCATTTGTTTATCTCCCCTTCGATTTGGTTTTGTTTTCCGGTTTTCTCCCCCTCATACCTCTAACTATCGCATCGCAATCGCCTCCTGATTCGTAAATTTAAAAAATGCCGAACATAGCTGATTATAACAGCTACACTCGGCATAACCTTTTGTTTATTCGACCAAAAATAACACAAAAAACACATTTTTCAAAAAACACTTGATTAATTGTAAATTTTTGGTTATAATATTATTGGTCACAATAAGTGTTAGCATCTCTGGTGTGCTATTACTTAGGGAGTTGATGGTGTTGGTAGCGCTGTCAACTCCTGTGACTTTCTATTTTTATATTAATGTTGCTACTTAAGGTTCGCTAACACTTTGTTAACAAATCATTAACAGAATTTTAATATTTTCCTCGAATTTTGTCAATACATAACTATAAAACAGTTCATTGCAGTTCGTTTGACACAAACGAACAGATGAAAATTACAGACAAATTTTCTTTTTACATAAGCATCAAACTCGGATGTTTTATATAAAAAATGTTAAACTTGCACAAAAAAATTCAAAAGCAATAGCACATCAGAGATGCTAACACTTATTGTGACCAATAATATTTCATACCAAAAATTTACAATTAACTAAGTGTTTTTTTGAAAAATGTGTTTTTTGTGTTATTTTTGGTCGAATAAACAAAAGGTTATGTCGAATGCAGCTGTTATATATTGCTACGCTTGGCCTTTTTAATTTATAAAAAAATGAAATCAAAAGTATAAACTAAAAATCATGAGGAACGAAGGTATGAAAAGGTAATAAGTATAGGATTGGCGATAATATTGCAACTCACAACAGTTGGAACGAGAGCAATATATGAGCCTACATCGTTATGGCTAACTTTGGTTGGAGACTATATTCATTCTACAATTAATATTTCATCAAGAAATATATCAATAAATCTTTTCGACACTCGAATTCCGATTAACAATAATTTTACTAATGAGCAATATGTGTAAGTTTTGGTAAATGATAGGAATGTGTCTGTGCGTTACATTATACGTCCGGTACTTTTCAATTTAGAATAATAATTTTCTTGATTTTTTGTAAGTGCTGAGATATAATATGTGCGATATGAAAGGTGAGCTGGTTAATGAAAACTAAAAAATTTATTTGTTTGGTATTAACATTTGCTATAATATCTATGTTTATTTCAAATATGGTATATGCGAGAACTGCTGCAGATATATCAGATACTATCACTGAAAATAGTAGCAATCTACCGTGGCGGTTGTATAGCGATGGTACTTTAGTGGTGGAAGAAGGTTTTATAAATTGGGACTGTAACAATGTGCGTTTTTCTGAAGGACCGTGGGAGGAATACCGTGAATATATTTATAGAATTATTTTTACCGGTCCGGTTATTGGTGGAGAATCTTTACGAGGTCTATTTACATATTTAAGAAATTTAACTGTAATAGAAGGTTTGGATTATTTTGATACTAGCAATGTTGTGAATATGCGGGATGTATTTGCCGACGCAAGCGGTTTGACGAGCTTAAACCTATCAAGTTGGGATACGAGTAATGTGACAGATATGAGCGGCATGTTTGAAGGAAATCATAGTCTAATGAATCTAGATATATCCAGCTTTGACACTCGTAATGTAACTAGTATGAGCAGTATGTTTGGAGGGGCGAGAAGATTAACAAATTTAGATTTGTCTAGTTTTGACACTCGTAATGTAATTGATATGCAACTTATGTTTTATCTAGCAACCGGTATAACAAATCTTAATTTGTCCAATTGGGATGTGAGTAATGTAACGCTTATGCATTCAATGTTTAGAGGTGCATCTTCTTTACGTCAGCTCACATTGTGTGAACATATTAGATTTATTATATTAGATAATGCATTAGGAGGCCCTGCATTGCCACCAGCACCTAACAACGATGAATTTACAGGTTATTGGCAAAATGTAGGCGATGGAACGGTTGATAATCCGCAAGGTGAGTTTGTTTTTAGGTCAGACGAGCTAATGCGATACTACGACGGCGCAATTCATGCCGACACTTGGGTTTGGCAACCGAGGAATGATGAATCCCCGCCTGAATTAAGCGTTCCCGCCGAACCAACCGCCGCAACCGTGCTTGTAAATGGTGAAAATGTGTCGTTTCAAGCGTATCATATAGGCGGACGAAACTTTTTCCGACTTCGTGATATTGCATACGTCCTAAATGGCACGTCAGCGCAGTTCAATGTTGGTTGGGACAACGAAAATAATGCGATTTTGTTGACTACCAATCAAGCATACGAAATCATCGGCGGTGAAATGGTGAATACAAGCGATGGTGTGACAATAGCTAGTTCGACAGCGGCGACAATATTCCTTAATGGCGAAGAAATAAGTTTTACAGCGTATCATATTGGCGGGAACAACTATTTTATGTTGAGACATTTAGGATATGCTTTGGGATTTATTGTCGATTGGGATGAAGAAACAGGTACGATATTGATAATCACAAACTAAAATTGTCAAGGTGGAGCGGTGGAGATTATTCGTTGCATTTGCTAAAAAATACAACCGACTACCTTGACAAAGGACAATCAAATATAATTATGTAAGGGGAATGACCGACCTTAAGTCGGGCATTCCCCTTAACCAACAATGGATAGATTTTGCAAAAAAAAACAGATTTTTAATGAGCGTGAGAAACCTTATCAGCAATAGCGGATTCAACAAATTGATTAAGCGAGATATTAGATAAAGCGGCGAATGAAGCAGCTTGTCTGTGTAAAACAGGGTCAATTCGCACGTTGAAACTTCCCTTGTATGACTTTTCCGGCTCTTTTCCGTTTTCGGCGCACATTTCGAGGTAATCGTCCACCGCTTCTGAAAAAGCAGATTTGATTTCGTCAACACTACTACCCTCGAATGAAACTAAATCGTTAATACCAAGTATTTTTCCAAAGAAGCAATTATCATCAGAAGAAAACTCTATTTTTCCAACATATCCGTTGTGTTCTAAAACATTATTCATTGACAAATCCCTCCTTTTTAAGCTCGTCAATCAGCATATTTATTAAATAATTTTTCAAAATCGGACTTGGGTGCGGTTTGTGTATTCTTATTGTGTGCTTTCTCTCGTTAATGAATCGCACCGCGCTTCCACTTGTTTTCCCTGCGTTGTGTTCTCTGTATCCCAAAGATGATAATAAAGTTTTTAATTCGTCAAAAGTAAAGTCTTTCGGCTTGGATAACAAACGCTTTAATAATTTTTGATTTTTACTCATATGTTGCTCCTTTTGCAACTAAAATATAGTTACATATTCATTATATAGTATATGTGATATTTTGTCAACTATTTATGAAAAATTTATATAAATTCTTCCGTATAAGGTTAAGGAATTGCTTGCCGGACTGATTAAGAAAGATAAAGACGAGAAAAAACAGGCGAGAGAAACTCGACAAATAAAGAAAAAGAAGGGAATTGATTTTGGTGATAGGTAACAGTATAAAAATAGGAAAATTTGGAATTATATATTATGGGGTGAAAAAATTTGCGACAAAAAACTGTGAAAATTAACAACGCAACATATGTTATCAAACGTGATTTCATAAAATCGCAAACTGCGAAAGAAATTATCAAACGACAAATTCTTAAAGAAAAAATTTTGACAAATTGACTGCAATATGCTAAAATTATAGCGTGGGTCGGTTGCCAAAGGAGGATAGCAAAACCGACAATGATAAAATTTAATGACAATAACTTAAAGCTGGCTTTTGCGTATTATCGCCTATCGGTTGAGGAAGCATCCATCGGCGAATCATCCAGTATTTCGAATCAAAAAACAATGGTGCGAGCGTATTGTGAACAAAATGGAATCACTATTCTTAAAGAGTTTGTTGACGACGGCTATTCGGGCGGAAACTTCAATCGTCCTGCGTTTATTGAAATGGTCGAAACGATAAAGCAAGGTAAGGCGAACTATGTTTTGACGAAAGACCTTTCGCGACTGGGCAGGGATATGCAAGAATCAAGCTATTACGCCGAACAATTTTTTCCTGAAAATAATATTAGGTATATAGCCACTCACGATGGTTTTGATAACCTTGACGACAATCCGATGAATCCTTTTCGATTTGCCATGAACGAAGCGTATTTACGCGATGGTTCTAGAAAAATCAAAGAGGTTCTGAAAAGTAAACGTGAACACGGCGAATATTGCGCTTGTCCGCCATATGGGTATAAGAAAAATCCTGACGACAAGACAAAGCTGATATTTGACGAAAACACAAGCCCGATTGTAGCGAGGATATTCAAACAAGCAGCAAGCGGTGATTCTTCGAGAAAAATTGCGCTTGACTTGAACGAAGATGGAATAATTCCGCCGTTGAAGTATCGTGTTCTATATCGTGACGATTTTAACGCGAAAGGTGCGGCGAGAGCGTCGGACGAATGGAACTACACAACAGTCAAGCGGATATTGAAAAATAAAGTCTATCTTGGACACACGATTCTCGGAAAAACTCGCAAAGCAAGTTTGAAATCGCAAAAGAAAATTGCGATTCCGCAAGAAAATTGGATTGTTTCATCTAACACGCACCCTGCAATAGTGAGTGAGGATATTTTCGACAAGGCGCAGCTTAATCTCGGCAAAGGTACTCGCAATTATCGTCAATACGACCATGTTCGTAAAAGTATCTTTTCGGGGATTGTGAAATGCAACATCTGCGGATATTCGCTTTGCTCTGCGGGGACGGTCTACAAAGGCGAGCGAGAAAAGTATTGGTATCTCTCTTGCACACGAAATCGCAAAGGAGTTGCTAATGCGTGTCCGGGAACGAGAATTCGTTATGCTGATTTGCTTGAACTTGTGCGGCATGATTTGAATAGCTTACTTGGTATGACAGACAAGCAACAAGCCGAATTTGTCGATGAAATAATTTACAACCTTGGAAGTGACACACATATAAAAAATATCAAAAACCAAATCAACAAAGCGCAGGCTAGAATTGAAGCGATTGACAAAATTTTGATTAAACTTTACGGCGATAACGCCGAGGGCAAAATTGACGATGAACGGCTTGCGAGGATGACGAAAGAACTTGCAATCGAAACCGAAACGCTCAACAAAACGATTTTTGAACTAACAAAGCAAGTGGACGACGCTTCAAGCGTGGCGGACAGTTACGAACAATTCTTCGATTTGGTAAAACAACACAGCCAAGTTGAAACGCTTGATAGGGATATATTGCTTGCGTTTGTCGACAAAATCGTAATCGGGGAACGAATATTGCCTGCCGGATATAAGAAGCTCACGCATCCGGACACAACACCATTTGAGCAAGAAGTGAAGATTTACTATAAATTCATAGGCGAACTTGAACAAAGTTCTGAAAATAATGGAAACTGCGCCATTGAAACGGCATAATATAATTGCCGGGTCCTACGGACGGACTGCCGTTATAGAGATTTGCCGCTTGCGGCAAATGAGTAATTCTTTAAGATGGAGCGGGAACATCAACAGAAGTAGGAGTTAGTCTTAAAGAGGGTTACAATGGCGATCTAACTGCACGTCAAGCGGGTTCTATCGGCGGACAAATGGTTAGAAAAATGATCGAGTCTTACGAGAGAGGCCTAAAGTAAGTTAGGTTTTTGACGAGTTAGCGCAATAGCATAATAAAAGGCTATAATTACCGTTGCAAAACGGCAATTATAGCCTTTTTGCCGAAAATTCAAAAACATATAGACAAACGGTAAATTATATGGTATAATGCCCTTTCCAATGTAAAATTTACCGAAAGGTAGTGATGTTAGGGTTGAATAAGGGTTTGACGTTGTATGGGTTTAATAATCTTACAAAAACGCTTAGCTTTAATATTTACGATGTTTGCTATGCCAAAAGCGCGAGGGAACAAAAGGATTACATCGCCTACATTGACGAACAGTATAATTCCGAGCGTTTGACCAAAATATTGTGTGACGTTACCGAAATGATCGGTGCGCAAGTTTTGAATATCTCGAAACAGGATTACGAACCCGCCGGCGCGTCGGTGAACATCCTGCTTGCGGAAGAAAAAGTTTTGGAAGATAACATCGACGAGTCTTGCAACCGAGGAATCGGACTTTTGCCTGACACCGTTCACGCGCATCTTGACAAAAGTCACGTAACGGTCCACACATTCCCCGAATATCATCCCGAAAACTCAATCGCAACGTTCCGCGTGGACATCGACGTTGCGACGTGTGGAACCATTTCGCCGCTTAAAACGCTCGATTATCTAATCGGAAGCTTTGATTCGGATATAATGACCATCGACTATCGCGTTCGCGGTTTTACTCGCGACGTGGAGGGTAAAAAATGCTACATCGACCATGACATTACCTCGATTCAAGATTATATAATGGACGAAACCCTTACAAAATATGATGCAATCGATGTCAACGTTTATCAATCAAACATTTTTCATACGAAAATGCTGATTAAAGAGATCGAACTGCAAAATTATCTGTTTAACAAAGATGTTTACGAAATCTCGCCGAAGCAGCGTTTATCCATCACCGATAATCTCCGCCGCGAGATGATAGAGATTTTCAGCGGTGCGAACATTTATTAAGACAGAGGAAAAAGTATGACAAACCAAAACAGAGCGCCCATTTACGAGGCAATGGAAGAACAACTATCTAACCGCGTGGTGCATTTCGACGTTCCCGGGCACAAAGGCGGGCGCGGAAACAAAGAACTCACCGAATTCTTAGGCGAAAAGGCGGTAAAGGCGGATTTAAGTTCCATGAAACCCCTTGACAACCTTTGTCACCCCATTTCGGTTATAAAAGAGGCGCACGAGCTTGCCGCGCAAGCATTCGGCGCGTCCGCCGCGTTTTTCATGGTAAACGGCACAACTTCGTCGGTTCAAGCCATGATTATGAGCGTATGTAAAGCCGGCGACAAAATCATCCTGCCGCGAAATATTCATCGAAGCGTAATCGGCGCACTTGTCATTTGCGGCGCGATCCCGGTTTACATAAACCCTAAAATCAATAAAAAATTAGGCATACCGCTTGGTATGTCTATTTCTGATATTCGCCGCGCGATGGACGACCATCCTGACGCGAAAGCGATTTTGGTCAACAATCCCACATATTATGGAATTTGCTCGGCATTATCCGATATCGTAAAACTGGCGCATGAGAGAGGAATGCTGGTTCTTGTTGACGAGGCGCACGGAACGCATTTCTACTTCGGCGAAAATCTGCCGATAAACTCAATGAAGGCAGGCGCCGACATGGCGTCAGTCAGTATGCACAAAACAGGAACGTCGCTTACGCAAAGCTCCATGCTTTTGTGCGGCGAAAATATCAACACTGGATATGTGGCGCAAATTATCAACCTGACGCAAACGACAAGCGCGTCCTACTTGCTGTTATCGTCACTCGATCTCGCGCGGAAGAATCTCTATAAAAATGGTAAGGAAATGTTCGCTAAAACGCTGAAACTTGCAAACTATGCCCGCGAAGAAATCAACCAAATCGGCGGCTTTTACGCATACGGCAAGGATTTGGTTGACGGCGATAGTGTTTTCGACTTCGACTTAACAAAACTGTCGATATACACGCGGGATATCGGGCTTGCGGGAATTGAAGTGTACGACATTCTGCGCGATGAATATGGAATTCAAATCGAATTCGGCGATATCGGCAATATTTTGGCGATCATCTCCGGCGGCGACCGGGAATTGGAACTGGAACGGCTTTTATCCGCCCTCGCCGAAATTAAGCGGCTTTACTCGAAAGATAAATCGGGAATGTTCGAGCTTGAATATATCATGCCGCAAGTAGCAATGCCGCCGCAACAGGCGTTTTATTCAAATTTACGGCAAATCCCGATTGAAAAGAGCGAAGGCGAGGTTTGCGGCGAGTTTGTAATGTGCTATCCGCCGGGAATCCCTATCCTCGCTCCGGGCGAAAAGATTACCCCGGAAATTTTAGACTACATCCGATACGCGAAAGAAAAAGGTTGCCAACTTACAGGGACAGAGGATTTAGCTGTGGAGTATATTAAGGTAGTGGAGTAGGTTTTTGCGCCCTGCCGGCGCAGGCTTAAAATCTTTTAGGGTGTGCCCTAGAGCATTAAAGTCGTTAAGGGTATTAGAACGGCAAAAAGCGCCGTTGAAACGGTATAAGGTAATTGCCACGCGCTAAAGCGCGGGCTACCGTTACCGAATACCCTTACAGTAGGTTTCAACCAATCAAACTTCGTCAAAAGGCGACTTGTTTTCTTGGGGCGGTCAACTGCAACCGTTCGAGCTACGGCACCAAACGCCTTGCTCTTACGGGCAGTTTTCGCAGGGGTGGCATTAGCCGAATCCCAAAGACGGATTCGGAAGCCACTCCCAACCCTTAAGGACGAACCGTTCGCGAAATCAAGATTTCGACGGTTTAGCCACAAACCCCGCATTTGAGACTTAGATTGCGTAGTTTGCAATCTATAGCCGAAAAGTGCAGGGGCGTAAGATTTTGCTTGCAAAATCCACAGCCATCTGCAAAAACTTTTGACGGCAAAAGATGAAGAAACTCCTCGCACAAGACGCTTCGGAGGTCTAAATCTCTAAGCAGTAAACTGCTAAGAGCTTTATGCCAAACCGTCGCCACTATGCCGCGCGCGCCCGCGCAACACCTGCCGCCGCAGCGGAAAAAAAGGATCGTTAAGGTATCCTTAACAATCCAACATCATTAATCGCGTGCATAAACCCGCCCAAATCATTCGAATTAATATCCGCCGCGACAATCTTTTGATTCACAACAATCACATTCGCGCGCACGGTAAAATCCGCGCTTGAAGCATGGTTCAGCACTCTATATGAATATCGAACGGCGCGCGCGCCTTTAAAAGAGGAAAGGTCGAGCCCTGCCTCTTTTTGATATAAATTATAATTCTCAAAAACCGCGTCAAACGTCCGAGGAATAGTCAAATATGAAATTTCAATCGGCGTTTGCTCAATCTGCCAACCGAAACTTTCTATGTACTCAACAATTTTTCTGTTCAAACTGCTATCTATACTGTGAAATCCTATTATAACAGCGATAAACACAACGCCCGCCGCAACCGTTGATAAAACAAATCGATTTTTCCTTAGAAAATTAAGCACCATAATTCCCTCCCAATGAAATTTTATTCGAAATTTCTTTACAATATGTCCAAACTTATGGTAGAATGAAGAATATGTAGGGGACGGCGTCCCACTATAAGGAGATTTTACTATGCAAAATATTATTCCCCGCCTCGCGGCGGTTCACGATATATCAGGATTCGGCAAATGCTCGCTAACAGTTGTATTGCCGATTTTATCCGCAATGGGAATTGAAGTTTGCCCCCTGCCGACGGCGGTTCTATCCACGCACACCGGCGGATTTGGCGATTATACATTTCTTGATATGACCGACGATATGCCGAAAATAATCGATCACTGGAAGTCGCTTGACATCAAATTCGACGCGATTTACAGCGGATTTCTAGGTTCCCCGCGGCAGGTCGATATTTTAATTGATTTTATCGAAAAATTCAAGCACGACAAGCTTTTGACGATCGTCGATCCCGTTATGGGCGACCATGGAAAATTGTATTCCACAATGACCGATGAAATGGTTGAAAAAATGCGGAAATTAGTCGCAAACGCAAGCATAATTACGCCGAACTTTACCGAAGCCGCGCTGCTTTTAGGCGAAGAGTGCGTAACCGGCGCGGTTTCCGACGATTTGGTGTTCAGTTGGGCGAAGCGACTCGCCGATTTGGGCGCGGCGCAGGTTGTTATCACAAGCGTTATGAGCGACGATAACGAAATGTATGTTGTCATTTACGATAAGCAAACCGGCGCGGCGAAAAAGATTTACTGCAAATACACGCAAGGCGTTTTCCACGGCACAGGCGACACGTTTACAAGCGTGCTGTCCGCGCGTTTGCTGCACGGCGATAGTTTGGAAGCTGCCGCGCAAACGGCGGCAAACTTCGTCTCCGCCGCAATCGCCGAAACGGTGAAGTATCCCGGAATTACTACGCGAGATGGGATTTTGTTTGAGAAGGTATTGGCGAACGGTTTATAGGGCTATGCCCTAAAAACCCATTGTTCGGGTCCGTCCCGAGGGCGCGTGTCCTGCCGGACGGGCGGTAAGGGCTCTGCCCCGTCGCAATAAACTCCGCTAGCTCATTTTCGGACCAAAAACGTCCGAAAAGCTCGCATACTTCGTGTATTGCTCCTCTATCCCACAACGTCCACTGCGTTGGGATGTCATGGGAGCCCTACCCGGTCGCCTGGCGATCACAAACGCACAAATCGCGATTTGTGCCGCGAGCGGCGACGAAAAAACTGGGTTAGCGAACCGCATTCGCGGAAAGACTAGCGAGTGCGAACGCCGTTTCAGTCGAGCCTGCGACTTTTGCCGCCGTAGGTACTTAACTGAGAGGATATTGTTTGCAGTCCTCAATAAACGGCGCGTTTTTGATAGCGCGAAAGCGCGTTTGCGCCGCAAGTTTTACTAAATTTTTTGTGAAAAAATTGATTCGGCAAAAACCGCCGAGGAAACGGCATAAGGTTATTGCCACGCACTTCGTGCGGGCTGCCGTTACTGGGGCTTGACAAGGGTTTCAACAAACCCTTGTCGCTATGCGGCAGCTGCCGCAGTTCTACAGAGAGCGACCTTAATCCCACAGAGATGTGACTTTAACAAATTAAAAACAAAAATACATTTATCATGTTGGGAGGCTGAAATAAATGATAGCGAAAATCAACAGTTGCGGCGTTTTGGGAATCGACGGTTATATCGTAACGGTGGAAGTCGACATCTCCACCGGTTTACCCGCGTTCGAAATGGTCGGGCTTCCCGACGCGACGGTGAAAGAATCCCGCGAACGAATCCGCGCGACGCTGAAAAATATGGGACTTCAGATTCCAAGTAAGAAAATCACCGTAAATCTCGCGCCGGCGAACGTGAAAAAAGAAGGCGCATACTACGACGTTCCAATCGCGGTGGGAATTTTGTGCGCCTCCGAGCAGTTGTTTATCGACGATCCGCAAGAGTACGCTTTTTTCGGCGAATTGTCGCTCGATGGCGAGATTCGGCGGCTGAACGGCGTGCTTCCTATGGTAATTTCGGCATATCAAAACGGAATCAAAAAGGTGTTCGTCCCGCAAGAAAACGCGAAAGAAGCCGCGATTGTTAAAGGAATCGAAGTTTTCGGCGTTTCGCATTTAAGCGAAATTTTAGAGCATTTTAATGGTGACAATGTGATGAACAACGTATTTGTCGATATCGACAAACTATTCAGCGACAGCGGTTTCGGCAATTTCGACTTCGCTGATGTTAAGGGGCAGGAAAACGTGAAACGCGCGTTGGAAGTCGCGGCGGCGGGCGGACATAATTGCCTAATGATCGGGCCGCCCGGTTCGGGTAAGACTATGCTGTCCCAACGATTGTCGTCCATACTTCCCGCAATGTCGTTCGACGAAGCATTGTCGGTCGCGAAAGTCCACAGCATCGCGGGTTTGCTGTCCTCCGACAATCCAATCGCGAAATCCCGCCCGTTCCGAAATCCGCATCACACAATTTCGGCGGTCGGCTTATCCGGCGGCGGCGCGTATCCAAAACCCGGTGAAATCAGCTTATCGCACAACGGCGTGCTGTTTCTCGACGAACTTCCCGAGTTCCGCAAAGACGCGCTGGAAGTTATGCGCCAACCGCTTGAGGACGGCGTCGTAACCATCTCCCGCGCAAGCGGAACGCTTCAATATCCTTGCAACATTATGCTTGTCGCGTCCATGAATCCCTGTCCGTGCGGTTATTTTGGCGATAATTCGCGCGAGTGCAGTTGCCCCGACGAGAAACGGCGGAAATATTTGACGAAAATCAGCGGACCGCTTCTTGATCGCATTGATTTACATATCGAAGTCGCGGCGGTGAAGTACGACGACCTCGAAAAAACCAATCATTCGGAAAAATCCGCGCAAATCCGCGAACGTGTCAACCGCGCGCGTGAAATCCAGCGCAAGCGTTACGCGGACAGCGATATTTACTCTAATTCTCAGCTAAAACCGAACATGATGGAGGAACATTGCGCACTCTCCGACGAGTGTGGCATGTTACTGAAAGCGGCATTCGAGCAACTCGGCTTATCCGCCCGCGCGCACAATCGAATCCTAAAAGTCGCGCGTACAATCGCCGATCTTGCAGGCAGCGATAACATCGAAGTTCCGCACATCGCCGAAGCAATACAGTATCGCAGTTTGGATAGGAAATTTTGGGGCGCATGATTTGCGCGATTTGTGCCGCTGCGGCGGCAGGCTTTTTTCGGGTCCGTCCCGAGGGCGTTGCGGCTGCTGCCGCATAGCGATAAGGGCTAATCGTAGCCCTTGCGGTAGACTTCATCCAATCATTCTGCGTCAAAAAGCGCCTTGAATTCTTGGGAAGTCCTCAAGGACGAACCGTTAGCCAAAACAAGTTTTGGACGGTTCAGCCTCAATCCCCGAAAAACTTTTGACGGCAAAAGAAGCTGAAACTCCTCGCACAAGACGCTTCGGAGGGCTAAATCTCTAAGCAATAAATTGCTAAGAGATTTATGCCAAACCATCGCCCTCCCCGACCACAACAAAAACCGTTGTGGCGGAACCGCGGGCGAAAGTTAATGTAAACATAGCACTCTATCCAAACAATATCTCGCGCTTTTAGGGAGTGGCATCCGGATTGGTTTTTTAATCCGGTTAATGCCACCCCTGTCATAAATGAGTCTTGCTTTTCGTTTTTTGAAAAGCTTAGTCGAATTATCCAGCGACCAACGGGAGTCGGGAAACCATCCAAGAACACGAGTTGTTTTTTAAAGAAGTGTGATTGGATATGGTTGACGGCTCGCGGTACGAATTTTCATTTAAGACAGCGGCTTTTGCCGCCGTAGAAACTAAACTGATGCGTAGATGTTTGCACATTTTTAGCGGTTCATCTCGCTAGTCTTTCCCGACTCGCTTACGCTTACTGGATAATTCGACTAGAGCTTACAAAATACGTAAGCTAAGTCTCATTTACCGCGTATGCGGTTAGCTAACCAATGATTTTATCGTCGCCGGCTTTGGCGCAAATCGCCAGGGCTCCCGCGACGTCCCAACGCAGTGGACGTTGTGGGATTAAGGAGCAACAACGGAGCATGTGAGCTTTTCGGGCGTTGTTTGCCCGAAAATGAACAGGCGGAGTTTGTTGCGACGGCGTTTGCGACCATAGGCGACCGGGATTGGCAAGGGCAGAGCCCTTGTCGCCCGTCCGGCAGGACACAATGCCACAGAGCCTTGCTCTGAAAAAACCCGCGCCCATTGGGCGTGAAAAAAACATAAAATAAAATCTACATAGAGGAGGAAAAATTATGAAAATCGGATTTATCGCTGACTCAGCAGCAGATATCAGAGAGGAATGGCAAAAAAAATACGACATAAAAGTTATTCCGCTTTGCCCGACAATCGATGACGTGACCTACACGCCGGGCGTTGACATCACAAACGAGGAATATTACGACTTAATTCTAAACAGCGAGGATTTCCCGACAACGTCGCAGCCGCCTGCTGAAGTTGTTGCGAACGCGTACCGCGAAATGCTCGAGAAGTACGACGCGGTAATTTATGTTACAATATCCGGCGCGGCAAGCGAGACCAACAACGTCGCGAACATGGCGGCGAAAGAGTTGATTGCCGAAGGAAAAGACCTTACAGTTATTGATTCAGAGCAACTTTGCGTCGGAATCGGAGTTCCGGTTGTAAACGCCGCAAGAATGCGTGATGCCGGCGCAAGTAAAGAAGAAATCATCGAATATCTTATGACCGCGACCCGACGCGACACGCCGTATTTTTTGGTTGACGATTTGACGCAGCTTAAACGCGGCGGTCGAATCAAGGGCTCAAAGGTTGTAATTGCCAACCTGCTTGATATCAAGCCGATTCTGTGGGTTAACGAAGGACTAACGCAGGTAATGGACAAAGTGCGCGGCTCGAAAAAGAGCCTTGTGAAGCTTGTTGAAATAATGGAAGAAAAAGGGGACAACCTAAAGGATAAGGACATTTATGTGGCGCACGCGCGCGGCGGTGAGAAACTTGACCTTTTGGTTAAACTGATCGAAGAGCGAATCGGACCGAAATCTATCCAAATCGAAAGCATAGGCCCGACAATCGTTACGCACTCAGGTGTCGGCGTGGTTTGCATATACTTTGAGCATAAAGCGTAAGTTTTGCGCCTTAACCCGCGCCCGCAGGGCGCAAAAATCCAGATTCGGAGGTGAGTTAAATGTACTTTTTCGAAAATGACGAGATAAAGTTCATAATTTTATATACGGTTTGGCGGTATGAAACGCCAATCCCATTTGAGGAACTCAACGCTGTTTTGACGTGGGAAAACGAAATATTAGATTACTTTACGCTTACCGAAAAGTTCGGCGAGCTGTCTGACGACGAATTTTTGGCGAAAACGTTTACCGAAAATCGCGAAAAATATGCGCTCACCTCGAAAGGGCACGAGGCGGTGGAATTCTTCACTAGCCGAATCCCGTCAAGCATCCGAAAATCCATTGACGACACAATCGGAAACATAAAATTCGATACGTTAATCAGTCCGCCGGCGATCACAAGCGAAGCCGTGCCAATCAACAGCGCGGGACAATTTTCGCTAAGCTGCAACATCACCGACGACGGAATCACCCTTTTGGATATGGAACTTTTCGTGGGCGATAAAGACGTCGCCACCAATGTTTCCAAGCATTTCAAGGAAAACGCCACCGAAATTTATCAGGCAATCCTAAAATTGTGCGTTCCCCGCGAAAATCTAGATACAGAGTAATACAAACACAACTCTCCGAATAGATATGTAAGAATCATATTTATTCGGAGGGATTTTTGTGAAAAAAGATTTAAGAAAGATACTTATCGTGTCAATTTGCTTCGTGCTCGCGTTGTCAGTTTCGCTTGTCGGCTGTCTCGGACGCAACGGCGGAAATGATTGCGAGTGTGCCGAAGAATGTACGCCCGAATGCGCTTGCGGCTGTTCTGTCGCCGCGGTTTTCGCTCCGCTCGGCGAGCGGAACAACGTTGCGATTGCGGTAATCGGCACCAACGCCGCGCTCGCGAATGTCGGAATTGACATGATGCTTGCATACCTTGAAACGCAAGGCAAAACCGCCGATTTCAACGAAATCCACGACCGCGATGCGCTTCGCGCGCTAAAGTCGGGCACTGTTGACGTCGCAATTAGCTTCGGCTCGCGTACAAATGACCGTGAAATTATGTGGCTTCCTATCATAAGCCGTGATTCCGAGCGGTTCTACATCGCGTTTCGCCGCAGCGATAGCGAATTCGCGAACAAATTCGCCGAGTTCGTAAACGAATACCATCGAAGCGGCGACCTGGAACGCCTCGCCCGGCAACACATGGCGAACTATCGCGATTTTATGGCGGATATTCAACCGCCGTTTAGGTTTGAGCGATAGTAGGAACAAACCATGTAGGGGCGACATTCTGTCGCCCGTGGGAATAATTTCCTCGCCGGCGGGCGGCAAAATGCCGCCCCTACACCAAGGGTACCAAATTTCACATACAAATGAGAAAATTTTATGTTCAAAACCAAGGTTCGATGCTTCCTCGCCGGTCTGCTTGCGGCGACTTTGCTAATCTCAACGCTAACCCTCGCAAGCGGCGCGCTCCGCGAGGTATTCTACGGCGTCAACGTCGTCGTAAACGGCGAACCGCAACACTTCGACGACGATTCGCAG
The DNA here is from genome assembly GCA_009780345.1 of Oscillospiraceae bacterium. GTDB lineage: Bacteria > Bacillota > Clostridia > Monoglobales > WRAG01 > WRAG01. Next base: position 22,346 of record WRAG01000008.1, read on the forward strand.
CCGTTTATCTTGGACGGCCGAACATTTCTCCCCGTCCGCGGAATCGCGGAGGCGTTGGGCTATCACGCGAGTTTCGATGGTGATACAAACACGGTTTATATCACCGACGCACCTATGGAACACCCCATAATCGGGCAGTGGAATGTTATAGCGCAAATATGGAATGGTGAGTTTCGATATATTGAGAATGTCTTTCAATTCACTTTTTTACCTGGTGGAGAAGGGTATAGCTATTTTAATAGTGGAGAATATGGGTTAGGAGCAGGAAGAGGGTTTACCAGAAAATTTCCTTGGTCGCTTCATTTTGGTGTTTTGGCCATGCATAATATTGAACAACCACGTTTTTTTGAAGAGTATTCTTATGAGTTTTCAGATAACCGACTTATATTGACTGATTTACTACAATATAGAGATAGCATACTAATCCTCGAAAGAATAGAAGAATAAGGAGATACCCCCATGGACTACTACATCGCGCCGCTGGCGAAACTAATTGAATCGTTCGAACGCCTCCCCGGAATCGGGCACAAAACCGCGCAACGCTTGGCATTTTACATGCTCGGACTCCCCGAAGAGGAAGCGCTCGCAATGGCTGACGCAATCGTCAACGCCAAACGGAGCGTACGATATTGCAAAATCTGCCAAAACCTCACCGACGGCGAGGTTTGCGCGCTGTGCGCCAACGACAAACGCGACGAGAGTATCGTGTGCGTTATGGAAAGCCCCAAAGACGTTGTGCAGATGGAGAAAACCCACGAATTTTCAGGGATTTATCACGTTTTGCACGGCGCGATTTCGCCAATGGAAAACATCGGGCCGGAAGACATAAGAATCAAGGAACTACTTGCTCGCCTTGCCGACGGAACGGTCAAAGAGGTAGTCATGGCGACCAATCCGAACCTCGAGGGCGAGGCGACGGCGATGTATATCTCGAAACTGATTAAACCGCTGGGAATCAAGGTTACGCGAATCGCGTACGGCGTCCCTGTCGGCGGAGATTTGGAGTACGCTGACGAAGTTACGTTGTCGAAGGCAATGCAACTGCGAATTGAAATATAACTAAATAAAATGGAACCCCGCCTTTGCAGGACTGGGGTTCCATTTCATTTTTCGGCAGCGGAGTACAAATTCCCCGCTGAAATCGTTGCAATTTCGTTGAAAAAGCAGGCAAGTTTGCAACAAAAAACGCGCCGCGAGTAAGTACTTAATATGCTATCGGGCATATCCTAAAAGTTCTTTTAACCCCGCCGCAGGACGCAAAAAACTACAATATATTCACACCCTCGTCGCCCGCAACAACCTCGCCCACAACGTAGGCAGTTTCACCCGTCGCCGCAAGGGTAGCAACAGCCAAATCAGCGTCGCCTTTCGCGACCGCGAACATCATTCCAAGCCCCATGTTAAAGGTGTTATACATATCTCGTTCCGAAATTTTTCCGCTCGCCGCGATAATATTAAAAATCGGCGGAACAGTAAAGCTTGCCGCGTCAATTTTAGCGCGAACGCCCTTCGGCAACATTCGCGGGATATTTTCATAAAACCCGCCGCCGGTAATATGCGAAATCGCTTTCACATTCACCTTTTTCAACAGTTCAAGCATCGGTTTCACGTAAATTCTCGTCGGAGTCAAAAGCGCCTCGCCGATTGTAGACGAAAGCTCTTCCGAATAAATCGCCAACCGCTCGGAATTCTTCTCGTTATCCTCGCCGATGTTAAAAACCTTGCGAATCAACGAAAACCCGTTACTGTGCACGCCGCTTGACGGCAACGCAATCAACACATCACCCGCCGAAACCGTCGAATTATCGACAATTCTACTTTTTTCGACAATCCCAACCGAAAATCCCGCCATATCATATTCATCGGCAGGATAAAACCCCGGCATTTCAGCGGTTTCTCCGCCCACAAGCGCGCAACCTGCAAGCACGCAACCGTCCGCGATTCCTTTTACGATATCGGCGATTCGCTCCGGCTCGTTCTTGCCGCATGCGATATAATCAAGGAAAAACAGCGGCTTCGCGCCGCTGCAAATAATATCGTTGACGCACATCGCGACGCAATCCTGCCCCACCGTGTCATGCTTATTCAAAATAAACGCGAGTTTAAGCTTGGTTCCAACGCCGTCGGTTCCCGAAACCAAAACGGGCGTATCATATCCGCTCGGAAGCTCAAAAAGCCCGCCGAAACCGCCGATTCCAGACAAAACGCCGCTTGTAACTGTCCTCGCCACATGAGATTTCATAAGTTCCACCGCGCGATAGCCCGCCTCAACGTCAACCCCCGCGGCTTTGTATGCTGAATTGCTCATAATCTAGTCCCCCTATAAGTTAGTTAAAATTTTCCACTCTTTCAAAAACATTTGCTGAATCCATTGGAGATTGATGATACATATAAAGTCGCCCATCTGATATATGATAATAACCGCGAGAACGCATTTCGTCAACTTGCGGACGTCGCCACTCGCCTGTTGAACTATCTCTAATCCCGCCAAGTCCAAACCACTCTCCGGAGCAGGAATACCAATAGGAACTCCACCATTCACCCTTAGATCTTCCATATCGGGTGCCATCGGCATTAAAAATTACAACTTCATCACAGTTATCACGCACAAAAAATTCTCCATCACGATAGGTACCCACCATCACCCACTCACCGACCAAATCAGAGTCGATTTGCGCAACAACAGAAGTATCAATGTTTTCGCCCGAACATCCTATCAGCGATATTGCAAGCATCACAACAATCGCAATAATAAAAATCAATTTCTTCAATGCATGTTTCATCTCAAATCACCCATTCAAATTATACCATAAACCTGCTAACTTTCGCAAGTATTTTTTCCTCGTCAAGGGTTTTCAGCTCCCGATTTTCCATCAAAATTTTGCCGCGAACAATAACGGTATCAACGTCCGCGCCGTTCGCCGAATAAACGATATTGCTCACCGTATTATGATTCGGCGTCAGATGCGGCTTGTTAAAATCAAGCAAAATCATGTCTGCGTACTTGCCGGCCTCGATACTTCCGCTATTTTCAAGCCCCAGCGCCAGATATCCGTTTGTCGTAGCCATTTTCAGCACCTCATTCGCCGGCAACACCGTCGGATTCAGCGTAACGCCCTTGTGCAACATCGCCGCAAGCTTTATCTCCTCAAACAAATCCAAATTATTATTGCTCGCCGCGCCGTCGGTGCCCAAAGCGACGGTGATTCCGCGGTTTTGCATATCCACGACCCGCGCAACTCCGCTCGCCAACTTTAGATTGCTGACAGGATTGTGAACCACCGTCGCGTTGTTGGATTTCAAGATTTCCATATCACTATCGCTCAGCCAAACCCCATGCGCGCAGGTTGTTTTCTTATTCAAAATGCCGCACCGATTCATCAGTTCGGTCGGCGACACGCCATACGTTTTTTGGCAATTTATATTCTCAATCTCGGTTTCGGACAGGTGCGTGTGTATGCTCGCCCCAAGCGTATCAGCTAATTCCGCCGTCGCCCGAAGGTATTTTTCACTGCAAGTATACACCGCGTGCGGCGCGATCTCTACCTTGATTTTTCCGTCCGCCGAACCGTGGAAATCCTTATACAACGCCGCCGCGCGCGCCAAGTAAAGGTTATCCGCTTTACAGTCATCGTCGCCACCGATAACACAGCCGCCGATATTGGCGTACACCCCGCTCTCTATGGCGATTTCAGCGGTTTTCCGCGAGAAAAAATACATATCCGCAAACCCAATCGTCCCCGACTTTATCATTTCAGCAATCGCAAGCGCACTGCCCCAATACACGTCATCCTCAGTCATCTTGTCCTCGGCGGGAAAAATCTTCTTCTCAAGCCAATCCTGCAAATTCATATCGTCCGCGTATCCGCGCAGCAACGTCATCGCCGAATGTGCGTGCGCGTTAACAAGCCCGGGCATAACAACCTTGCCCGCGCCGTCGATGGTTCGTGCATATTTCGTGCTAGGCGCAACTTCGCCGATATAGTCTATCATTTCCCCGGAAATACCAACAAACCCTTGTTTGATTACCGTTTCGGCATCGTCAAGCGTGACGATGCCGACGTTTTTTATTAAAACACTCATAATTTTTCGTTCCTTTTCGAATTTAAAATTATTTTTCAGTTAAAGACCTTATTCAGAGCTAGGCTCTGTGGGCATTCTGCTGCCGCAGGGGCGATAAGGGCTCTGCCCTTATCAATCCCGGTCGCCTATGGACGCAAACACCAAAAGGCGGTGATTTGCGCCAAAGCCGGCGACAGAAAAGCTGGGTTAGCGAGCCGCATTCGCGGAAAGACTAGAGAGATAAAACGCCGCGCTCGTTCGAGACCGATCCGCGCCTAAAAGCGCGAGATATTATTCAGACAGAGGCGAGTTGATTGCACTCAGTTCCGCGCCACGTGTGCTCAGTTTTTGAGCACGTGCGTGAGCGCGGCGCTTTTGATCAAACTTTTGGCGCGCAAAAGTTTGCTGGATTGGCAAGGACTGGTCCTTGCCGCGCCGCGCGCGCCCGCGCAATTCCTGCCGCCGCAACGGCAAAATGGGTTTTTAGGGCAAAGCCCTAAAAACCATGCGGCAGCGGCCTCACATATGCGCTTGTCAGCGCAAGACAGCCCGCCGCTTGCCAAGCGGCAAAACTAGGACTCCGCCCCATCCAAATACTGCCTCTGCTCATCAGTCAAACTATCAATCCCAATCCCCATTGCCGCAAGTTTCAATCGCGCGACGTATTCGTCAATTTCGCGCGGAACGTTGTACATTTTCGCTTCCAACTTCTCGCGGTTCTCTGCCACATATGCAACCGACAGGGCTTGAATCGCGAAACTCATATCCATAATTTCGGCGGGATGTCCGTCTCCGGCGGCGAGATTTACCAATCGCCCATCTGCGAGTAGACATAATTCTTTGCCTTTATTTTCACCGATTTTATGTAACCTTATGTTCGGTTTTATGTCAACCGAATCGGTTCCCAAATCAGGTTTCGAAATTTCGACGTCAAAATGTCCGGCGTTGCACAAAATCGCGCCGGATTTCATAACCTCGAAATGTTCGCGCCGAATCACGTCCTTACAGCCCGTCGCGGTGATGAAAATATCACCCACCGCCGCCGCGTCAAGCATAGGAGCGACGTCGAATCCGTCCATATGCGCCTCGATCGCCTTGATCGGGTCGATTTCGGTCACGACGACCTTCGCGCCCTGCCCTTTCGCACGCATTGCGATTCCCTTGCCGCACCAGCCATAGCCGGCAACAACCACGGTTTTGCCCGCCACGATTAGGTTTGTGGTGCGGTTTATGCCGTCCCACACCGACTGCCCCGTGCCATAGCGATTGTCGAACAGATACTTGCAATTCGCGTCATTCACCGCAATCATTGGGAATTTGAGCGATCCATCACGCTCCCTCGCGCGGATTCTGACGATTCCTGTCGTCGTTTCCTCGCAGCCGCCCCATAAGAACTCGCCTAAGTCGGGGCGCTCGTCGAGTAGGTTCAACAAATCCCCGCCGTCGTCAATGATAACGTGAGGTTTGATTTCCAGCGTGTTTATAAGATGCTGCTTGTACTCTTCCTCCGTCGCGCCATACCAACCGTTGACCGCAAATCCGTCCGCCGCAAGCGCCGCGGCGACGTCATCTTGTGTTGAAAGCACGTTGCACCCCGTAACAGCGACCTCCGCGCCCGCCGCGCGAACGGCATACGCAAGCCGCGCGGTTTTCGCCTCAAGATGAACGCTAATCGCAACTCGAACGCCATCAAGCGGGCGAGTTTTTGCGAAGTCGCTTTCTATTCGCGCCAAGATGGGCATGTGCTTTCGCACCCACTCGATTTTTTGCGCGCCGCTTGGCGCGAGGCTGATATCTTTTATATTATTGATTGTAATCACTCCTATTTGTTAGCTATTCCCTATCGGGTACATATTAAAGAACCGTAAAATCCCCGTTGTTACCGCGGTTGCGATTTGTTCGTGGTTTTCGGTAATCCAAATCGCGGTTTCCTCGACGTCGTGGAAGTCAACTTCCAAAAGCACGACAGGCATGGTCGGCAGGCGGATTTCCATCAAATTCCGCTCGATTCCGTCCCGCAAACCGCGCCCCTCACTGATCGTTATAGCATTCACTTCGTCATATATGTATTGCGCAAGCGCTATGCTGTTCGCCATTCGAGGGTGGAAGAAAATTTCGGTTCCCGTCGCCCTACCGTTTGCCGCGTTAGAGTGTAGCGAAACATATATGTCCGCGCCAACCGAACGCGCTTCATACGCACGCTCGGGCAGATAGTATCTGAACGAAATTCCTTCACGCGGTTCGGCGGTTACGACGATAATTCCGTGTGATTCAAACTGTTCGGCGACAATTTTCGCAATGGCGATCATTTCGTCCGCTTCGGTGGTGTCAACTCCGGTGTAACGGTTGTAGAATTGCGTTGACGGACTGAGATATACGACTTTCACGCGCGGCGTTTCGGAGTTTGCAATCATTCCTGCGAGAAAGTCGTGAACGATGCTGTATCCGTATGTCGCTTCGGGCGCCCACCGCCCGCCGAGCCGCTCGGTATATACGTATGTTCCCGCCCAATTGAGGCTTATAACAAGGTCGAACCGCGGGTGAGTTCTTCCCACCGTCGGAACTCCGACATACGCCGCCATATGATTAAAGTGCGCGCGAACGCCGTCTTCCGGCGTTGCGAACGTCTCATGGTCGTGGGTTTCGTCGGCAACCGAATGTCTGACTTTGATTCCCGCCCAGTTGTTCATATTCGGTAAAACCGCGCCGGTGAAACGTCCGAACGCCGTCTCTTTCGCCGCTTGCGCGAAGAGAACGTCGGGACGGATTCCGAAAATTTCGCCGTAATACCAATAAACTTCGGCGATGTCGATAAAGCGTTGGTGCGCGTTGCGGTCTGTCGCCCACGCTTGCGCCTGCGCGAGAGTCGCGACCGGCTCGCCTACAATCGACGTAAGGGTTCGAGGGTAGCGCGGCGGCTGTATTGTAACCGTGCGATTCCCGGCGGTCCAGGTTACGTCTTTGCCTGTTGCTTCCGCAATGGCTCGAAGCGGGACAAGCGTTCGATTATCTATGATTTGCGGCGGAGTGTCTAATGGAACCGTTCTGTATGGAGTAAAAATCGTACGTCCGTCGGACGAAACCACCGGAGTTACGATTTCCATTTCTGTTATTCCTATTCGCAAACGAATGGCTTGTTCTTCTCTCGACGCTTGCACCGTTTGAACATTTTCAAACCATTCAACTTCCATGTTTAACGCCTCAAATATCGCGCGGAACGGAACCATGGTTCGATCATTTATGATGATCGGCGGAACATCGAATTGCACGCGTTCGCCGTTAAGGATCACTTGAATTTCGCTCGACGTCGCCGCGAACGCCGGTGTGATATGTATAAATATCAGAATTATCAGTAGTGCGGAAATGATTTTTTTCATATGTATCTCCTTTCGACGGACGGCAAAATGCCGCCTCTACAAATAATTATTATACTTGAAAGCAGGCAAAAAATCAACCTTTTTTGTCGAATAACGAATTTTTACAAGTTTTTAACAAAAAGCTCTTGACAAAGTTTGTAATTGCGTGTATAATATGTCGGTAAAGCAGAAGTCATCCGCTTCTCCCCTTAGCTTAGTATAGCAAAAGGGCACATAAACGTTTATTTTAATGCGGATAACTTTTGGTTATTCGCATTTTTTGTATGTAAAAACTAAGTTTGCGTCAAATTTTGTAAGATTTCGACGAAAGCGGGAGCGAGCGTGTATGTATGATACCCGAGCGAGCGTTTTCGACGGAAGGTTGCGGAATTTCACGCAAACACTATAGGAAGGAGTGTTAGGTAATCGCTAAAAAAGATATGATGCAAATTAACGAAGCGATTCGCGATAGGGAGGTTCGTTTAATCGGACCTGATGGCGAACAGTTGGGGGTCGTCTCGATTAATGACGCGCAAGAGCGCGCGGCGGCGTTGAATTTAGACTTGGTCAAAATCGCGCCAACCGCGAAACCGCCGGTTTGTAAGATCATCGACTATGGCAAGTATAAGTTTGAGTCGGCGAAACGCGAAAAAGAAGCGAGGAAGAATCAAAAAATCGTCAACATTAAGGAAGTGAAGGTTTCCGCGAATATTGACCAACACGATTTGGAAACGAAGCTTCGTAACGCGCTGAAATTCCTGCAAGCGGGCGACAAAGTTAAGGTTTCACTCAGGTTCCGCGGGCGGGAGATTACTCACGCGTCGTTAGGCGAGAAAACTTTGCTTAGATTTGCTTCAATGATTGAGGAAGCGGAAGCGGGAACCATTGAAAAACGCCCGAAACTTGAAGGGCGGCAAATGATTATGTTTATAACACCCACGAAAGGAGAAAAGGACAATGTCAAAACTTAAAACACACAAAGGCGCCGCAAAACGTTTCAGCCTTACGAAAAGCGGAAAAGTTAAGCGCAGCAAAGCGTTCAGACGTCACATTTTGAATAAGAAAAGCACAAAAACTAAGCGTCATCTAAGAGCGGGCGGCTATGTTGCCGTTGCTGATGAAAAGAATGTAAAGGCTATGATACCTTATAAATAAGACTTGATTTTGATGAATTGCGCAAAATCGTAGTCGAATTATCCAGGGACTTAGCCGGTCTTATGCCGTGTTTTTTGGCATTAGAGCGGGTTAGCCATCGGGCAAATAAACCGAAGCATTTACGAATTTGCATAAAGTTGTGCAAGACTTTGTTGAAAACAGGTGAGAGTATGTATATACGTTTTCAGCTGAAGGGCGCATAATTTCATGCAAACTAACAAGTTTTAAACTTGCGTCAAATTGCGTGAGTAAAGTTCGAAAAGAAAAATCAAGTTTGCGAAAGAATGCGTGCATCGTTGTGCGAACGACGGCGAGCGTGTGTCGTAAAAGGTCGCGTGATTTCACGCAAATCAACAAGTTTTAAACTTGTGTCAAATTACGTAAGATTTTGTCTAAAACGGGAGGGAGCGTGTATATACGATACCCGACCGAGCGTTTTAGGCAAAAGATTGCGTAATTTCACGCAAGTACTACGAAAGGAGAAATAAACATGGCAAGAGTTAAGGGCGCGGTTACTACCCGCGCAAGACATAAGAAGATTTTAAAGCTTGCGAAAGGTTATCGCGGAGCTAAGAGTAAATTATATAAAACCGCCAATCAGGCGGTTATGAAATCGCTTGCGTACGCGTACAGGGATAGAAAACAGAAGAAAAGGAATTTCCGTCAGCTTTGGATCGCTCGTATTAACGCGGCGGCACGAATGAACGGAATCAGCTATAGCCGTTTTATGAACGGACTTAAAAACAACGGAATCGAAATCAACAGGAAAATGTTATCTGAGATTGCGATTGCTGATCCGGCGGCGTTTACGGCGCTTGTTGAGAAAGTAAAATCATAATAAATTGTAGGGGACGGCGTCCTCGACGCCCCGTTTAGTTTTTTGCGTGACGTCGAGAACGCCGTCCCCTGTACTATTACAAGGGAGTGTTATCAATGAAAAAGGTTATTATTTCTATTGTTATAATCATCGCGCTTGTGGCGGTTGGACTTTTCTTGTTTACCGATATTTTCGGCGGAAACGCCGACGGAGATATAATGGGTCCGAATGAGCATATTATCGGTGAGGTTGCTGAAATCGACGGAAGCACCTTGCTTCTTCGTATGGTTGAAATGCCGGGCGGTATGCAAATGGGCGGCGGTCGCTTTGTTACCGGCGGTGGCGGCGGGCAAGCTGTAACCGTCATCCGTGACGAAGATGACGATATTCATATTCATGACGAGGATTACTTGTACGAACCTGAGGATATCGCGGACGGCGAATACGTTGTAAGACAGCGCATTGCCGGCGCGGATGCCGAAACTGACCGCATTAGAATCGCGGACGCGCCCGAGGGTGCGGTAATCCGCGGTGAGGCTCCTACATTGCGTCGTACCGGACAGGTTAGAGAAATTACGCTTCCGCGTAACGCGATGGTAACCACCGGTTTCGCTGATACCGAAGAACAAGTTGCGTTATCCACGCTTGAAGTGGGCGATGTAATCGTTGTTTTATATGATGCTGACGGCAGATTGGATAGTATAAGACTTATGCCGTTGCAAGTCGAAGATTAAGCAACACTGAAAATTTGTATTAATAAAAAAGCCGCAATGCGGCTTTTTTTATAAATTTGTGTTGCATTTTTTCGGAAAGTAATGTAAAATTATATCTATAAACAATTTATTCAACAATTTGGAGGTTTTTGCGATGATTTCAGCAGGCGATTTTAGAAATGGAATGACATTTGAATTTGAGGGACAAGTGTTTCAGGTAATTGAGTTCCAGCACGTTAAACCGGGGAAAGGCGCCGCGTTTGTGCGCACGAAAATTAGAAACGTTATCACCGGCGGCGTTGTTGAGCGAACTTTTAACCCTACCGAAAAAGTGGAAAAAGCGCATATTGAGCGCAAGGATATGGAATACTTATACGAGGACGGCGGACTGTTCTATTTTATGGATCTTGAAACGTATGACCAAACTCCGTTGACAGCAGATCAGTTGGGAGACGCTTTGAAATTTGTGAAAGAAAATATGACTGTGAAAATCGTATCGTATAAGGGCAACATTTTCGCGGTTGAACCGCCGACGTTTGTTGAGCTTATGGTTACTGCGAGTGAGCCGGGCGTTAAGGGGAATACGGCGTCGAATGTTACCAAGCCCGCGACGCTTGAGACTGGCGCGGTGATTCAGGTTCCGATGTTTATTAACGAGGGTGATATGATTCGGGTTGATACGCGCGAAGGCGTGTATATGGAACGAGCGTAAGGCGCAACGCGCCTTAGACCGTTTGCGGCGACAGCCGCATAGGTTTGCGCCCGACGGGCGCAGGTTTTTAGGGCTTTGCCCTAAAAACCCATTTTCAGAGCGAGGCACTATGAGGTATTGCGCCTTGTCGCCCGTCCGGTAACGCCAGCCCGCGCTTTAGCGCGTGGCATTACATTATGTCGTTTCCTCGGCGGTTTTCGCCGAATCAGTGACATAAACCCTCGGGACGGTCCCGAAAATGCCTGCGCCCGCAGGCGCATATCCTAACAAAATTTGATATTAAAGATAAAAAGGAGGAAACCGCATGAGTGACTTAACTGCGAGAGCCGCATATATTAAAGGGCTTGCGGACGGAATGAAACTTGACGAGAAATCGGATTCGAGCAAACTTATGCTTACTATGATTGAGTTTCTCGGAGAAATCGCTGAAAGTGTTGACGCACTTGACGGCGAGACAGGATTTTTGGCGGACTGCGTTGAACAAATCGACGGCGAGCTTGACGAAATCGCGGAAATTCTTTCGGATTGCGATTGTGTCGCCGATTGCGGGTGCGGATTTGACCACGACGGAGGCGAGGACGACCAATTCGAGTTTGTTTGCCCGACTTGTCAGAAGAGCGTTGTGCTTGATATGGACGCGTTTGAGGACGAGGCAACATGTCCGAGTTGCGGCGAGGAAATCGAGTTTGATTTTGAATTCAAAGATGAAAACGAAGATGCCGAATAACTTAGTTAGGCTTAAAAAACGGCGAGCATAGGGCGCGAATGGAGGCTTTTTTATTAAAGTAAAAGTAACGCGTCCCACACGTTGGGAATTTCCAGGGAAATTTCCTGACTTTGAAAAAGGAACGCCGGTTATGCTTGAGAATGAGGAAGATATCGAATTTTCAGGTTGGCACGCTTGTGAGATTGCCGGGCATGAAACTTATGTGCCGGCAATTTTTGTGTGTGACGGGAAGTTAACGCGGGACTATAACCCGACAGAGTTAACCCCTGTGGTTGGCGATGTTTTGGAAGTTCGAGAAATTGTTTGCGCATGGTTGTTTGCGGAAAATGATGAGGGCGTTACCGGTTGGATTCCTGCTGAACGCGTTGCGAGTGTTGACGTCTAGGAGGAAACGACAAATCCAGACGCCGAAACATTTGCAGGCGCTAAAAAATTAGCGGAAATGAGAAAACATATTATTGATAACCAAATTCGATAGGTGTTAGTTTACAATTTACGAAACGGGTGAAAAAATATGAAAATAGGCGTTTTGGTTTCCGGCGGTGGGACGAATTTGCAGGCGATTATCGACGCGATTGAAAGCGGCGAGCTTGAGAATTGCTCCATTGCCACGGTTGTGTCAAGCAAACCGGGCGTTTACGCGCTTGAGCGCGCTTTGATACATGGGATTCCCGCGGCGGTGATTTCGCGCAAGGATTTTGTTAATTTAGAAGAATTTGACGCGGCAATTTGCGGGCATATGGAACGCGCCAACGTCGATTTAATCGTTATGGCGGGATTTTTGAGTATTGTCGGCGATAAGTTGCTGTCGAAATTCGCGGGGAGGATTATAAATATTCATCCGTCGTTGCTTCCGAAGTTTGGGGGCAAGGGATTTTATGGATTGAAAGTTCACGAGGAAGTTATAAGAAGCGGCGAGAAAACAACCGGCGCGACGGTGCATTTTGTGAACGAAGGTGTGGACGAAGGGAAGATAATTTTGCAGAAGGAGATTGAAGTGCGTTCGGACGATACGCCGCAGAGCCTGCAACAGCGTGTTATGGAAGAATGTGAATGGGAAATTTTGGTTGAGGCGATAAAGAGGATTGGAAAATGAAGAAAATAGCGATTTTTTTAATGGTTGCGTTAGTTTTATTAGCTGTAAGCGGATGTGCTGGTGGCGATGAATATTCAGCAGAACCGATAGATGAGGAATATGAAGAATCGCAAGAGGAGGAAACTGCGGAAACGTTAGATATGGAGGAAATGCTTGAATTATGGCGGGAATCAATGGCAGAGACACACGAAAGGCTAGTTCCTCCGGCAGTACGAGAAATGCGGAACATTTCTGAAAATTTTGATGTAAGAATTTATCATTCCGATCCTATGGCAAATTTTTGGGTATATACGCCTGCGGTAATCTCTCGGGATAATATGGTTAAAGACGTTAGGGAAAAAATCACACACTTGATTGATGACTTTTGGTATGAAGGAACACACTTGATTATTGATTTAAAGTTTGAAACTTTGCTAACAAACTTCATACAAGGCTCGACAGGAGCGTATTTTAATACAATGGGGCTTGTTAGAACATTCGCGACTTTTCCTAATGTGGAAACGCTTGAAGTGTTGATAGGTGGCTTTAGAGGAATGTCGGGTAGTCATTTCGATTTTAACGCAATTTTTATCGTTGAAGAAGACTGTACAATTTGGGTGAAATATTTTAGTGACTGGATTGTTGAAGATGAAAGAGGACCTTTTAAGATATTTTCTTAACCATAAAAGAGTTGCACCCAACGTGCGCATAGCTAATAGAGCCTGCGCACGTTAGGTGCATTTTAATGTTTTAATGCTTGAAATGTCTCATTCCGGTAAATACCATCGGAATTCCATATTGATTACACGCGTCAATCGATTTTTGGTCGTTTATCGAGCCGCCGGGCTGAATAATTGCCGCGATTCCCGCTTTGTGCGCCGCCAGGACGCAATCGTCAAACGGGAAAAACGCGTCGGACGCCAAAACTGCACCGCTCGCCCGCTCGCCTGCGTAATTTATCGCCAAATTAAGCGCGGTAATTCGATTGGTTTGACCGGGGCCGATTCCGACCGTCTGCTTATCGGTCGCCAGCACAATTCCGTTAGATTTCGTATGCTTCACCACTTTCATTGCGAATTTCAATGCTTGCATCTGTTCGTCCGTCGGCGATTTGTCGGTTACAACTTTTAAATCATCGTCGTTCCACAACTCTGTGTCCAACTGCTGAACCAGCAATCCGCCCGCGACTTTTTTCATATCTATCATAGATTTATCATTCTTCACCGCAATTCCCGGTAATTTTAATATTCGCAGGTTTTTCTTTTGCGTAAGTATCTCAAGTGCTCTCGTCGTATAGGACGGAGCAATCACAATTTCCACGAAAATTTTATTGATTTCTTCAGCTGTCCGCTCGTCAACTTCTCGATTCAACGCGATAATTCCGCCGAAAATCGAAACAGGGTCAGCCTCGTATGCGCGCGTATAAGCTTCGTAAATATCCGCGCCAATTCCAACACCGCAAGGATTCGCGTGCTTTATCGCAACAACAGCCGGCTCGTCAAATTCTTTAATAACGTCCAGGGCGCCGTTCGCGTCGTTGATATTGTTAAACGACAATTCCTTGCCGTGCAACTGCTCCGCCGCGGTCAGCGCGCCGGCGAAATCTCCGACTTCCTTATAGAAAACCGCCGATTGATGTGGGTTCTCGCCGTAGCGCAAGTCTTGCGCCTTCTCGAAAGTGAGTGACAAAGTATCCGGCATCATTTCTGTGGAAATCTTATTTCTCAAATACTTTGCAATCAGCGTATCATAATGTGCGGTATGCTCAAATACTTTATATGAAAGGAAAAACTTGGACTTCAAGCTTATTTCGCCGCTGTTTTTAAGTTCGTCAATGATTTTTCCATAATCGCTCGGGTCGATCACCACCGCGACATCTTGATAATTCTTCGCCGCCGCGCGCAGCATTGTCGGTCCGCCGATGTCGATATTTTCAATTGCTTCCGCAAGTTCGACGCCCGGTTTCAGTATGGTTTCCTTAAACGGGTAAAGGTTAATCGCAACGATGTCGATTGTATCGATTCCCAATTCGTAAAGCTTCGACATATGTTTATCGTTAGAGCGAATCGCCAAAATTCCCGCGTGTATTGCCGGGTGCAGGGTTTTCACCCGTCCGTCCAAACATTCGGGAAACTCGGTCACGCTTGACACTTCGATTGCGGCAACTCCGCCGGCGACCAGCGCGCTATACGTCCCGCCGGTGGATAGGATTTCATAGCCCAAACTTTCAAGTTCTTTTGCGAACTCTAACACGCCGTTTTTGTCTGACACGCTTATTAATGCTCGTTTTTTCATGTATGTTTGCTCCTTTTTGCTGATTCAATGTCTTGTAACCGAATTGTACCACACTTGAGTTCGTTTGTCTAGGGCGCGTCTTAATTTACTTGACTTTTTGTGATATATAAATTATAATAAACTCTATTAGGTTCTTTTGTTTTCTGTAAATTCAAAAGTTTAAGGAGTTTTGCATTTTGACAAAGTACAGATTAAAATTTTCCAAAACGGGAAATGGTAAATATGTGTCCCACCTTGATTTGCTGCGCTGTTTTATCCGCGCGATTGCGAGGGCGAAACTGCCTATCAAGTACAGTGAGGGATTTAATCCGCATCCGAGTATTACGTTTTTACTGCCGCTTCCAATCGGCGTTACAAGCGTTTGCGAGCTTGTGGATATGGAATTTACCGAAAATTTGCCGCGGGAGACGATTCAAGAGCGGCTTAATGAAGTTCTGCCGCCCGATTTATCGGTGATTGAGGTTGGAATTCCCACCAACAAGGCGCGGGACCTTATGTGCGCGGGATATGATATAACTATCGAACATGCCGGCGGCGTTGATGTTGGGAGAATCGAGGAACTTCTTTCCCGCGACGAGGTGCTGATTACCAAGCGTACAAAGCGCGGCGAAAAGGTCGTAAATATGATTGAATATATCACGAAATTCGAGTTTGTCGCGAAAACGCCGCAGTTCGCGATGTTCAATATTTTGCTTGCCGCGAATTCGGAGATGAATTTGAAGCCGAGCGTTGTCGCGGAGGAGATTGAGCGGTTTTTGGGGCTTGAATTTGACAGCGTGACGATTGAGCGGAAGGAAATATATTTTAGGTAGGGTGTGTAGATTTGAATACTGCATTACAAAAAGTCAGCGAGGAAACCATGCGGTTTATGCGCGGGAAATATGCGGCGGACGAAGTGGGGAACGGCAAAGATGAGCTAAAATTTCGTCGGGGCGGAAAAACGATTTTAGCTATTTACATACGAGAGGACAGGTTTGATTTTCTTGTGATTTTCGGCAAGACGGAACGGGAAAAATTTGAGGAACAACGTAATAATTTTTCGAAAAAGATACAAAATATTTACGATGACAGTAAAACTTATCACGACGGAAAATGGATGCTTATTCCTATTGCCGATTTGGAAACTTTGGAAGAAGTCAAAAAAATGATACTTATTAAAAAGAAGCCGAACCGTAAGCCGTTTCCTAAGGAAACCGCTTGTCCGAATCACCCTTGCGGTAAGGCGCACGCCGGAATCCGTCCGGAAATTCACACCGGAATAATTTCGGCGGACGACGTGACGTGGGCGATTTTGCCTTACGTTTACGAGCAATATGGAAATTGAGGTAACCTAGGAGGTTAACGAAATGTCTTTACGAGTGAAAGTGATTTTGATACTGCTGTTCGTCACCGTTGCGGCGGTGGTTGTGAGCAACTGCGCGTGTTCGCGGAACGGTGGTTCGGAATACAACGGAATCGTTGAACTGGAGCCTGCATATCCGCCGTATTTGCGCGCGATTTCGGCGCAGGAGGGACACGGCTTGGCGATAATGGACGACAGCACGGTTTGGGCGTGGGGAAGCAACGCCGACGGGCAACTGGGATTTATCGGCGAAGGGGTTGCGACGCCGAGAAAGGTTGCCGGAATTGACGACGCTTCTGCCGTGTTCGGCTGGCGTGACTTTAGCGGCGTTGTGCGAACGGACGGAACCGTGTGGGTTTGGGGCGGAAACTGGGAAGGGCGGCTTGCGACGACCTTACCGGAGCCGACACGACTCGAAACTCTTGAAAATGTGCGGTATATTTGGGTGAATAGTCGTCATTTCGCGGTTTTACATCGTGACAGTAGGGCGTATATCCGCGGAGTCGAAGGATATCTTGAACGGCTTGATATAAATGTGGTCGATATTGCCGCGGGCCCGACGTTTATGCTGATTTTGGCGGACAACGGCGAGGTTTGGGGGATTGGCGATAACAGCACCGGTCAGCTTGGAAGCGGGATTGGCGCGAGTGTCGGCACTCCCGTGCGGCTTGCGATTGACAACGTAAAAGCCGTTGCGGCGGGCGCGACAAGCGCGTATGCGGTGACGAATGATGGGTTTGTCTACATGTGGGGGCAAGTGATGGAGTTTGAAGACCGCCCCGACGGCGAGGCTGTGCGGTTCGAGCGAATCGAAACGCCGACACGGCTTGGATATATTGACGATGTCGTTGCGATTGCGAGCGGAAACAGGTTTGCGGTTGCGATTCAATCAAACGGAAGCATTTGGGGCTGGGGCATGAACGAGTTCGGCGTTTTGGGCGACTATGCGCTGAACAGCAATCTTCCGAATCCGCGGCGGTTGGACGGATTCCGTGATGTAGTTAAAATTTCGGCAAGCGGCGCGCATTTTCTCGCGCTTCGAAGCGACGGAACCCTTTGGGAAATGGGGCAAAAATTCGGTGTACCGCTAACCGGTCAAGAAAATGTACCGATACGAGTTATGAATCATGTTATGGTGGACGAGGAAGAGGAAAATGACGAAGAAATCTAGAAGCGAAAGCGCCCTGTGCAACGAGCGCAGTGCTACATCTCGCTAATCTTTCCCGACTCCCGTTGGTCGCTGGATAACTCGGCTACAGCTTGCATAATGCGCAAGCTAAGTCTCATTTACCGCGAACGCGGCACGCTAACCAATGCTTTTAACGTCGCCGACTTGGCATAAAGCTCTTAGCAGTTTACTGCTTAGAGATTTAGCCCTCCGAAGCGGTTTGTGCGAGGAGTTTCCTATATAATCGCCGTTTTTTGGCGTTTGCCGCCATAGGCGACCGGGATCATTAAGGGCAGAGCCCTTAATGACCGCCTGTCAAGGCATATGCCCTCGGGACGGACCCGAAAAGTTAAAATTTGATATTTCAAAGGAAATAGAGGAACAACAAATGAAATTCGACGTAAGTGTAACCTTCGCCGTTGTGGCGGAGCTTAACGAAAAGCTTGTCCACGGCAAGATTGATAAAATTTATCAAGCCGAGAAGGACGAGATTATATTAAACATTCGGCGGCGCGGCGAAATGTCACGGCTGCTTATTTCCGCGCACTCGCAAAACGCGCGGATACATTTGACGACGGCACAACGAGAAAATCCAAAGACCGCGCCGATGTTTTGTATGTTTTTGCGCAAACACTTGGCGGGCGGGCGAATTGTGGCGATTGAGCAAATGGGGCTCGATCGCGTGGTGCGGATTGATATCGAAAATTATACCGAGCTTGGCGACTTGGTTCAAAAGTCGATGTACATTGAGATTATGGGGAAGCACAGCAATATTATCATCGTTGACGACGCGGGGAAAATCCTTGACTCGATTCGGCATGTCGATTTTACCACAAGTTCGGCGCGGCAGGTTTTGCCGGGGCTATTCTACAAACCGCCGCCAACGCAGAGTAATTTCGCGGTTCCCGACAATCTCGCGCCGCAAGAGGGGATTTCCGAAACGGTGGATAAGTTTTTCGCCGACAAGGATTTCGCCGAGCGAATGAAGCAAAAATCCGCGACGCTTGTTAAGTTGATTACCAACAATATTAAGCGTTGCGAGAAGAAAATTAAGTTGCACACCGAGAATATCGCTGCCGCCGAAAATCGAGATAAATATAAGGTTTACGGCGATTTGATTACCGCGAATATTTATCGGATTGAATACGGAATGGACAAAATTTCGGTGGAGAATTATTACGACGATAACGCGCAAATTGAAATTCCGCTGAAAACCGATATTTCGCCGTCGCAGAACGCGCAGAAGTACTACACGCGCTATAACAAGCTGAAAGCGACTGAGAAATATGCGAACGAGCAGTTAGTTATGGCGCAAGTCGAGCGAGAATATTTGGAAACGGTGCTTGACGCCGCGCTGAAAGCTGAAAGCGGGGCGGAGCTTGACGAAATCCGTGCCGAACTTGCGCAGGAAGGATATTTGAAGATTGCGGTGAAGAAGCAGAAGAAGGGGAACGCGTCAAAGGCGCTTCCCGAACTTTCGGAGTTCACGTCGGGCGATGGATTCAAGATTTTGGTGGGGAAAAATAATCGTCAGAATGATTATCTTACGATGAAGTTGGCGTATTCGACCGATATTTGGCTACATACGAAAGGGATTGCGGGCTCGCACGTGATTATCCGCACCGAGGGCGGGCGCGAGGTTCCGGAATCGACAATATTTGAAGCGGCAAAATTGGCGGCGTATTACAGCCGCGGCAGGCAGTCTGCCAACGTTGCGGTTGACTATACGGCGGTGAAAAATGTTAAGAAGCCGCGCGGCGCGAAGCCGGGATATGTGATTTATGATAATTATAATACGGTTTATGTGACGCCGAGTTAAGACGCGTTGCGCCTTAGACCGCGTAGCGGTTGCGCCCCGTGGGCGCGGGTTTTTAGGGCTTTGCTCTAAAAACCCATGTTGCCGCAGCGGCGGCGGGGGTTGCGCGGGCGCGCGCGGCGCGGCAAGGACCAGTCCTTGCCAATCCAGCAAACTTTTGCGCGCCAAAAGTTTGTTCAAAACCGTCGCCCTCCCCGTCGCGACCCTTCCCGACAAAAAGCGTCGGGCGGGTGCCCCGCTGACGGAACCACGGGCGAAAGTTAGTGCAAACATAGCACACTAACCAAACAAATTCTCGCGCTTTTAGGCGCGGGTCCATCTCGAACGGGAGCGGCGGTTTATCTCGCTAATCTTTCCGCGAATGCGGTTCGCTAACTTTGGTCGCCCTCATGCCGGACGGGTACACACGCGGTTTGTGCGTGGGTCGGCGGCATAGTGGCGACGGTTTTGTTAAAACTTTTGCCGTCAAAAGTTTTTCGGGGTGTGTCGAGGGTATTCGATAATACCCTTGACGACCTTTATGCCCCCAGGGCATACCCTAAAAGGTTTTGAGCCTGCCGCCGCAGCGGAAAAAAACTCCGCGCCGTCAGGCGTAAAAAGGGAGATGTGCTTATGAAAAAAATAATCCTAATCCTAATTTTATTCGTATTTCTAACGGCGTGCGCAAGTGATGATTATCAAGTTTTGCCATACGAATCGTATGAACCGGAGGAAGTAGAGGAAATAGCTCCCGCCGCCTTTTCTCCTAGGGGACGATGGGTGTTTGTCGAGTCGCAGGAAGTTGTTGACGATTTTATCACGCCGTTGATAGACATACGGAGAAGGGATATTATCGTGGCGTTTTACGGCATGCTTTATGGGCGTTTAGTCCGAACGAGCAACTACGATTTTACCATCACTGAAATAAGCGGAAACAGCCGAGGGGTTAATTGGCACGCTGACGACGGATTAGAAGCTTGGCTTAGTTTTAACCCCGAAACCGAGCTGTTGCGGTATACAATGTTTAACGAATCGGACGAGCGGTATATGCACTTTTATTTTGAAAGATTTCCGGAGGGGGCTGACAATTGGGAAACCATGGATAATCTTTTTGAAACGGTAGACGTAGAAAGATTTATGATAGGTTCCGTGAACGCGGGAACCGCCGAAATAATATTCACCGGCGAGTTTTTCACGCGCGAGCAAATGGAAACTATGAAAGCACAAGCGGCAAGTTGGCAAGCGTCGCCGGCGGGAATTGCTAATTTCGCTCATATAATTGTGATAGAGCCGGTGAATGGCGGTGAACAGCAGGTTTTTCTGACTGAGAATAATTTGACGCCTTCTCATCGGAGAGAGGAATACGTTACTTACGAAAGAATACGGATAACAACGCCTGTTCGCGGAGCGGAAATTCGACTTATACAGGTGGGTATGGGCGGAGGAAGCGGAGAACTTTCGTTAACATATATGTTTACCACACGAAATTCAGTATGGTTGGAAAGTTTCTACTCGGAAGCGAAAAGGTTTACAGATGAAGGGTGGACATACGAAGAAGGAGTGTGCGGCTGGGGGAACGATACTTTGCATCAGATTGGCGAATCTTGGAGTGAAGCGCAGAATAGAACGTTTATAGCAAGCACATTACAGAACGCGCAATTTAGGTAAAAGGAGCAAAAATTATGGATTTATGGTACAGAGAACATCATACCGACAACGTACGCCTGTCAATCAAGGTGAGCGAGACGCTTGCCACCGCGCAGAGCGAGTTTCAGCGAATCGATATATTCGAAACGCCGGAGTTCGGGCGGGTGTTGACGCTCGACGGATATTTAATGCTTACCGAGAAGGACGAGTTTATTTATCACGAGATGATCACCCACGTTCCGATGGCTGTAAATCCTGATATATCCGATGTTTTGGTAATCGGCGCGGGGGATGGCGGAACTGTGCGTGAGTTATGCAAGTACGATCATGTTAAGCGAATCGACTTGGTTGAGATCGACAAAATGGTGGTAGAGCTTTGCCAAAAGTACCTGCCGCAGACGGCGAACAAGCTGGCCGATTCGAGAGTGAACATATATTTCGAGGACGGATTAAAGTTTGTGCGATCGAAATTCGACGAGTATGACTTGATTATTGTGGATTCTACCGACCCGTTTGGGCCGGGCGAGGGGCTGTTTACCAAGGAATTCTACGGGAATTGCTACAGCGCGCTGCGGGCGCATGGAATTTTGGTAAATCAGCACGAAAGTCCGTTTTACGACAATGACGCGCTTGCGATGAAGCGGGCGAACGAGAAAATTCGGCAAATGTTCCCGAAATCGTATGTGTATCAGGCGCATATTCCGACATATCCGTCGGGGCATTGGTTGTTCGGCTTTGCGTCGAAAGGGTTGGAGCCGATTTCGGATTTGAAAGCCGATTGGTGGAACAATTTGGGGATTGAGACGAAGTATTATAACACCGAACTTCATAAGGGAAGTTTTGCGTTGCCGAACTATGTGAAATGGATGCTGGGGGAGGGGAAATAATGAAGAACAACGACCTGCTAAGCGTAAATCCTGTTGAAAATTATGAGGCGCCGCGGATTCCGACGTTGGACGATACGTGCGGCAACGCCGAAATGCTGAAAAAGCTGCCGAATCGATGGAAGCGGAAAGCGGCGGTTATCGCGTGTTTGGGAATTATGGGTGCGAATGCGCTTACGGGGTGTATGGGACACCGTGAATTTGATAGAACTTGGAGAGTTCATAATGGAGGGGCTTTCTCTTCGCCGATGTATATTGTACATATGACCGAGCAAGAAGCGTTCGGTATTATTCGTTCTCAATTGGAAGCGGCGGGGCTTAACTTTGACGCTGAGCCGCCCGATTATACCGTTCAATTCAGCGGCTCTACAATCAGCCTTGAATTGTTTGACGAAGAGCGAAATGTTGCAATTGCTCGCGTCCGAGCGGATGATAGAAATATAACTCATTTTCCGCATGAATGGCAGGAACGTTGGCATACTAACGCAGTCGCGCAAAGGTTCGCGGAGCAGACGGATATTACGGTAGGCGTATTTTACAATCAAGGAGTTACGCAAAGGGAACTTGAATATCATGGGCAAAGAGCCACTAGAGATTTTATGGAAAGTCAACTTGACGCGCAAGTACGGGAGTTTATTGATTTTCTTCGCAACGAGGGGATCTTATGAGGAGGTAGAAAATGAAATTTATAGGTTGTGATTGTGATTATCAAGCGGCGGATATTGTGGTGTTTGGCGCGCCGTTTGACGGAACGGCGTCGAATCGCCCTGGTTCGCGTTACGCGCCCGGCGCAATGCGGCAAGAGAGCGAGGCAATCGAAACGTACAGCCCTTATGTTGATAAGGATATTTGCGATTTGCGCATATGCGATGATGGAGATTTGGAACTTCCGTTCGGAAATCTGGCGAATGTGGTTGACATAATCGAAGAGTGTGCCGCGAAAGTCCTGTCAGGCGGCAAGTTGCCGGTCATGCTCGGCGGCGAGCATTTGGTAACGTTAGGCGCGGCAAAGGCCGTGTTCGCCAAACATCCCGACCTTTGCATGATACATTTTGACGCGCATACTGACTTAAGGGACGATTATTTGGGTGAGAAATTGTCTCACGCGACGGTGATTCGGCGATGTTGGGATTTCCTGGGCAATGATAAAATCTATCAATTCGGAATTCGAAGCGGCTTGCGTGAGGAGTTTGAGTGGGCGAAGAAGCATACAACGCTGCAAAAATTTGACTTCGGCGGCTTGGACGAGGTGATTTCGAAGCTGGGTGACAAGCCTGTGTACTTGACAATTGATTTAGACGTAGTTGATCCGTCCGAATTTTGCGGCACGGGAACGCCCGAGGCAGGTGGCGTAAGCTTTACCGCGCTGCGCGAAGCGATAGAGAAAATGGGGAAACTTAACATAGTTGCGGCGGATTTGGTTGAACTTGCGCCGCAGTTAGACGCAAGCGGCGCGTCAACTGCGCTTGCGTGCAAGGTTTTGCGGGAACTCTTGTTGAGCGTGGGGAGTGAAAGTAATGCGTAAATTTGGGATTTTCCTTATATTGTTTGTGTTTGTACTTAGTGGGTGTCAATTAGGGAATAACGAACGTGAGGAATCTACTGTTGTTGGCTCGGAAGCGGCTTTGGTTATAGCGCAGGAAACGATTGAAGAATATTTCCCGGGGCGGATTAATGAGAGAACAAAATGGTATAATTCCGGATTAATTTTTACTTATTCTTATCCTCCTATGCCGCCAACGTTTCTTGTGCTTGCGTTGTTTGACGCGCCGGAAGGTGTTGAAGATAATTCTGACTATATAAGGGATAATGCGGATGTTAGAGTTTCGATATGTTCAGAAACGGGAGAAGTTTTTATATTAAATCAGGAGGTAGAGGAAAATGAGTAGAGCAATTATAATTGGAGCCGGCGGGGTGGCGCGGGTTGTGGCGCATAAATGCGCGCAAAACACCGAGGTGTTCAGCGATATTCTTATCGCGAGCCGCACGTTGTCGAAATGCGACGCGATTGCGGAGAGTATCAAGCATTACAAGTCAAACGTTACGACCGCGCAGGTTGACGCGGACAATGTTCCCGCGCTTGTCGCGCTTTTTAACGAGTTTAAGCCTGATATTGTGATTAACGTCGCGCTTCCGTATCAGGATTTGACCATTATGGACGCGTGTTTGGAGTGTAAGGTTGATTACCTTGATACTGCGAATTATGAGCCGCTTGACACGGCGAAATTTGAGTATAGCTGGCAGTGGGCGTATCGCGAGAAGTTCGAGAAGGCGGGGATTACCGCAATTTTGGGTTGCGGGTTCGACCCCGGCGTGACGGG
Source organism: Oscillospiraceae bacterium (assembly GCA_009780345.1). Classification (GTDB taxonomy): domain Bacteria; phylum Bacillota; class Clostridia; order Monoglobales; family WRAG01; genus WRAG01. The sequence continues at coordinate 46,415 of WRAG01000008.1, forward strand.
GGTGTTTTCGGCGTACGCGATGAAGCATTATTTTGACGAAATCTACGAAATTGACATTTTGGATGCGAACGCCGGCGATCACGGCTATCATTTCGCGACGAATTTTAATCCCGAAATCAACATCCGCGAAATTACCGCGAACGGTCGTTATTGGGAAGCCGGAGAGTTCGTGGAAACTTTGCCGCTTGAGGTGAAGCGCACCTACGATTTCCCGCAAATCGGGGAAAAGGATATGTATTTGCTGTACCATGAAGAGCTTGAGTCGTTGGCGCAGAATATCAAAGGCATTAAGCGAATTCGGTTTTTTATGACGTTTTCGGAGAAGTATTTGACACACTTGCGAGTGCTTGAAAACGTTGGCATGACGTCGATCGAGCCGATTGATTTTGAGGGGCAGAAAATCGTGCCGTTGCAATTTTTAAAGGCTGTGCTTCCCGATCCGGCGTCGCTTGGGCCGCGAACGAAAGGCAAAACCAATATCGGCTGTATTTGTAAGGGAGTAAAGGATGGGAGCCCTACAACCTATTACGTTTACAATGTGTGCGACCACGAGGAATGTTACCGCGAAGTTGGATCGCAGGCGATTTCGTATACGACGGGAGTTCCCGCGATGATTGGCGCGAAGTTGGCGCTTCTTGGCAAATGGAAGAAGCCGGGAGTTTATAATGTCGAAGAATTCGACCCCGATCCGTTTATGGATGAGCTAAACAAGCAGGGCTTGCCGTGGCATGAGGATTTCGCGCCGAAGTTGGTGGATTGAATGGGAGTAATTAATTTAGCAACCAAAGTCGAGAAAATAAGCGCCGCTTCATTTACAATAGAAGTGGAGGGTATGAACATATGGAAAATTGGGAGAAAGTCAATGCTGTAGACAGGATGCAAGAATACATCATTTCACACATTGCCGAAGAAATAACAATGCAGGATTTAAGCCGTGTTGCAGGATATAGCCTTTGGCACTCGGCGCGGATTTTCAAGGAACTTTCAGGGAAAACGCCGTTTGAGTTTATTCGCTTAATCAGGCTTACATCGGCGGCGGAAGAGCTAAGGGATTCGAATGCCAAAGTGGTGGATGTTGCGCTTGATAAAGGCTTTGATTCTCATGATGGTTTTACAAGGGCTTTTGCGAAGAAGTTCTATATAACTCCGAATAAGTATCGCAAAGAAAAGCCGCCTATAAGCTATTTCACTTATCACCCAAGCCGCCATTACTACCTTCACATTAATCAAAGGAATGATGAAGAAATGAAAGATTTATTTCCACAAACAATTACGGCGCAAGTTGTAGAGAGGCAAGTACGCAAGTTGATTTTGTTGCGCTCGCGAAAAGCGACTGATTACTTTTCGTATTGCGAGGAAAACGGTTGTGATTGGGAAGGGGTGCTTAACAGCGTTCCTGAAAAGCTTGATGTTGCGGCAATTTTAGAATTGCCACAACATTTAATAACGAACGGAACTTCAGCAATCGCGGCAGGTATTGAGGTTCCGACAGATTACTCGAAGCCGTTGCCGGATGGGTATGAAATGCTTGAATTACCTCCTTGTTCAATGCTGTATTTTAGAGGAATGCCTTTTGAAAATGAGGATGATTTCTGCAAAGCGATAGATATAGTTTTTAAGGCGATTGGAAACTATAAGCCCGAACTGTACGGATATTATTTTGCAGACGAGATTGCTCCTAAGTTTAATTTCGGCGCGTCGGCGGAAATGGGAGCAAAAATGGCTGTGCCGGTTAAAGTTTTATGATGAGGTGAATTTATGTTAGACACATCAAACCTGTCAACCCCTTGCTATGTAATTGATGAGGGGTTGCTTATTAAAAATTTAGAGAAAATTAGGTCGGTAATCGACGCTACGAACGACGAAAGCCGAGCTTTTGGTAACACGCCTCGCGTGTGCAAGATTTTGCTTGCGCAGAAGGCGTTTTCGGCGTGGAAACTTTACCCGCTTATCAACGAATATCTCGACGGAACCACCGCCAGCTCGCTGTTTGAAGCGAAATTAGGCAAAGAGCATTTCCCCGGCGAGGTTCATGTATTCGCGCCCGCGTATCGGGAGTGTGATTTCGCTGAAATCGCTGAAATTTGCGACCATATCGTGTTTAACTCGTTGCGGCAACTTGAGAAGTACGCGGACAAATGCCAATCGAAGTCGGTAGGATTGCGTATCAACCCCGAATATTCGGAAATTGAAACCGAGATGTACAATCCATGCGCGCCGACGTCACGGCTTGGCGCGACTTTGGATGCGTTGGGGGACGAACTGCCGTCGATTGATGGTTTGCACTTCCATACGATGTGCGAGCAAAATTCGGATACGTTGGAGCGGACGCTTGACGTGGTTGAGGCGAAGTTTGGAAAGTATCTGAAACGGCTGAAATGGCTGAATTTCGGCGGCGGGCATCATATTACGCGGGATGATTATGATATTGCGCGGCTAATCGCGTGTATTCGACGGTTTCAGGATAAGTATGATTTGGAGATTTACCTCGAACCGGGCGAGGCGATTGCGCTTAATGCCGGATTTTTGGTTGCCGGCGTTTTGGATGTGGGAGAAATCAGGAACGGAGTTCGCAACGTAATTTTGGACACTTCCGCCGCGTGCCATATGCCGGACGTGCTTGAAATGCCGTATAAGCCGAAGATTATAGGTGCGGTGGATAAGAGCGAGTACGCATACCGTCTTGGAGCGCACACCTGTTTGGCGGGCGATGTAATCGGGGAGTATTCTTTCGATAGTCCGCTGAATATCGGCGATAAGCTTGTTTTCACAGATATGGCGATATATACAATGGTGAAAAATAATACGTTTAACGGCATAAATTTACCGTCCATCCTAATTCGCAGGATAGACGGCAAAGTTGAGACCGTAAAAGAGTTCGGGTATGAGGGTTTTAAGGGGCGACTCGGGTGAAACGCGTTCAAGGCTTCTAAACATACCATAACTCGATGGTGACGGAAAACGCATACGAAGAGTATCCTCAAAAAGCTGATAATCATAAGTCACGAAACTCGTTTCCTCGCTTCCCCATGCTAGTTGTCCGTTTTCGACCGACCATTCAAAATCTTCGCTATGTATTTCAAACGGCGGCTCTTCTATAAAAATATTAACTATATTCCGCTGTTCTCCTGTGCCGTCCGCGCGAAAATAAAGCGTAACCGCAAAATGTTGCATCATTCCGCCGTCGTTAATAGTCCATGCTCCAAGTAATTGCGATGTGTCAAGATTGCGTTCGGCGATATATATGGAGCCGTGCTCCCAGACGATAGATAAATTCAACGCCTCAGCTATCGCGCGAATTGGCAAATATGTTCGGTTGTTCATAGTAAACGGACGGGCGTCATAATCAAAGTTAACACGATTGTTGTTCACTGTCACAAAATGGACATTGAGGAACACTTCGCGCATTACTCCCGTCGCCGCGAATGTAACAACAGCAGTCGTTAAAACGGCACACACCAAAAATCCGGCAATAAAGCTTTTAACTTTTCCTTTTTTCATAAGATTAACTCCCTTTTTAATTCAACATTTCAACAATCTCGCTATCCCCTCGGGCAACGGCCTTGTCACGCGCCGTTTCGCCCAAATTATCTTCTAAATTTCGATTTGCGCCGTTGGTGAGCAACGCTTCAACGATATTCGCTCTTCCCGCGTTCGCGGCAAGATGAAGCGGCGTCCAACCGTCAGTGGTTCGCCCGTTAATATCCGCGCCCGCGTTAATTAAAAGCAACAACGCGGAATGTCGTCCCGCTTGCGCGGCGCGGTGGAGCGGCGTCCAGTCATTTACTTCCGTCGGGTCAATATTTTCGGTATAACTTAATAAAATTTCAATAGTTTGCGTGTTTTGGTTATACGCCGCCGCTCGATGAAGCGGCGTTTGTTGATTTCTGTTAATCGCGTTCACGTCCGCGCCTAATGATATCAAATTTTCAACCATTTGAGGTGATCCGCGTTCCGCCGCGAAGTGTAGCGGAGTGGAATTCAGCGGTTCAAATCTTATATTCACATCCGCGCCAAGGTAGGCAAGAACTTGCGTCATACGAACGTTGTCGTTCATAACCGCGATGATAAGCGGCGGATTATAAATGTTTCGGTTTTGATCCCAAATCGGCGCGTTGATATATTGATCGTATCGCGCAAGCTCTGTAATCGCGTCAAAATCATCATTGTAAAACGCTTCACGAAACAAAGTTTCGTTACTTTCACCTTGAAACGGGCCGTGAAACCACCAAAGCGTGCCGGTTACCATTGCGGATAACAGCAAAAAGCAAATTATGATAATATTTACACGCTTAATTCTGCGTCGCCGTTTTGCGGCATTGCGCTTTTGCTGACGCGCTTCAATTAAAGCCGCGTCATCTATAACTTCGTATTTATGCTCGCTTGGTAATTTAAAATCAGTCAAAATGAACACGCCCTAATTAAAAAATAAGTAATATGTATGGACAAGACCGAATATATATGTAGCACAGAGAGGAGTTGCGACAACATGCCCGTTCTTGATATATATTCTATCGGAGCTTATATGTTCGGATTATTTTTAGTTTACGTTTGCGCGTGGGTGTTTATAAAACCGCTGAAGTGGCTGCTAAAAGCGGCGCTCAACAGTTTGTTCGGCGGCGCGCTTTTGTTGATTGTCAACCTTATCGGCGGTTTTGCCGGACTTAGTATGGGCATAAACGTCGTCACCGCGACCATTGTAGGTTTTGGCGGCGTTCCGGCGGTAATCATGCTGTTTATCGTCAAATTTATGACGGGCGGGTAGGGCAATTAATAATAAATTTATGTAGGGGCGGCATTTTGCCGCCCGTCTGCAAAAGATTTGTTATCTGATGCAAAAGATTTATCATCCACGGGCGGCAGAATGCCGCCCCTACTTTATTTTTTCCGCCATTAATCTAAGAGCGTTGCCGCGGTGACTTACTTCGTTTTTGATATTCTGCGGCAGGGTTGCGAAAGTTTGATCGTATGGCGGATAGTAAAATATCGGGTCGTATCCGAAGCCGCCGACGCCATCGCGCTGTTCCAAAATTTTGCCGCAACACTCGCCACGGAATGTAAGCGTTTCGCCGTTTTGGATCACTGCGATAATGCACACAAACTTCGCGCCGCGCTTGTCGGCGGGAACGCCGTCAATTTCGCGCAACAACTTGTCGATATTCATATCGTCGGTGGCGTTCTCGCCTGCGAAGTAGGCGGTATGTACGCCGGGCGCGCCGTTTAAGTAATCAACCATAAGCCCGCTATCGTCAGAGATAACGGGCCAATCTGTAAGTTTAGCGACTGCGGTCGCTTTTTTTATTGCGTTTTCTTCGAATGTTTCGCCGTCCTCGACGACGTTTATGGAAATTCCGGCGTCGCTGAGCGTTAGGATTTCGAACTTTCCGTTAAGCGCCGCTTTAATTTCTTCGGCTTTGTGCGGGTTGTTGGATGCCAGTACGAATTTTTGCATTTTTTGCTCCTTACTATTTAGAAAATGCTTATTAGAGCTGTTTAATTTTTAATCTGTCAAGGACCAGCCCTTGGCAATCCCGCAAGTTTTTGCGCGCCAAAAACTTGACCAAAAGCGTTGCGCTCACGCACGTGCTCAAACACCGAGCACACGTGGCGCAATACTGCGTGCAAACAACTCGCCACTCAACCAAATAACATCTCGCGCTTTTAGGCGCGAATCGGTCTTGATTGAGCTTGCGGCTTTTGCCGCCGTAGATACTATACTAAGAGGATATTGTTTGCACTCCCTAATAAGCGGCGCGCTTTTAATAGCGCCATAGCGCGTTTGCGCCGCAGTTTTTGATAAAACTTTTCAAAAAGTTTTTTGGGGCTTGACAAGGGTTTCAATAAACCCTTGTCGTCCTGCGCTGGCAAGCGCAAAAAGCTACAGAGGCTGGCTCTGAAAAATCAGCAATTGCACCTTATATAAATTTTCTGCGCTATACGAATTTTACGGCAGTTCCGGACGCAAGGACACAGTTCGTGCTACTTCCGCCGAAAGAATAACGAACATTGATAATAGCGTCGGCGTTTATCGCTTGTGCTTGCGCTTCAAGTTCCGCGTTAGCGCGCTACGCCGCTTTTTCCAAATTCACTCCGAATGCAAGAATCCCCCAACCGTTTACAAGGCCGAGTGTTTCCAAATTCCTATCCGTAATGAAATCCGTGTTAACCAGAATCATATTTTAACCTCCCAAATTAGCTCGATGTTCTACAAATATATCCACATAGCGGGGCGGATAAATGTGCAAGTTTGATTAATGTTAAACGCCGGGACGACAAAACCGGTTTCAGTAACAAGCGCCACGGAATTCGGACTTTGAAAAGGAGTGCGTAACCACCAAGTTCCAGCTTGACCGCCCGAGGTGTACGCAATCCGCGCTGGGGAAAATAGTTCGTCGTTCCACCAAACATTAGGTTGCATATCGCCGCCGAAATATTGAGCGATTTCATCTATGCTTAATAAGAATATCTTATCAATCGTATCGTTTCCGCCTGATGTTCCGTGCCACGGATTGCTATCGGTTGTTATAGTTGTTTCAATTATCCGCGCGCGTTCTTCGGCAGAAAAACGGTTGTAAAATTCATCGTTCAGCCACTCACGAATATCGCTTGTTTCCCACGTTGTAGATTCAATGAGAGAGTTGTAGGGTTGACGCTCCAATAAGTTTTCGCTTAAAATCAATGCTTTGTCGTCTTGCCTGTCAAGCACACGCCATTCAATTCCGCCAAATTCGATTACCTCATTGTCATTGCCGCCCAAACAAGCGGTCAACAAAAGCGTCACCGATAAAACTAACATAACCAACAATATTTTTTTCATAAAAAATCTGCTCCCATTTTCATTAGCTCAAAATCGCGCCGCTACATGATGGACCGACCAACTTCACATATTTCGCCAAGACGCCGTCCAATTCCTTGCCCGGCTTCGGAACGTACGCCGCGCGGCGTTTCGCAAGCTCGTCGTCAGAAATATTTACGTCAATTTTGCCGTTCGTAATGTCGATTGAAATACTGTCGCCCTCAACGAGCAGGGCAATATTGCCGTCCATTGCGGCTTCGGGGCAAATATGTCCGATGGCAGCGCCCCGCGTCGCGCCGGAGAAACGTCCGTCGGTGATAAGCGCGACCTCGCCGCCCAAACCTTGCCCGATAATAGCGGAAGTAGGAGATAACATCTCGCGCATACCCGGTCCGCCTTTCGGACCCTCATAGCGTATAACCACAACGTCGCCGGAAACGATTTTTTGACTCATAATTGCAGCAACCGCGTCCTCTTCGCTTTCGAAAATCCGCGCGGGTCCTGTGTGCGTAAGCATTTCGGGCGCAACTGCGCTGCGCTTAACCACACAACCATCCTGTGCGATATTGCCTTTTAGCACGGCGATTCCGCCCGTTTCGGAGAACGGGTCTTCACTTGGGCGTATAATTTCGTGATTTTTATTTTCGACTCCGGCGATATTTTTTGCCACTTTCTCGCCGGTAACAGTAAGGCAATCGGTGTTCAGCAAGTTTTTCTTATTAAGCTCGCCCATAACGGCGTAAACGCCGCCCGCTTGCCACAAATCTTCGATAAAATATGGTCCCGCCGGCGCAAGTTTGCATAAATTCGGCGTTTTTGCGCTTATCGCGTCAACGTCGTCCAAAGTTATGCGAACGCCCGCTTCGTTTGCGATTGCTGGAAGGTGGAGGATGCTGTTCGTACTGCAACCAAGCGCCATATCGACGCAAAGCGCGTTCATAAACGCCTCACGCGTCATAATGTCGCGCGGCTTGATATTACGCTCGAGAAGAGTCATAATCTGCTCGCCCGCTGCTTTCGCAAGCCGAATTCGCTCGCTCATAACGGCGGGAACGGTGCCGTTGCCCGCAAGTCCCATGCCAAGCGCTTCGGTCAGGCAGTTCATGCTGTTCGCCGTAAACATTCCCGAGCACGAGCCGCAACCGGGACAAGCGTTATTTTCGGTGTCAAGCAGTTCTTCTTCCGAAATTTTGCCCGCGGTATACGCGCCCACCTGCTCGAACACGTCGGTAAGGCTTAAACGTTTGCCGCCAAGTCCGACGCCCGCAAGCATAGGGCCGCCGCTTATAAGAATTGCGGGAATATTAATTCGCGCCGCCGCCATAAGCATACCCGGCACGATTTTGTCGCAGTTCGGAATAAGCACAAGCGCGTCAAACGCGTGCGCTTTCGTCAGAATTTCAACATCGTCGGTGATTGCGTCCCGCGATACAAGGGAGTAGCGCATACCCGCATGTCCCATCGCGATTCCGTCGCAAACGGCGATTGCGGGGACTTCTACCGGCGTTCCGCCCGCAGAGCGCACGCCGTCGCACACCGCTTTCGCTATGGTGTCTAGGTGCAAGTGCCCCGGAACGATGTCGCTTTGCGAGTTTACCACGCCGATTAGCGGGCGGGCAAGCTCATTATCGGTGAATCCGAGCGATTTTAGTAGCGACCGTTGCGGCGCGCGTTGGAAGCCTTTTGTGATGTTGTGTGAGATCATTTGTATTCCTCCTTATTTTGCGCCCCACGGGCGCGGGGTTAAGGCGCAACGCGCCTTAGACCGTGCGGCGAATGCCGCATAGTTTTTAGGGCTTTGCCCTAAAAACTGTTTTTGCCGCTACGGCGGCGGGCTTTTTTTTGCGCGTGCGGCGCGGGCTTAAAACTTTTTCAGCGAAGTCGCTGTAGCATTTGCGCTTGTCAGCGCAGGACGACAAGGGTGTATTGACACCCTTGCGGTAGGTTTCGACCAATCACACTTCGTCAGCAAACGACTCGTGTTCTTGGGAAACCCTCAAGGACGAACCGTTACCGAAATCAAGATTTCGACGGTTCAGCCTCAAGCCCCAAAAAACTTTTAAAAAAGTTTTATCAAAACATGCGGCGCAAACGCGCTATGGCGCTATTAAAAGCGCGCCGCTAATTGAGGATTGCAAACAATATCCTCTCAGTCAAGTATCTACGGCGGCAAAAGCCGCATGCTTGGCTGAAAGCGGTGGCTTATCTCGCTAATCTTTCCCGACTCGCTTACGCTCACTGGATAATTCGACTACAGCTTGTAAAATACACAAGCTAAGTCTCATTTACCGCGAAAGCGGTTCGCTGACTCAATAAGCGGCGCGCTTTTAATAGCGCCATAGCGCGTTTGCGCCGCTAGTTTTACTAAATTTTTTGTGAAAAAATTTTTGGGGCTTGAGGCTGAACCGTCGAAATCTTGATTTCGATAACGGTTCGTCCTTGCAGATGGCTGTGGATTCTTGCAAAAAACGCAAGAATCTTACGCCCCTGCACTTTTCGGCTACCGCTTGCGAAAATTCACGCAAGCGAAGTCTCAAACGAAGGGTTTCCCAAGAGAGCAAGGCAGTTTTTGCCGTAGCTCGATTGGTTGAAACCTACCGTAAGGGCAGAGCCCTTACCGCCCGTCCGGTAACGGCAGCCCGCGCATAGCGCGTGGCATTTCCTTGTGCCGTTTCCTCGGCGTTTTTTGCCGAGTCAGTGACATAAGCTCGCCGCCTCAGCGGCAAAAAGGGTTTTTAGGGCAAAGTCCTAAAAGCCCCCGCGCCCGCAGGGCGCAAAAATTACTTCTTCAACCAACTCATCATCTTACGCAGTTCTCCGCCAACTTTTTCGATCAAAGTTTCGTTTTCCATTCGGCGTCGAGCGGTCATGCCTGCGCGGCCCGATTGATTTTCAAGAATAAAGCTTTTCGCAAAAGTTCCGTCTTGAATTTCAGCCAAAACTTTCTTCATTTCTTTCTTCGTATCGTCGGTGATAATGCGTTTTCCTGTCGCGTAATCGCCGTATTCGGCAGTATCGCTGATAGAATATCTCATATAACTCAAGCCGCCCTCGGCGATTAGATCAACGATCAACTTCAATTCGTGACAGCACTCGAAATACGCGATTTCCGGCTGATAACCCGCTTCAACCAACGTTTCGAATCCTGCTTTAATAAGTTCCGCCGCGCCGCCGCAAAGCACCGCTTGTTCGCCGAATAGGTCGGTTTCACACTCTTCACGGAACGTGGTTTCCAAAATTCCCGCGCGTCCGCCGCCAACGCCTGAAGCGTAAGCCAACGCCAAGTCTTTCGCTTTGCCCGTCGCGTCTTGATAAACTGCGAAAAGCGCCGGAACGCCGCGGCCCTCTTGGTATTGCGAACGAACCGTGTGCCCCGGACCTTTCGGCGCCACAAGCCAAACGTCAACGTCAGCCGGCGGCTTGATTTGTCCGTAATTGATGTTAAATCCGTGCGCGAATACAAGCGATTTACCCGCTTTAAGGTTCGGCGCGATACTTTCTTCGTATAACTCTTTTTGCTTCTCGTCGTTAACAAGAATCATGATAATATCAGCCTTTGCCGCCGCGTCGAACGCAGTCGCAACCGTCAAACCTGCTTTTTCAGCCTTTTCCCAAGACGGACTTCCGTTATACAGTCCAACAATAACGTTTACGCCGCTTTCATGAAGATTAAGCGCGTGCGCGTGTCCTTGCGAGCCGTAACCGATAATCGCCACGGTTTTACCTTTCAATAAATCCAAATTACAATCCTTGTCGTAATACATTTTTGCCATTTTTACCACTCCTTATGTATATGAAATTTAATAATTATTATTTGTAGGGGCGGCATTTTGCCGCCCGCTCGCACAAGATATTACTGCCAAGATATTACTGCGGGCGTCAGAATGACGCCCCTACGTTCAAAACATTACTGCGGGCGTCAGAAGCACCTACATTGTGTCGCCGCGTTGCAAGCCGGTTACGCCGGTTCTAACGAGGGATTTAATCCCGAACGGCTTCAAATTTTTGATAAACGCGCTAATCTTCGACGGCGAGCCGGTAAGCTCGGCTATCAGCGCGTTTTGCGAAATATCAACCACATTTCCGCGGAAAGTATCCACGACAAACATAATATCCGCGCGATGTCCGTCAGTTTCAACATGCACAAGCACATGCTCGCGCAATACCGCCGCGGCGGTGCGTAGCACCGTAATCTCAATGACATCAATCAGTTTCGCAAGCTGATTCTTAATCTGTTCAAGCGTCAAATCGTCGGCGTGAACCACGATTGTCATACGCGACGTGTCGGGATTCTCGGTTTCGCCGACAGAAAGACTGTCGATATTATACGCTCTGCGCGCGAAAAGTCCCGCGACTTTGTTAAGCACACCGGCGTTATTCGCCACAAGTATTGAAATTACGCGCCGTCTGATTTCTTCCATTTAGTTCCCGCCTCTCGTAAAATAATAATGTACATCTTCGCCAATATCGGTGGTATGCGTATATCGCAACAACCCGTTCGTCGAATCGTAAGTGACAAAGTACGTTTCATCTGAATCCCACGTAAAATCCACAGAACGAGTAACGATTTCGGTGACTTCATAGCTATTCTCGCCCGTTTCGGTTAAAACTCCCTCAATTGTGCTTCCCCAAAAGGTGGTGAAGATGATTCTGTCGCCGATTATATCCAAAATCGGCGGAGTATCGGCAAGTTCGTGTAGTTCAAGCGGCTCGCCATAATCTCCCGTGGTGGTTCTAACGTGCGTCCATCTTCCGTTTATGCCGTCTTGCGTGGCGGCGTTATTTCCCCCGCCGCAAGCGGTAAGTATTAGCGGAAGAAGTACGACCGCGAGTGTTAAAATAGCAATTTTCTTAAAATTCATATACAAATCTCCTTAATTAGTAGTAATTGTCACCGTTTGCGTGTCATCGTACCATGCAACATAATTAGTAGTAATTGTAACCGTTTGCGTGTCCGCGTCCCATTCAACGTCCGCGCCCGTCGCCTCGGCAATCGCTCGAAGCGGCACAAGCGTGCGGTTATCCACAATTTGCGGCGGGACGTCGAGGGTAATCCAACGGAAATTATAGTAAGGGGAATAAGCGAAATCACTACCAATCAACATAGCTGAACTTCCGATTTGAAGCCCAATCATTCCGAAGTCGTTCCCCGCCCCTACCGCCGGTCTATCGAAAACCCAATCAAAAACTTCGGCATTATCACTTATACTAAGCATGATATTTATTTCTGCTATTTGAGCTTCGGACTCAACCCACTCAACCTCAAATCCCAACGCCTCGAATATCGCGCGGAACGGCACGAGTGTACGATTATCAATAATTATCGGCTCGACGTCGAACTCCAACCTTTCGCCGTCCAATATTACACTAATTCTGTCAACAGATTCACCGTCCGACTGCACCGCAAACACCCCGCCGAATACGGGCAACAACGCTATCGCCAATATCACACACAATATTTTCTTCATTTTCATAGATATCATCTCCTATATTAAAAAATAATCGGAATCATACCATTGTTTATAGTATTGGCATATAACAATCCCCCGCCCTTACGGGCACCCCCTTTGCCTCAGGGGGCTTTTGCTTTTAAGGCTCCTTTGGCAAAGGAGCTGTCACGCAGTGACTGAGGATTGTAAAAAACTATTTCAAGGGATAATTCCAAAAATTTCTACTCCATAATCGGATCTTCCACATCCGCGCCCGGCGGAACCATCGGAAACACCGTCAAATCAGGATCAACAACACAGTTAATCACCGTCGGCGTATCGGTTTGCTTCATCGCCGTTTCAAGCGCCGCTTTAAATTCGGCTTGATTCCTTACTGTAACCCCAACCGCGCCTAAACCTTGCGCAACCATGTCATAGTTCGTCTTTTTATCAAGCGTCGTATTCGAGAATCGCTTGTCGTAGAACATCCGCTGCCATTGCCGAACCATGCCTAAAACATTGTTATTTATAATAATATCGATAACGGGAATTTTGTATGTCACCGCCGTCGAAATTTCGTTCATATTCATATGGAAACAACCGTCACCGGTAATGTTGATCACCGTTTTGTCGGGGCACGAAATTTTCGCGCCAATCGCCGCGCCAAGTCCGAATCCCATAGTTCCCAAGCCGCCGCTTGACACAAACGTGCGCGGCGTAGTGAACGGATAATTCTGCGCCGTCCACATTTGATGTTGCCCGACATCGGTGCAAATAACCGTATTATCGCGGTCAACGGTATCGCCGATCGTTCGAATAATCTCCTGCGCGGTGAAATGATCGGACTGAATCGCCGTCGGGTATTGTAATTTCCACTCTTTAATCGAGCTTGTCCACGTATCGTGCTTCGCGGGCTTCAATTTCTTGTTAAGCGCGGTCAAAACATCTTTCACATCGCCCAAAATAAACTCGTCAACGCAAATGTTTTTGTTAATCTCCGCGCGGTCAATGTCAATATGCAAAATTTTCGTATTTTTCGCGAAAATCGAGGTGTTGCAAGTAACTCTGTCCGAAAATCGCGTTCCAATCGCGATCAACAAGTCGCAATTCTTAATCGCGAGTGACGAAACCTTCGAACCGTGCATTCCTAACATTCCGGTGGACATCTCGTTTGTTCGGTCGAACCCGCCGATTCCCATGAGAGAATGCGTAACCGGCGCGTCAACTAATTTCTGAAGTTCCGCAAGTTGTTCTCCCGCGTCGGACGAAATCACGCCGCCGCCAATAAATATAAGCGGTTTTTCGCTGCTTTCAATCATTCCCACCGCGGTGTAGATATCTTTATCGGTGAAAGTGGAAGAGGTTTGTAGGGGCGGCATTTTGCCGCCCGCGGATGATAAATCTTTTGCATCAGATAACAAATCTTTTGCAGACGGGCGGCAGGATGCCGCCCCTACAAGGGATTCAAACTCCGCTTCCTCACCCGTCGCGTCTTTAGTAATATCAACCAAAACCGGACCTTTTCGCCCGGAATTCGCAATCTCGAACGCGCGGCGAATGGTCGGAGCGATATCTTCCGGTCGTTTAACGATAAAATTATGCTTTGTAATGGGCGAAGTCACGCCCACGATGTCGATTTCCTGAAAACTGTCTTTCCCCAACATCCCGCGGTTCACGTTACAAGTAATCGCGACCATAGGAATCGAATCCATATAAGCGGTGGCGATGCCTGTAACCAAGTTCGTCGCGCCCGGTCCAGCTGTCGCCAAACAAACGCCTACTTTGCCGCTTGCGCGGGAGTAGCCGTCTGCCGCGTGCGCCGCGCCCTGCTCGTGCGCGACCAAGATATGATTAATTTTGTCCGAATATCTATATAATGAATCGTAAACATGCAAAATCCAACCGCCCGGATACCCGAAAACGGTGTCAACACCCTGCTCGATCAAACTTTCAACAATAATATCCGCGCCGCTAAGTTTCATATGTCATACCTCCAAAAAATCTTGTCATTTCAAGCATTTTACTTCTTAATATTATATAATACAATAAATCGCGAAACCTGTCAATACTTCAATATATATTTTATATTTTACTTTGTTAAGGACCAGCCCTTAACAATCCCGCAAACTTTTGCGCGCCAAAAGTTTGAACAAAAGCGCCGCGCTCACGAACATGCTCAAAAAACGAGCACACGTGGCGCGGAAGTTAGTGCAAACATAGCACATTCAACCAAAGAACATCTCGCGCTTTTAGGCGCGGTACGATTTTTAGTCCGCATACTCGAACTCGACACCGTACATATAAACCGCGCTGCCGTCGGTTGCGCCCGCTTCTTTTAGCTTATCAATAATCCCCATTCGTCGCAGTGCGCGCTGGAAATACTGCAACGATTCGTAATCGTCAAGGTTAACCGAACCGATCAGCCGCAACGCCCGCTCGCCTTCAATAACGTATACACCATCTTCAAGTGTCACGGTAATCTCGCTTGGCTCAAGCGATTCAAGCATATCGGACTCAACATAATCAACCTCGAATTCCTCCTGCGGAATCTTCGAAAGCTGCTCATACGCGTAGTTTAGCAGTTCGGTCACGCCCTGCTTTGTCGCCGCCGAAATGGCGAAAACTTTGTGCCCTCTTGACTCTAATTCTTCCTTAAATTGTGGGAAATGATCATTAAACGATGGAATATCCATCTTATTTGCCGCCACGATTTGTGGTTTTTCAGCAAGTTTCGGCGAATATTGCGCGAGTTCGTTGTTAATTGTGTCAAAATCCTCAATCGGATCGCGCCCCTCAATGCCGGAAACGTCAACGATATGAATCAAAAGCCGTGTCCGTTCGATATGGCGCAAAAACTCGTGCCCCAATCCGACGCCCTCGCTCGCGCCCTCGATAATTCCCGGAATATCGGCGACAACAAACCCGTCAAATCCCATACTAACCACGCCCAAATTTGGCGAAAGTGTGGTAAAATGATAGTTCGCGATTTTCGGCTTTGCGTCGCTTACTACCGATAAAAACGTCGATTTTCCGACGTTCGGAAAGCCGAGCAGGCCGATGTCTGCGATCAATTTAAGCTCTAAAATAATTTCCCGTTCAACGCCGGGAATTCCGGGTTTCGCGAACTTCGGCGCTTGTCGCGTCGCGCTGGCAAATCTAGCGTTGCCGAAACCGCCGTTGCCGCCTTTGGCGATAACGAACCGCTTGTCTGCGTAAAGGTCGGCAATAATTTTGCCGGATTGCGGATCTTTAACTAAGGTTCCCGCCGGAACTTCAATAATTAAATCCGCGCCATTCTTGCCCGAGCAATTTCCGGCGCGCCCCTTTTCGCCGTCCTCGGCGGCGTATTTTCTGTGATACTTAAAGTCAAGCAGTGTGTTTTTATCTTTTGTGGCAACCAAAACAACGTCGCCGCCTCGCCCGCCGTCGCCGCCGTCAGGACCGCCAGCGGCAACGTACTTCTCGCGGTGAAATGATACCGCGCCGTTCCCGCCGTCCCCTGATTTAACTGTGATTTTCGCAATGTCTATAAACATAATGTTTCTCCTTTTATAGGGCGTTGCCCTAAAGCCATTTTGCGCCTGCGGGCGCGTTCTGTCTGCGCTGACAAGCGCATATGTGCGGCTGCTGCCGCAGAGCGATAAGGGTGTTATCGAACACCCTTATCAATCCCCGAAAATTTTTTCGCAAAAAATTTAGTAAAACTTGCGGCGCACACGCGCTATAGCGCTATTGTAAACGCGCCGCTTCTTGGGTTAGCGAACCGCATTCGCGGTAAATGAGACTTAGCTTACGTATTTTGTAAGCTTTAGTCGAATTATCCAGCGACCAACGGGAGTCGGGAAAGATTAGCGAGATATAAAACCGCGTTCGTTTGAGAGCGACCCGCGAGCCGTCAATCGTACCCAATCAAACTTCGCCACAAAACTGCTCGTTTTCTCGGACAATCCTCAAGGACGTGGCATTAACAAAATTATACTGAGGTTCCAAATCTTCGATTTGGCTAAACCGAAGGATACCTTTAGTGTGAAATTTTGATGCCACAGCCAAGCTTTTGAAAACCAAAAATCTTTATGAAAGTTGTTAGCAAAATCAAAGATTTTGACAACTTTCGAAAAATCTTACGCCACTGCACTTTGGACGCAAAATGCGCGTCAAAACGGCGTAATGTAATTGCTACGCGCAAGCGCGAGCCGCCGTTACCGACTATCGCTTGCGAAAAGCCACGCAATCTAAGTCTCAAATGCTGGATTGGGGCAGAACCGTCCAAAACTTGTTTTGGCTAACGGTTCGTCCTTGAAGGTTTCCCAAGAATGCGAGTCGCTTTTTGACGAAGTATGATTGGTTGAAACCTACCGCAAGGGCAGAGCCCTTACCGCCAGTCCGGCAGGACACACGCTCTCGGGACGGACCCGAAAAAGGGTTTAGTACAAAACCCTAAAAGCCCGTGCCCGTTGGGCGCAAAAACCCGCCGTGGCAACGGCAGAACTATTAATATACTAAAAGGGCGCATACCCTATGGATATACACCCCATATTATAGTTTGTTTCATGCTTTGTAATACAGGCTTGCCTGCTTACGACGCGGCGTAAATAGAAACTTGCTTCTTATCTTTTCCTTTACGCTCGAATTTCACGTTTCCGTCAATCAAAGCAAATAATGTATCGTCGCTACCTTTGCCAACGTTAATTCCGGGATGTATTTTCGTTCCGCGTTGTCTTACCAAAATATTGCCGGCAAGAACAAATTGACCGTCAGCGCGTTTCACACCCAGTCTCTGCGACGCCGAATCGCGACCGTTCTTAGTACTACCGACACCTTTCTTGTGAGCCATATTTTTCACTCCTCTTTCAGTACTTCCAATAATTTTGCACCTATTGTCCAAAAACCCGTCGTCGGATATACCGATATACGCTCCGTCGTGTTTTTGACCAATATGCACTAAAATTCTTGAAAGCTTAATTATTGTATTTGCGCTCTATTGCGCAATTTGACGCAAATTTAGTATTTCGATTTTTTATTGTTTGCAAAAATTTTGACTAATAGGCGCAAAATCTTTGCAAACTCCTATTAAGAATTAATCCCTGTAATCTCAATTTGCGTGTAAGGCTGTCTGTGACCTTGTTTTTTACGATAGCCTTTTTTCGGTTTCATTTTGAAAACGATAATTTTCTTCGCCTTACCGTTTTTCAGAACTTTCGCGTTAACCGTCGCCCCATCAACATAAGGCGCGCCAACGTTTACACCGCTTTTATCAGCAAGCAAAATAACTTTGTCGAAAGTAACTTTATCGTCGGCTTCTTTTTCCAATCTTTCGATAAACAATGTGTCGCCAACCGCTACTTTATACTGTTTTCCGCCCGTTTCCATAATTGCGTACATATTCGTAATCCCTCCTATTACCCAAGACTCGCCATAAAGGTGCGTTTGCGAAAACGCTTTAAAACCTTTTCTGCGCGGTTATAACACAAACTACGTGTTGAAATGGATGAAGGTAACAAAAAATCTTTACAGTCAAGATTTTTTCTACTAATTCCATTATAACGACAGCCTGCCGTAAGGCATGGCAATCACTTTGTGTCGTTTCATTGACGATTTTTGTCAATGCATTTAGGTAGTATAACACAGTTAAACACCATTGTCAACGATAATTTTGGAAAAATTTTAAAATTATCTTTTAAACATAAACTTCCTCTTATTAAAATAAATGTACTCTAACACAAAAATAATTGAAGTAAGCAACGAAGCAATAGTAAACGCTATTTCGCCGTCGGTAATGAATGATACTAACGAGTTTAAAATATTGGATACTGCCATAAAAACAAACGCTTTCAAAAACCAAGTTTTTTTCATGAAAAATCCAATCGCCGCAATCACAAATGCGACTGCATTTATAACTGAGAAAGCTAAAGTAAAAGGCAAATTGTATCCTGCCCCAAAAATTGAAAATATACGCAATAGAAAAATGCCGTGTGTAAGAAAACCGAGTCCGAATATGAAATAACGAAAATAAAACCATTTCATCCCTAATTGGTCGTCTTTTATAGACATATTTATTCCCCCTCTTTTCCACTATTCTACCACATTCCCGCCAAATTTGCAAGTAAGTCCCCAAATTTGTAACATCCCCGCCGATTTCCGCATAGTATAATATTTTGGGGGTGAAAATCTATGGCTACGCGCAACGTCACAATTCGAAAGTTTAAATCTCGTTTCAGATTCAGCAGGAAACACCGACCACGCCTGCGCGGTCGCGCAAGGCGCCGCAGATTTTCGCCCGTTTTAACATGGTTGCTCATCATCGCGCTTGTATTCGCCGGGTTCAGTATATTCGAAACCCGCATGAAGCCCGCAATCGACACAATCGCCCAAACCCGCGCGCGAAATCTCGCCGTTCGAGAGATTAACCTTGCGGTTGCCGAAAAGCTCGCGTTCGGCGGGGCATTCGACTACAACGACCTTGTTGAGGTTGATAAATCCCGCGACGGTAACGTTGAGGCGATTCGAACGAATATCCAACTCGTCAACCTCCTAAAATCCGAGCTTATGCTGCTTATCAACGAGCGGCTTTGGCATATCGACACGCAGCCAATCGCAATTCCCATCGGAAATCTATCGAGGTCGCAGCTGCTCGCCGGGCGCGGGCCGCGAATTTCGATAAATCTGCTTCCCGCGGGTGATGCGGAGGTCGAAATGCTGCACAACTTCACAAGCGCGGGTATAAATCAGACGAAACATCAGATTTTGCTGGATATCCGAACGAACATCGAAATCATTATGCCCACCGGAAACACCCACGTGCAGGTCGCGACGCAAATCCCCGTCGCGGAAACGATAATTGTTGGAACCGTGCCAAATACATATATGAACATTGATGGCGTCGCCGGTTTGATTTCAGGAAATTAATACTTGTAATTTTCGCATTGGTGATGTATAATGATGTATAATGTGGTAATATGCGTAAAATTTGAGATAAATCAGGTGATAATATGCTGAAAAGTATGACGGGCTTCGGCACGGCGGAGCAATTAATCGCTGTCGGCACCGAAGGCGGCAGTTTCGAGATAAAAGTGAACATTAAATCGGTAAACAGCCGATACTCGGACTTTTTCATCAAAATTCCGGGGCGGCATTATGCTTTTTTGGAAGAACGCGTCCGCTCGTTTATGACAAAATACATATCTCGCGGCAAGGTTGAGGTGTTTATCACCATCGACCAAAAAGAGGAAGATACAAAGGAAGTAATTATCAACAAACAGCTTGCGCAAAGCTATATCACCGCTTTCGCAAGCCTTGAGGAGCTTGGAGTTGTCAACGATGTAAGGGCGTCAACTTTGACACGCTTTTCGGATATCTTCAAAACCGAATACGCGAAGATCGACGAAGATGCCATGTTCTCAATGGTATCAACGGTTTTGGGCGAAGCATGTGAGAACTTTAATACCATGCGGCAATCCGAGGGCGAACGCATGTTAACCGATATAGAATCCCGTCTTGCCAACATTCTTGCCGAACTTGTGTTCGTGGAAGAACGTTCGCCGCAAACGGCGCGCGAATACGCGGACAAGCTTAGGGAAAGACTAAATCAAACCCTTGAAGCCGTTGGAATCACCGCCGACGAGGGACGAATCCTAACCGAAGTTGCGATATTCTCGGACAAAACCGCTGTCGCGGAGGAAACGGTGCGGTTGCGCTCGCATATTTCGGAGTTTGAGAAAACGCTGCAAAGTTCTAATCCGATCGGCAAAAAGCTTGATTTTATCGTGCAGGAGATGAACCGCGAAGTTAACACAATCGGCTCGAAAGCCAACGATTTGGAGATTTCAAAACGTGTCGTCGAGATGAAATCGGAGATTGAGAAGATTCGTGAGCAGATTCAGAATATAGAATAGCGCCTGCGGCGCGGGCTTAAGGCGCGTTGCGCCTTAGACCGTTTTGCGCGCGAATGCGCGCAGGTTTTTAGGGCTTTGCCCTAAAAACCTATTGCCGCCACGGCGGCAGGCGTTGCGCGGGCGCGCGCGGCGCGGCAAGGACCAGTCCTTGCCAATCCAGCAAACTTTTGCGCGCCAAAAGTTTGATCAAAAGCGCCGCGCTCACGAACACGCTCAAAAACCGAGCGCACGTGGCGCGGAAACGAGTGCAAACATAGCGCACTCAACCAAACAATATCTCGCG
>WRAG01000009.1 GCA_009780345.1 Oscillospiraceae bacterium
ACAGGCGCGTAAGGCTCTAACATTCCTCGTTCTTCGAGCAATAGAACGCTTGTTCCCGCCAATCCCCAAATAAGGTCGGCAGATGTGTTTGCCCCCTCCGCAAGTAGTCGCGCGGTGATAACTCCTGTTGAATCACGCACGATATTGATGCGTATGTCGGGGTGTTGCTCCCGAAATAAACTTAAATATCTGTCAATCAATTCGTTTTCTAATGCGGTGTAGATTGTGATTGTTCTGCCTGTGTTCCCGCCGCCGCAACCGACAAGTAGGAAAGTTCCCATAATTAGTACCATTATTAAAGATAGTATTTTTTTCAATGTAATCACTCCTTATTTTGCAAGTATATCAAAGTTGTGTAAAATAGTAAGCATAGTTTTGTAAAGCCTATGTAAAACTTTTATGAAGTGATTGCAATTCGGCTGTTTATTTGATATACTTAACGCATAAAGGGGGCGAAATTCTATGATTTATGTTGTTGAGGACGATGGCACAATCCGAGAACTTATAACGGCAACTTTGCAATCGGCGGGATATGAAATGCAAGCGTTCGAGGACGGCAACGCGCTATTTTCGTGCGCCGATTTTGCGAAAGCGGAATTATATTTGCTCGACATTATGCTCCCCGATATGGACGGTTATCAAATTTTGCAAAAATTGAAAAAATCTACTGATGCGCCTGTTATTTTCCTAACCGCGAAAGGCGAGGAAGTTGACAAGGCAACAGGACTACATTTAGGCGCGGACGACTATATAACAAAACCGTTCGGCGTTCTTGAATTTTTGGCAAGAGTTAAAGCCGTAATGCGGCGGTATGAAAAGACTTCTTCGGGTAAAATTTTGGAATTCGGAGCATTGAAAATTGATACGGACAGCAAATCCGTAACGGTAAACGGCGAAAAAATTAAATTCTCATACAAGGAATTTGAACTGCTTTTATATCTTGCGAAAAACAGGAATACAGTTTTGTCACGAGAGCAGATTTTGTCGGCAGTTTGGGGATATGACTTTGAGGGAGAAACAAGAACGGTAGATATACATATCAAAACAATACGCCAAAAAATCGGCGACCACGCGGAAAATCCCTTGTATATTGAAACAATACGAGGATATGGGTACAAATTTATATGAAAAAATATATTTTGTTAATCAGCATTGCTATTTTAATATTGTTGTCTTTGTCCTTGTATTGGTTTTCCGTTAATCAAACCAATACTATTCGTTCACACCTTAGGACTACCTTAAACGCTATTGTTGCAAGCGAGCCGCAGATAACCGATTACACCGAATTTGTGGATAGAATCACCGATGTTCGCATTACTATAATTGACAGACACGGAGTTGTGCTTGCCGACAATCGCGCGGATATAATGGTTATGGACAATCGTTCCGACCGACCGGAATTTATCGCCGTACAAACCGCCGAATACGGTGAAGATATAAGAATTTCAGCAACAACAGGAACGCGAACAATTTATGTTATGACCGCATTCAATGATGAGGTATATATTCGGCTCGCCGAGTCGGTAGTTCTCGCGCCGAATTTCTTGCTATGGCTTTTAATGCCCATACTTCTCCTCGCCTTGATTTTCGCTATATTTTTAGTCGTGTTCGCAAAAAATAAGCAAACAGAGGATATGCGGAGCGAGTTTGTGGCAAATGTATCACACGAATTAAAAACGCCGCTCACATCGGTTAAAGGTTTCGCAGAGTTAATACAAACAGGACTTGTAACGGACAAGGCGACAATAAAGGAATATCAAAGTAAAATTGTTCGCCAAAGCGATAGGTTGCTTGCTATGATAGACGATATACTTCATCTTTCAAAATTAGAGCATACAAAGGCGAAAAAATTGGTTGATGTAGATACAAAGGCGATTGCTTGCCAAGTTAACGAAAACCTAAAAATATTTGCTGACGAGAAAAGTATTACCCTGCAAGTGGTCGGAAACGGCAAAATCCGCGCGGAATTTGACAGTATTTACGAAATGCTTTACAACCTTGTTGATAACGGCATTAAATATGGAAAACGCGGTGGATATGTGCAAACTATTTTGGACGGAAACAAAATTACTGTAAAGGATAACGGTATCGGTATTCCGCAAAGTGATTGCGGACGTATTTTTGAGCGGTTTTACAGGGTAGATAAGTCGAGGAGCGTTGAGCGCGGCGGCACAGGTTTAGGGTTGTCGATAGTAAAGCATACTGCCAAAAAATATCGCGGCAAGGTAAGCATAAATAGTGTTTTGGGCGATGGCACGGAAATATCTATTAGTTTTTAATGTTTATCTTATATGAGAAAAAGCAATAGCCGACAAATTTTGTCGGCTATTTTTATGGATTTCCTCATTCTACCGCCCATCTCGCTTTTTCATCTTCCTATGCTTATACACATTAAACTGATTTCGGCACTTATCTTCGCAGAACTCGCTCCGTCCGTGGTGAGCATAGAACGCTTTACCGCAATGCTTGCACATTCGCAACATCGGATTCTCTCTTGAAACCGCAACCGCATAAATTGTTTCAATCATAGTTTTAAGTGAGCCGAACTCCCAAACCATTGTCGGCTTGTTTGTCATTCTCATTTGAAATCCGACATTTTGCACCGTGAATTTTGAAATAGTTTCGTCTACAACTCGCTTGATTGCAGGATTTTCAGCGTTCGCCGCGCTTTGGCAAGCGGAAAAATGGATATAAAGTGCCTTGAAACACTCCAACATCTCGTCAATCGGCTCGGCGTAATCGTGCGAGAACACCATTTCATATTTAAGGTCGCGCCCTGTTTGTTCGATAATCGGCATACTGTAAGCGGTTTTTCGATTTTCTTTTTTCTTGAACGGCTTGAAGAAGTCAGTAGGTTCGTCCATCTTAATCCCCAATAATCCGTAAGTTGCAGTAACCGCCTCCATAAGCCCGTCATTTACAGGGTTTGAATAATCCTTCGGCACGTTTTCCATACATAGCAACCGCCCAAAGTTCAACGCATCCACTACTATATTCTCGGACATTTGAACAGGCGAGTAAACTATAACCCGCGAATCAGCGGCGGGCGTTATCCACTTGCGCCCGCCGTGTTCGATTGTTTCGTATTTTGTGTACTTCACCCAATCCGATGAAGTAGCCTCAAATAATTCGTTTAATATCATTGTTCATCACTCCATAAATTTTATGTAACTTCAATATACACTATTTTATTACATTTGTCAAGCGGTTTCTTCGATTTCGGTTACTCTGTTTAGATATTCCCGCTCGTATTCCGTGGTGTAAATATCCTGTTCTCGTACTATTTGTCGGTATTTCTCGTCCGTTTCAAACTTCCGCTTTAATTCTACAACAGGCAACCAATCCGCTCTAATGCGATTTAGTGATTTCTCGTACAGTTTGCGTATGTTCCGAGTTGTTGTTCCTTTGATGTCCGCTATCTCTTGTGCGGTATAACCCTCAACCACCCGATAATAGAACACTTCTCGTTGTGCTTGCGGTAGTTCTTGCAGTATGTAAGCTAACGACCTATCCATTGCTATGTCCGTTAAGTTATCAACTTCGCCTGTAAAGATTATTTCGTCCCAATCCTTTGCCTTACAGGCTTTCAACAATCTTTTCGGGATATACGATTCCATATTATCGGGACTGAACGCATTTCCCATTGTTGTAATATTATATCTGTCCCTACGCTCACTCCGAAAATGTTTCCTGTCGTTATTGAAATCCGCATTATCGCACGATTCTTCTAATTCTTTAAATAATTCCCACCTCTCTTTCTCGTCCTTTGTGTTCATAATGTCGTTCTCGATTTCCTCGATTTCTCTCACCAATCTCTTCCTTGCTATCTCGTTCACCTCCCCCCTATTTTCGTCTATTTATAGACCTTGTTAAAAAGTAGTTCCGCTTTTGGCACTTTTCGAGGCTATATATTGTAAGTGTATTTATTTAATATATATTACAATTACAAATTCATTATATAGGAGGATTACAAATTTGTCAAGAGGAAATGTGAAAAAAGTTTTGAAAAAGGCAACAATAGACACGAAAGCTAAGTATAGCGGCACGAAATACATAGTTAAAAGTGTTTTCAACCTTACCAAAACCGAAACAATCAGCCAAAAAGTCGAAAGACTTTTGCTGAAAAGCTAATAATTTTAATTAAAAATTAAAATTACATTTGACAATTCGGACACGATATGCTATTATTACTTTGTAATTCTTATCGTGTCCGACGAGAAAGGAGCATAGTATGTATAATGTTATGTCGGACGAATTAACTGCTCTTTACGAAAGATTATCGAAAGATGATGAAAATTCGGGCGAGAGCAACAGTATCAAAAATCAAAAAGATATTTTGGAAAAGTACGCAAAGGACAACGGTTTCAGCAACATTCGGCACTTTTCAGATGACGGATTTTCGGGAGTAAGTTTCACAAGACCTGCATTTATGGAAATGATGGAACTTGCGGAGCAGGGCAAGATAAAAACGATTATTGTAAAAGACCATTCGAGGCTAGGGCGTAATCGTTTGATAGTCGGTCAATTATTAGAGGAAGTTTTTGAGCGTTTAGGTATTCGGTACATTGCTATTTTGGATAATATTGATAGCGCAAAGGGGTTAAGTGAATTTTTGCCGATACAAGATTACTTTAATGAAATGCACGCGAGAAACACAAGTCAAAAAGTTCGCGCAACTTTCAAGAACAAGGGTAATTCCGGCAAGCGTTTGACAACCAATCCGCCGTATGGGTATATGAAAAATCCCAATAATAAGGAAGAATGGATTATTGACGAGCCTGCGGCAGAAGTCGTGAAACGGATTTACCAGCTCTGCATTGACGGTTTCGGACCGACACAGATTGCGAAGAAGTTGACGGCTGATAATATGCCGACACCATCGCAACACACCGAAAATGCAGGACGAAAAACTTGTGCAACAAGCGTTGCAAGCCGTTGGTCGCCAAGAGCAACAGCCGATATTCTTGACCGAATGGAGTATATCGGGCATACGGTAAATTTTCGCTCAACAACCAAGTCGTTCAAGGACAAAACCACGATAGACTTGCCGAAAGAAGAATGGAAGATTTTCGAGAACACACACCCTGCTATTATTGATAGCGAAACTTGGGAAGTCGTGCAAAATCTTCGCAAGAATAAGCGTAGGCAAAATCGCGAGGGTAAAATCTCAATGTTTTCGGGATTGCTATTCTGCGCTGACTGCGATAAAAAATTGTATTACTGCACGGCGAAAGATTTTGGGGAAACTCAACACTTTTTCACTTGTTCGACTTATCGAAAAAATGTGGATATGTGCCAAACTCACTTCATTCGGGAGTTTGCCTTGAAAGAAATCGTCCTTGAAAATCTGTTGTCGGTTTTGAAAGAAGTCAAGTGTAACGAAGAAAAGTTTGCTCGTAAGATGATGGATAAAAGCACCGCCGACCAACGCAAGGCACTTGCGAAGAAACGGCGAGAGGTTGAGCAAGCGGAAAAGCGAATTACAGAGCTGAATGTGTTATTTACAAAGGTTTACGAGGACAATGCACTCGGCAAAATTTCGGACGAACAGTTCAAGTTATTATCCGAAAACTACACGCGAGAGCAAAGCGAACTTCGTGAGAAATCCGCCAAGCTAACCGCGGAACTTGAAACCGAGCAAGAGCAGACCGAGGGAATAGAAAAGTTTATTACCAAAGTTCGCAACTTGACCGAGCCGAAAGAATTAACGGCAGAGTTAGTGAACGAGTTTATTGAGAAAATTGTTATCCATCAGTCAGTTAAATCCGCTGACAAAAAGCGTACACAAGAAATTATCATTTATTATAACGGTGTTGGAATTATTGAAGATGATACCGGCACTTCCAAATCTAAATCAAAAGAAAATGCGGCGTAACGGCAAACGCCGTTACACCGCATTACTTCAACAAATCAGTCGCCTTTGGTGATGCCTTCCTTATGTGAGGTACGCCATTGGCGGTTTTTTTGTTTGTATTAACTTTTAATCTTACTTCTGACCTAAGTTGATTACGCCGCGGTCTGCGCTAACTTTCGCTTGCGCCGCAGCAAGTCTTGCAATCGGCACACGGAACGGTGAGCAAGAAACATATTCCAACCCGGCGTTGTGGCAGAAGTCGATACTTGCAGGATCGCCGCCGTGCTCGCCACAGATACCAAGTTTGATATCAGGACGTGTTTTCTTACCTTTTTCCACTGCCATTTCAACCAATTGTCCAACGCCTGTTTGGTCAAGACGCGCAAACGGATCAGATTCGAATATTTTCTTAGCGTAGTAATCTTCTAAGAATTTACCCGCGTCGTCACGAGAGAAACCGTAAGTCATTTGCGTCAAGTCGTTCGTTCCGAACGAGAAGAACTCAGCTTCTTTTGCGATTTCGTCTGCTAAAAGAGCAGCGCGAGGAATTTCAATCATAGTTCCGACTTTGTAGTCAACTTTTACGCCGCTAGATTTGATAACATCTTCCGCCGCCGCAACCACAACGTCTTTAACGTATTTAAGCTCTTTCACTTCGCCGACAAGCGGAATCATAATTTCAGGAATTACGTTTTGCCCAGCTTTGTTAACTGCAACAGCCGCTTCCATAATTGCGCGTGCTTGCATTTCAGCGATTTCAGGATAAGTTACCGCCAAGCGGCAACCACGGTGCCCCATCATTGGGTTGAACTCGTGCAATCCTTCAAGAGTTTCTTTAAGTTCTGCAAGTGGAATGTTCAAATCTTTCGCTAACTTTTCAATATCCTCGTCAGTATGAGGAACAAACTCATGCAACGGCGGGTCAAGAAGACGAATAGTTACAGGCAACGCGCCCATAGCTTTGAAAATTCCTTCAAAATCGCCGCGTTGCATTGGAAGAAGTTTCGCTAACGCCGCTTTGCGTTGTTCAACGTCTTTCGCAACGATCATTTCACGAACAGCCATAATTCTATCCGGCTCGAAGAACATATGCTCGGTACGGCAAAGTCCGATACCCTCAGCGCCGAAGTTAAGCGCAACTTTCGCGTCTTTCGGAGAGTCGGCGTTTGCGCGAACTTTCAAAGTTCTGATTTCGTCAGCCCAAGCCATGTATTTACCGAAGTCGCCGGTAAGTTCAGCTTCTTGCGTCTCAATTTTGCCAACGTAAACGTTACCCGTTCCGCCGTCAAGAGAGATAAATTCGCCCTCTTTTACAACGGCACTACCGCAAGTGAACGAATCTTTGCCAACTTTAATGCTTTCGCAGCCGGCAACACAGCAAGTTCCCATACCACGCGCAACAACCGCCGCGTGAGAAGTCATTCCGCCGCGTTGCGTCAAAATTCCCGCCGCCGCGTCCATGCCTTCGATGTCCTCGGGAGAAGTTTCCAAACGAACAAGGATAACGGTCTCGCCTCTTGCCGCCGCTCTTACGCAATCAGCAGCGGTGAAGTAAACTTGGCCACTTGCCGCCCCCGGAGATGCGGGAAGACCTTTCGCAAGCGGAGTTGCCGCTTTAAGCGCGCTTGGCACGAATGTCGGGTGAAGAAGTGCGTCCAACTGTTTCGGATCAACGCGAAGAACAGCTTCTTCTTTGTCAATCATGCCCTCAGCCACCAAGTCAACCGCGATTTTAATCGCCGCTTGCGCGGTACGTTTACCGTTACGAGTTTGAAGCATATACAATGTGCCTCTTTCGATGGTAAACTCCATATCTTGCATATCTTTGTAGTGATCTTGCAATTTATTTGAATGTTTCATAAACTCGTCATAAACATGCGGCATAAAGTCTTTAAGTTCAATCATGTTAGACGGCGTTCTGATACCCGCAACAACGTCCTCGCCTTGCGCGTTCATGAGATACTCGCCGTAAAGAATGTTTTCGCCCGTAGACGGATCGCGAGTAAACGCAACGCCCGAACCTGAATCGTCGCCCATGTTACCGAATACCATCGCTTGAACGTTAACAGCAGTTCCCCAATCAGACGGAATATCGTTCATACGACGATAAACAATCGCGCGAGGGTTATCCCACGAACGGAATACAGCTTCAATTGATTCAAGCAATTGCTTTCTCGGCTCTTGCGGGAAGTCGAAACCTTTTACAGATTTAAAGTGATCTTTAAATCGTTTAACCATTTCTTTCAAATCGTCAGCGGTAAGTTGTGTGTCAAGCTCGACGCCTTTTTCCTCTTTCATCTTGTCGATGATATGCTCGAACTCGTGTTTCGAAACTTCCATAACAACGTCAGAGTACATTTGAATGAAACGACGATAACTATCGTACGCGAAACGAGGATTGTCGGTTAATTTTGCCAAACCTTCAACCGCTTCGTCGTTCAAACCAAGGTTAAGAACCGTGTCCATCATACCGGGCATTGACGCGCGCGCGCCTGAACGGATTGCCAAAAGAAGCGGGTTCGCAGTATCGCCCAACTTCTTGTTTTGCAATTTTTCAACAGCTTCAAGTTGCGCGAAAATTTGCTCAACAACTTCGTCCGAAATTTTTCTTCCGTCGTCATAGTACTTTGTACAAGCTTCGGTCGAAACGATAAATCCCGGGGGAACGGGGATTCCGAGCTTGGTCATTTCCGCCAAATTCGCGCCCTTTCCGCCAAGAAGGTTTCTCATACTTGCGTCGCCTTCTGAAAACAAATATACATATTTATGTGCCATGTTACATTACCTCCCAAATTTATATAAAATTTAATAATTTATGATTTTTTGCGCTTGTCAGCGCGGGATTTAAGGCGCAACGCGCCTTAGACCAAATTGCGGCGACTGCCGCATGATTTTTAGGGCTTTGCCCTAAAAACCTTTTTTCAGAGCGAGACTCTGAGAGCAATGTCCTGCCGGACGGGCGACAAGGGCTCTGCCCTTGCCAATCCCGGTCGCCTATGGTCGCAAACGCAAAAAACGCGATTTGCGCCAAAGCCGGCGACAAAGAACTGGGTTAGCGAGCCGCGTTCGCGGAAGATTAGCGAGATAAAGCGCCGCTCTCCAATCAAGCTTACCGTTTCCGTCGT
The DNA here is from genome assembly GCA_009780345.1 of Oscillospiraceae bacterium. Lineage (GTDB taxonomy): Bacteria > Bacillota > Clostridia > Monoglobales > WRAG01 > WRAG01. The sequence continues at coordinate 8,980 of WRAG01000009.1, forward strand.
TCGCGGAAGAATTGTTTGATAATTTCGCCGCATTGGTCTTTCATAATTCCGCCGGTGACCGAAACGTTGTGGCAGAACTTGTCCTGCGCCAAAACATCAATAACAGAGCCGCACGCCCCGCCTTTCGGGTCGTATGCGCCAAAAAAAAGATTGCTTATTCTCGCGTCTTTTATCGCGCCGGCGCACATAGGGCACGGCTCTAACGTCACATACATATCGCAGCCGATCAGCCGCCAGCTTTTCAGTTTACGGCACGCACGTTTAATCGCCAAAATTTCGGCGTGATAAAGCGCGTTTTGCCGCCGCTCGCGCAAGTTATGCGCGCGAGCGATAATTTTGTCGTCCTTCACGATAACCGCGCCAATCGGAACCTCGCCTTTTTTATAAGCCTTGCGAGCTTCGATTAAAGCAATTTCTATGTATTTCTCCGCTTCCAATTTACTTTACGAACGGAGATAGTTCCGCAACCAATGTATCAGCAGTATCGCCGTGAATTTCTACCTTAATCGGCTTGCTTAAATCAAGGCTGAAAATTCCCATAATAGATTTCGCGTCAACCACGTATCTGCCCGATGTTAAATCAACATCATGCTCGTATTTGCTCACCGCGTTAACGAAGTCTTTAACGTCGTTGATAGAACCTAAAGTAACTTCTAAAGTTTTCATATTGCCAAAACCTCCCAATTTAAAATTATTTCCATAAATGATTATACATATCTTTAAAGAAATAGTCAACCGAATTTTAAAAAATTTTACAAAATAATTACAGAAATGTTACAACTCACATGTTTATGCGAGTTATGAACATTTTAGTTGCATTACGACGGCGTCCTCTTTGTCGTCGTAATATCTCTCTCGAACTGAAATCGGACGGAAACCGAAGCTTTCATATAAGTTTTGCGCTGCGGCGTTGCTTTTTCGAACTTCCAAAGTTATCGTTTCAACGCCGCTGTCTTTCGTGGCGGCGATAAGCAAGCTTAAAATATTTCGACCTATCCCGCGGCGGCGATATTCCGCGCGCACTTCGATATCAATAATATCCGCGCAATCAAGCGCGATTAAAATTTCGCCGCATCCGACGATGTTTTCACCGTCTTGCGCGAAAACTTTTGTTGTATTCCCGTTTTTCGAAATTTTGTAAGTTATCATTCGGCAACTACCTTTGAAACCGTAACTTTCCCGGATTTTCCGCCGGAGAAGCCTACCTTAACGCTGTTGCCCGCCTTAATTTCGCCGGCGAGCATCATTTCAGCCAAAGTATCCTCAATTTCAGATTGTATCGCGCGGCGAAGCGGTCGCGCGCCGAATTGAATGTCAAACCCTACGCTTGCGATATGCGTAATCAGCGCGTCGGTAAACGTCGCCTTGATTTCGTTCGCCGCAAGGCGGATTGTGAGGTTGCCGATCAACCGTTTGGCGATTTGCTTGATATCGTCTTCTTTCAGTTGGTGGAACACGATAATATCGTCAACTCTGTTCAAAAATTCGGGGCGCCACAAGCGTTTGACCTCAGCCATTACGTCAGATTTGATTTTCTTGTAGTCTTGCGCGGCGTCGCTTTCGCTTGCGAAGCCCAATCGCTTGTTTTCGGAAATCTGTCGCGCGCCGAGATTGGATGTCATTATAATTACGGTGTTGCGAAAATCTACCCGCCGCCCTTGCGCGTCGGTGAGGATTCCGTCTTCTAAAATTTGCAGAAGAATATTGAATATATCGGGGTGCGCTTTTTCGATTTCATCGAAAAGCACCACCGAGTATGGTTTTCGGCGCACTTTTTCGGTCAGCTGCCCGCCTTCTTCATAGCCGACGTATCCCGGCGGTGAGCCGATAAGCCTTGACACCGTATGTTTTTCCATATATTCCGACATATCAAGGCGGATAAGCGCGTCTTCGCTTCCGAACATAGCTTCGGCAAGCGCGCGGGAAAGCTCGGTTTTACCGACGCCGGTCGGACCTAGGAATATAAACGAGCCGTTGGGGCGTTTCGGGTCTGAAAGTCCAACTCGACCGCGGCGAATCGCTTTGGCAACGCTGTCCACCGCTTCGTTTTGTCCGATTACGCGCTTATGCAACACTTTTTCGAGGTTCAAAAGCCGCGCGCCCTCGTCTTGCTCCAAACTTTTCACAGGAATTCCTGTCCACGACGCGATAATATCGGCGATTTCGTTTTGGGTAACCTCCGCCGCTACGCCGACTTGATTTTCCTGTTTCCAGCTATCTTTAAGCGAGTTCAACTTGGCTTGCATCGCAAGCTCCTCGTCCCGCAGTTTCGCCGCTTTTTCGAATTCTTGCGACATGATTGCCTCTTCTTTTTCCTGATTAATTTTGGTGACGGAATCTTCGAGGTTCTTTAAATCGCGCGGCGCGGTGAGGGATTTCAGCTTCACTCGTGACGCCGCCTCGTCAATCAGATCAATTGCCTTGTCGGGCAAAAATCTGTCCGAAATATAGCGAACCGACATTTTGACGGCGGCGACAATTGCCGCGTCGGTGATTTTCACTTTATGATGCGCCTCGTATTTATCGCGAATTCCTTTGAGGATTGCAATGCTCTCCTCTTCGGTGGGCTCTTCTAACTTAATCGGCTGGAATCGCCGTTCAAGGGCGGCGTCTTTTTCGACGTGTTTGCGGTATTCTTCCAAAGTTGTCGCGCCGATAACCTGAATTTCGCCGCGGGAAAGCGCGGGTTTTAGGATGTTCGCCGCATCCATTGAACCCTCTGCCGCGCCCGCGCCGATGATGGTGTGCATTTCGTCGATAAACAGTATGACATTGCCGGCTTTTCGGATTTCTTCCATCGCTTTTTTCAAGCGGTCTTCAAACTCTCCGCGATACTTCGCGCCGGCGACCATGGACGATAAATCAAGGGTGATAACAACTTTATCTTTCAATATTTCGGGAACCATGCCTTCGACAATTTTCTGCGCCAGCCCTTCGGCGATAGCGGTTTTGCCGACGCCCGGTTCGCCGATGAGGCAAGGATTATTCTTCGTTCGGCGGCTTAAAATTTGAATTACTCGCTCGATGACGTCGTCCCGTCCGATAATCGGGTCGAATTTATTCTCCCGCGCCATATCGGTAAGGTTGCGTCCGAACTGTTCAAGCGTCGGGGTTTGCGAGTGTTTGCCATGTTGATTGTTCGGGTTGGCTCTGTTGCCGTTATGGTCGGCGTTTCCGCTGTTGCCGCCGCCTTGTTCGGACAGAAATCCTGTCAATTCGTTGAAAAGCCGATGAATATCAAGCAAGTCATTCAATATGCGCATGGCAACATTTTCGCCGTCACGAAGGATAGCGAAAAGGATATGTTCGGTTCCGATATAGTTATGCGCCGCGCGTCGAGCCTCGGTAAAACTTTGCTCTATCACTCGCTTTGTGCGGGGCGAAAAGGTTGTAACCAAAACCGCGATAGGCGGCGCGATTCCTATTAAAATTTCGATTTTTTCCAATATTTTTTCTTTGGTGACAGAGTGCGCCGTCAAAAGTTTCGACGCAACGCCGCTTCCCTCAGCCGCGAGTCCGAACAAAAGATGTTCGGTTCCGACGTAACTATGTCCGAGGCGCATTGCCGCCTCTTGCGCCAGTTGCAGCGCGACTTCTGCTCGTTTAGTGAATCGGTTGTTGTGCATAGTGTGCCTCCTTTTTTAGGGCTTCGCCCTAAAACCCGAAAACTTTTGAAAAAAGTTTTGTCAAAATTCTTGCGCCCTGCGGGCGCGGGATTAAGGCGCGTTGCGCCTTAGACCAATATGCCGCTGAGGCGGCGAGCTTATGTCCTGCCGGACGGGCGATAAGGGCTCTGCCCTTATCAATCCCGGTCGCCTATGGTCGCAAACGCAAACTACGCGATTTGCGCCAAAGCCGGCGACGATAAAAGCATTGGTTAGCGAGCCGCATTCGCGGAAAGACTAGCGAGATAAGCCGCCGCTATCGACCATAAGTTGTGTGGGTAGGGAAGGGAGGCAGGTTGCCGACCGCCTGGCTTTCGTCAGAACTTGAAAAAATTTTTGGAGCGGAGTGACAAAAATTTTTAAATACCCCACCCCACCCACGCCGCTCCACTATACTGTAGCAGCTCCCCGCGCCCGTTGGGCGCATAGCTGCCTTGGGCGGCTAACAAAACGGCGTTAGCCCCTTATCTTCTTCCTTCACAAAACACCCTACTGCGGGGATATTCTTGGTTCTATAATACCCAATATCCGCGAAATTTACTTCATCAATAAAATTCACCGCCGCCATAAGGCTTCCTTTTCGCAAAGTAAGCACGTTAACGCCCTGCGAATCTCTTGTCGTTTTCGGGTTTATGCTTTCGGTGTTAAACACCAACGCTTTGCCGATATTGCTAAACGCCGCAAGGTCACAATCTTCCTTAATATGCATCATGCGGATAAGCTTCGCCGCCAACGAATATCCGCCGGTCAGCTTTTTGCGGTTTAGCTTGGTTGCGTAGCTCGAAAGCGCGATTTTCGCGGCCTTTCCGTTTTCGAAGCAGAATAGCATATTTCCCGCAAAGTCTTCCGTCGCAACCATTCCGACGATTTTTTCGTCAATCTCAAGTCCAAGCAAATTTGGCAGATATTCTCCCATTTGACTCGCCTTGCAGTCGGGAATTTCATGCACTTTCATCTTGTAAGTGTTCGCTTTGTCGGTGAAAATCAGCATTTCGGCTTTATTGCCAATCTCAATTTCCTGTATGATTTTATCGTCGTCTTTCAACTTCTGCTCCCCGCTGGTGCGCAGCGAAACAAGGGAAATCTTCTTCAAATAATGATGCTCGGTTCGGAAAAGTTTAAGCGGATAATCTTCAATTTCGGTTTCAATCGTCACGTCTTCGATATTTTCCTCCGAAATAATGCTTGTTTGACGGTTTTTGCCGAACTTTTTCTTTACATCTTTAAGATTGCGGGATATAATGTCTTTAATTTTCTTCTCGCTATCCAGCGTTTCGCGTAGCGCCTGCAATTCCTCGATCAGTCCTGCGATTTCAGCGGTTCGCTTGAGTATATATTCCTTATTAAGATGACGGAGTTTAATTTCGGCGACGTATTCCGCCTGCGGCTCGTCTATGGAAAATCCGTGCATAAGGTTAGGGACGACTTGCGCGTCTTCCTCGGTTTCGCGGACAATTTTGATTGCCTTGTCGATGTCGAGCAAAATTTTCTCTAGCCCTTGAAGCAGGTGCAGTTTGTCGCTCTTTTTCTGAATGTCATGCGCAATCGAACGTTTGATACAGCTGACCCGAAAGCGAATCCACTCGAGCAAAATTTCCCGCACGCCGAGAACCATAGGCGAACCCTCGACAAGTATATTGAAGTTACAGCCGAAACTATCCTCAAGCGGCGTCATTTTAAACAGACGACCCATAAGCTTGTCTGCGTCGGTGCCACGTTTTAGGTCAATGGTAATTTTCAAACCGTTCAAATCGGTTTCGTCACGAATGTCGGAAATTTCCTTCACTTTTCCGGTTTTCACAAGGTCAACAATTTTATCGATAATCGCCTCAACCGTTGTAGTATATGGAATTTCGGAAATATCAATACAGTTGTTTTTCTTATCGTATGTATATTTTCCGCGTACTTTAAATGTTCCGCGCCCTGTGCGGTAGATCTCCGCCATGTCGGCTTCGCGGAAAATCAGTTCGCCGCCTGTCGGAAAATCCGGCGCAAGCAACGTTTTTGTAAAGTCAGCGTCTTCGTTTTTTAATAGCATTTCGGTGGTGTCGCAAAGCTCGCGCAGGTTAAAACTGCAAATATTCGACGCCATGCCGACGGCGATTCCCTGATTGCAGTTCGCGAGCAGATTTGGAAAAGTGGTGGGAAGCAACGTCGGCTCTTTCATCGTGCCGTCGTAATTATCGGTAAAATCGATGGTGTTTTTATCGATATCCGCGAAAATTTCGGCACAAATCGCGGACAACTTCACTTCAGTATACCGCGACGCGGCGTATGCCATATCGCGGGAGAATTGCTTACCGAAATTCCCCTTCGAGTCGATAAGCGGGTGCAAAAGCGCTTGATTTCCCTCGGTTAAACGCACTAACGTTTCATAAATTGCCGCGTCGCCGTGGGGGTTCAGCTTCATGGTCTGCCCCACAACGTTTGCTGACTTCGTTCGCGCGCCGCTAAGTAGCCCCATCTTATACATAGTATATAGAAGTTTTCGGTGCGACGGCTTAAAGCCGTCAATTTCCGGTATTGCGCGGGAAATAATTACGCTCATGGCGTATGGCATGTAGTTGGTTTCAAGCGTTTGCGTTATATTTTGCTCTGCAATTATAGGTTTTGGCATGAATTTCCCTCTTTCTATTCCTAATAGCAAATTACATCTCTTTCAACTTCGTCTATGATTTCGCTTTGAACATCTAAAACATCTAAAAGGTATACTTTGTTTAGGCGGGGATTAAATATCCCCAATCGTTTGGTATTATGTAAATTTTTATTAGTTGAACGCTTACCCATCAAGTAGTACATTAATAGTTGCAAAGTATGATTTTTGTCAGGCTCGGAACGTAAAACCTTAAAATCCCACATAGTATCGGCGGTGATAAAATCTCCGTCGCCTTTACTTACAGTTTTAGTATATCCACCCGAAAATGTAAAACCATCTTCAACAACAGGCCCGTATTCTTCAAAAAATTTAACTGCACGATTTATCATTATTTCTATGTTTTTGATAGTGTTATCATCTGGCAAAATATCCGATATAGGTTTATAATAAGCAGCCCCGGCACGATAACGAACATCATATCCTGCCAACTTACAAGCTGTAATAATAGATTTTGCAGATAAATCAGTAACCGATTTAGCCATTTTTTTCGCTTGCTCTTGTTCACCCAAGAATGTAGCTCCCATTATTGAAATCTTAAATGCGTCCAAAGGGATTATTGTATGACAAAACACGAGTTAAGTAGTCAACCGCCGTACCGATTATACTCGCTTGTATATTTTCAGATTTTAGGTCTACGGATAAGCCACTCTCATCTATCTCTGTTACTTGAAAAAGTTTCGGATTGATATATCCGCCCTTTGGTTGCTTAATCGCTTTTATTCGTCTAGTTACAGATGCCATATACTCACCCCCACCCCTATGAAATATCCAATAAATCCACATACTCGTGCCCGTGTTCGGCGATAAACTCTTTCCGCCCGGCGAGGTTGTCGCCTAGAAGTAGGTCAAACACTTCCTGCGTCCGATTGATATCCTCGGGAAGGACCTTAATCAGGCGGCGGGTTTCGGGGTTCATAGTGGTTTGCCACATCATCTCCGGCTGATTCTCGCCGAGACCTTTGGAGCGTTGGATTGTGTACTTTTCGCCGTCTAATTTCTTCAAAATATCCGCTTTTTCTTTCTCGGTGTAGGCGAAATGCGTTTTTTTCTTGCTATTTATCTCGTAAAGCGGGCTTTCCGCGATATAGACGTAACCTTTATCAATCAGCGTCGGCATAAGGGTGTAAAGCATCGTAAGTATCAGCGTTCGAATTTGGAATCCGTCAACGTCGGCGTCGGTGCAGATAACCACCTTATCCCACCGCAGATTTCCTAAATCAAAGGAGTTCAGCTCTTTATTTTTCGATTTCACTTCAATTCCGCAGCCCAAAACCTTTATTAAATCAATGATAATATCATTTTTGAAGATTTTGTCGAAATCCGCTTTAAGGCAGTTCAAAATCTTGCCGCGAACGGGGATGATCGCTTGGAATTCCGCGTCTCGCCCGAGCTTGCACGCGCCAAGCGCGGAATCACCCTCGACGATGTAAATCTCCCGTTTATCTAAATCTTTACTTCGGCAGTCAACGAACTTCTGCACGCGATTGGTGACGTCTAAATTTCCGCCAAGCTTCTTTTTAAGGTTGATCCGCGTCTTTTCGGCGGTCTCGCGGGAGCGTTTGTTCAGCAAAATCTGCTCGGAAATCTTCTCCGCGTCCATTTTGTTTTCGATAAAATATATCTCAAGCTGTGACCGTAAAACTTCGGTCATGGCTTCTTGAATAAACTTGTTGTTAATCGCTTTTTTCGTCTGATTTTCATAGCTTGTCATGGTGGAAAACGAACTTCCGACCAAAATTAGGCTGTCTTGTATATCGTTAAATAAAATTTTTGATTCGTTTTTCGTATATTTATTGTTGGCTTTCAAATACTTGTCAATTACGTACACAAACGCGTTACGTGCCGCTTTATCGGGCGAGCCGCCGTGTTCGAGATAACTTGAGTTGTGATAATATTCGATTCTTGGGTTTTCGTTGTTGAAACAGAACGCGAAGTGCATTTTTACTTTATATTCGGGCTTGTCCTCACGATCTTTACCCTTACGCTCGGCTTGGATTGAGTGGATGGATGTCAAACCTTTTTCGCCCGACAGCTCGTTTACATAGTCTTCGATTCCGTTTTCGTAAAGGTAGGAATATTCCTCAAACGTGCCGTCTTCCAACTCGTTTTTCAGTATAAATTTAATCCCGCTGTTTACCACCGCTTGTTTTTTCAAGATTTCTTGAAAATATTCAAGCGGCACGTCGATATCGGTAAACACGTCCAAATCGGGGCGCCAGCGGATTACCGTTCCGGTATGCTCATAGTCGAACTTTGTTTTCTTCAGCCCGCCGACATTTTCGCCTTTTTCAAAATGTAAATCATACTTATATCCGTCACGGTAAACGGTGACGTCCATAAATTCCGAACTGTATTGCGTCGCGCAGCTTCCCAAACCGTTCAGTCCAAGGCTGAATTCGTAATTTTCGCCGCTGTTATTTTGATATTTCCCGCCGGCGTAAAGCTCGCAGAATACCAATTCCCAGTTATATTTATCTTCGCGCGGGTTAAAATCGACAGGCACTCCGCGCCCGCGGTCGGTGACGCGAATTGATTTATCAAGATAGCGCGTAACTTCAACCCAATCGCCAAAGCCTTCCCGCGCCTCGTCGATTGAGTTTGACAATATTTCAAAAACCGAATGACAGCAACCGTCAAGCCCGTCGGATCCGAAAATCACGGCGGGACGTTTGCGGACGCGGTCTGCGCCCTTTAAGGCGGATATGCTCTCATTGCCATATGTTGTTTTCTTTGTAGCCATTCTGTTTCACTCCTTGTATTTACGATAGATAGTATACACTAGATATTGTGATTTTGCAAGGGAAAATTCACAAAAAATTAATTTTACAAAATCGGGTTTATAGTGTATAATGAGTTTATATGCGCGACACGCTCTCGATTTACATTGCGGCTTTTGCCGCCGTAGATACTTGACTGATACGTAGATGTTTGCACATCTTTATAAGCGGCGCGCCTTTAATAGCGCCATAGCGCGTTTGCGCCGCAAGTTTTGATAAAACTTTTTTAAAAGTTTTTTGGGGATTGACAAGGGTTTCAATAAACCCTTGTCGTCCTGCGCTGACAAGCGCAATTGCTACAGCGGCTTCGCTGAAAGTCCCGCGCCGCAGGCGCAAATGAGGTGATTCTATGACCATACCCGAACTCGACAAACAAATATCGAATCACACACTTTCTCAATGCTATTTATTCTACGGCGAGGAAGATTTTTTAATGCGCCAAAAAGCCGAGCAAGTCAAAAAAATCGTGCTTGCAGGCGGGTTGGAGGACTTCAATCTCCATATATTCGACGGCAAAAAATTCAATATTTCAGAAGCCGCCGACGCAATCGAAAGTTTTCCGCAAATGTCGGAGAGAAAGCTTGTTATCTTCAAAAACACCGAAGTTTTCAAGGCGGCGAAGGGAGATGTGGCTGAATTTTTCGAAAGCATACTGCCGAAACTTCCGCCATATACTCATATTATCGTTATGGAGCCGGATATTGACAAGCGGAAGAAAGGCTTGCTTGCGGCGTTTGACAAGGCGGGCGGTGTTGTTGCGTTCGATTATCTGAAGCCGAATCAGCTATCCATGTGGCTTGAGAGTCTATTCGACGCCGAGGGGAAACGCGCGCTGACAAGCGACATTGCGTATATGGTTTCGATTTCCTCGCCGTCAATGGCGCAACTGAAAAATGAATTCGACAAAATCATAAACTATGTCGGTGAGCGGGAAAAGGTTGCGCGGGAGGACATTGACGCGGTTATGGTAAAATCGGTGGAGTTTAAAATTTTCGCATTAATCGACAATATTGTTGCGCGAAAAACCGACGGAGTTTTCGCCGATTTAAAGGAAATGAAAGAATCACGAGAACCTGCAATCATTGCGTTTTCGCTGATTTTATCTCGGTTGGGCGAGATTTTGATGGCGAAATTGCTGACCGACGAGGGTTTGAAATTTAACGACGTCAAATCGTATTTCGAGCCGCAAAAACAATGGCTTGCCGGCAAAACCATCGACCAGTCCCGCGCGTTTTCGGCGGAATTTTTGCGGAAAATGTTGGAATATGGAGCCGAACTTGATTATTCGGTGAAAATCGGGAAAATTAACGATTATGCCGCGCTTGAAATATTTGCTCTTGCAATTTTAACCAATATATGTTAAAATAGATTGGTTGTGGAAATAATTATAAATAATTATAGTGTAATTGGCACGGATTGGAGTGTAATAATATAAATGAGACGTTTTAAAAGTATAGGATTATGGATATTAACTGCTTTGTTGGTTTTCGCGCTTGTGACATGGTTTACCAACATGAATTCGCAAGATTTGCCTGTATATTCCGACCTTGTTCGTGAAATTCGCGAGGGGAATGTAACCGAACTTGTTATAACAGGAAATGTGGCAGCCGTCACATTTGAGGGCGAAGAAAGAGCGATAGAAATCGGAATTCCTAATTATAACGCTTTGCGTTTGGATGTAGGCGAGGAGCTATGGGCGGAAATGATTGGCGCGGAAATCATAAGAGTTGACACTCCGATTCCGCGTACCGCGCCGTGGTGGGTTAGCTTGTTGCCAACTCTCGGACTTTTGGTTATACTCGTCATTTTATGGGTGACGTTTCAACAGTCGCAAGGAGGCGGACGAGGCGGACCTATGTCGGTCGGACGCAGCCGCGCGAAACTTCAAAGTGACACCGGAAAGAAAAAGAATTTCGATGATGTTGCGGGCGCGGACGAGGAGAAGGAAGAGCTTAAAGAGATGGTTGATTTTCTCCGCTCGCCCGGGAAGTTCCGTGAACTTGGCGCGAGGATTCCGAAAGGCGTACTTTTGGTCGGACCGCCGGGAACGGGGAAAACCTTGCTTGCGAAATCTGTCGCAGGCGAAGCGGGAGTTCCGTTTTTCACAATAAGTGGTTCGGAATTTGTTGAAATGTTTGTCGGCGTCGGCGCGTCACGCGTGCGTGATATGTTTGAGCAGGCGAAGAAGAGCGCGCCGTGTATTGTATTTATTGACGAAATTGACGCCGTCGGACGTCACCGCGGAGCGGGGCTTGGCGGCGGACACGACGAGCGCGAGCAAACGCTGAACCAACTTTTGGTTGAAATGGATGGATTCGGCGTGAACGAGGGCGTTATTATTATCGCGGCGACGAACCGCCCCGACGTTCTTGACCCGGCGCTTTTGCGTCCCGGTCGATTTGACAGGCAAGTTGTGGTTGACATTCCCGATGTTGGCGGGCGAGAGGCGATTTTGAAAGTTCATTCGCGTGGTAAGCCGCTTGCGGACGATGTTGATTTGGCGATTCTCGCGAAAACTACCGTCGGATTTACCGGCGCGGATTTGGAGAATCTAATGAACGAGGGCGCGCTTCTGTCCGCGCGAAGAAACAAGAAAACTATTGGCATGGAAGAGCTTGAAGAATCGATTATCAAAGTTGTTGCCGGCCCCGAGAAAAAGACGCGCGTAATTACCGAAAAAGAGCGCGAATTGACCGCGTATCACGAGGCGGGACACGCGATTGTCGCGAAAATGTTGCCGACGCAGGACAGAGTTCACCAAGTTTCGATTGTTCCGCGCGGACGCGCGGGCGGGTATACTTTATCGCTGCCGAAAGATGATAGGTATTATATGTCGAAAACTGAAATGACTGAAGAAATCATAGTTCTGCTTGGCGGACGAACGGCGGAAAAGCTTGTGCTTGACGATATAAGCACCGGCGCGTCAAACGATATTCAGCGGGCGACGAAGCTTGCGCGGGAAATGATTACGAAGTATGGAATGAGTGATAAACTCGGACCGATTAACTTTAACGGCGGGCATGAAGTGTTTATCGGCAAAGATTTGACGCAAAGCAAGGCGTACAGCGAGCACGTCGCCGCCGAAATTGACGCGGAAATCAGCAAGCTGATTAACGATTGCTATGCGCGCGCGAATGACATCTTGACTGCCAATATGGATAAACTGAATTTGGTGGCGCAGCAATTGCTTGAAAAAGAAAAGTTGGATGCTGAAGAATTTGAAGCGATTTTTGCGTAGAATATGCAAATTAAAAAAAGAGTGCTTATGCACTCTTTTTTTAATTTTATCAAGAACCGAACTTAAAAATTAAAAACTTTTCACCAAATCCTACCTCCTTCATAGTATAAAGTGAGAGCAAGATAACGGGGGTGCACTTTGTATCCCGCAGTCTCAAGCACATTTTCAAGGAGGTGACATTCGTGGGTAGATTCGGAGGTTTTGGTGACGGCGGTTGCTGCTGGATTATAATTTTAGTCCTAATCCTTTGCTGTTGCTGTGGTGGCGACCGTTGTGATGACAGATGCTGCTAATAACAAGCAAAACAAGCAAAAAATCCTCCTTGCGATAGGCGCAAGGAGGATTTTTGTTATCTGATTTAAAGAAATTTTACCGCGAATGCGACCGCGACAACCGCGATTGTCAAAATATTGTGAAACCATAGGAATATTTCAGCCAACGTATCTTTTATCGTCCATTCTTCATTATTCACCGCGGCTTTATGAGGAATAAAAGTGCGCGCCATGTCGTAAATCCAGTTTGCCGCCGTAATTCCCGCCGCGATTCGAAGGAATACGTTATCAATCGCAAAATATGTAAAGACGAAAAATATGATAAATAATAAGTTTAGCAAAAATACCATCATTCGGTTTAGCAGGCGATCTTTTTCGTTCGTCTGCCGCCTTAACGCTCGCAATTCCATTGCCTCAAACGCCGCGTCTGAGCCGAAGTTTAGAATATAAAGTTGCATCAACGATTTTCCACTTATTAAAAGGATTAAAATCGACATAAACACAAAAAGTGAATCCAGGCTTACAAACGCAAGCATAATAGGCAAAGCCACCATAAGCGCAAATAACGAAATTCGGCTTTTAATTAACATACCACTCACCTCACAAAACAAATTTCTGATTTCGCGAAATTTTATCTTTCATTATATTAGACTGTTAAATTTCAGAAAAGTTCCCATTTTTTGAAAAGTTTTTCACATTTTTTATAACAATCTAACATAAGTGAGGCGTTTATTGAGTTTTGTAGCGCTAAAAATATATTTTTGTTACGAAAAATTAATAAATCCATGTGTCTTCCAAACATCGCCCGCGCCCATTGTGATAATCAAATCGTTAGCGCCCGCGTGGCTTTGCGCATATTTCGCGGCTTCCTCGAACTCGGGAATGTAAACCGCGGCGGCGTGTTTGTCGGCGATGTCTTTCGACGAAACGCCGGTATGATTAATTTCACGGGCGGCGTAAATGTCAATTAAAATTGCACGATCGGCAATGGACAACGCCGCCGCGAAATCGTCCAAAAATGCGTTGGTTCGAGTATATGTGTGCGGTTGGAATATGCACCATACGTTATCGTAGTCCATTTTTTTTGCGGCGTTCAAAGTTGTGCGAATTTCGGTGGGATGATGGGCGTAATCGTCTACAACGGTTGCGCCGTTTGCGGTTTTGCCAAGATATTCGAAGCGGCGGCGGGTTCCGCGGAATTTGCTAAGTCCGCTTATGATAGCGGCAATCGGAATATTCAGCGTATCAGCAGTCGCAATCGCCGCAAGCGCGTTGTAAATATTATGCTCGCCAGTGACCTGCAAATTAATTTCGGCATAGCGCTCACCTTTGCGGTATAGGTCGAACTTGCTTCCGTGTCCGATAAATTGAACGTTTCGCGCTGAAAAATCAGCGGCGGAATTGTCGATTCCGTAGGTAACAATCGGAACGTTGACGCTTTTTGCGCAAGTTCGCACATTTTCGTCGTCAAAGTTGGCAACCACTGCGCCGACGGGCGATGTGAGGTTCGCAAACTTCGCGAACGAGCCGATAATCTGGTCTAAATCTTTGAAATAGTCCATATGATCTTCTTCGATATTATTTATCACCGAAATAAACGGCTTGAATTGCAAAAAGCTGTCAACATACTCGCACGCCTCGCATACAAGGTAATCAAGCGCGCCGATTTTCAGGTTGCCGCCGATATCGGAAAGTTCGCCGCCCACCAAAATAGTTGGATCAACTTCCGCGTCAAGCAAAATCAGCGAAAGCATAGATGTCACCGTGGTTTTGCCGTGCGTTCCTGCGATATTTATGGGGTATTTGTAAAGAGTCATAATTTCGCCGAGCAAAATCGAGCGTTCGATTACGGGAACTCCCAACGCCCGCGCGGCAAGGAGTTCGGGCTCGTTTTCGTCAATTGCGGCGGTAAACACAACCAAGTCGGGAGATTGAATGTTGTCGGCGCTGTGTCCGATTGCGATATCCGCGCCGTCATTTTTAAGCGACTCGATAAGGTCGGATTTTGTCGTATCAGAGCCGGAAATTTCGTACCCAAACGACAAAAGTATCCGCGCGAGCGCGCTCATACTAATCCCGCCAATGCCAATCATGTGACAATTCGGTGGTTTTTCTGGTCTATTTGACTGAAAATTTAAGTTTTTTATGTTGAATTTGCACAAAATTTGTCAACGCCCCTTTATTTCCTTTGATAAATGTGTTAGAATAGGATAATCTGATTCAGTATACTATATATTTGTATTAAATGCAAGAAAATTTATACATTTTTAGCGAGGTGCAAAGATTATGAAAATTACCGACATCAGAGTGAGACTTGTAAACAGTGAAGGAAGAATGAAAGCGGTGGCAAGCGTGACGTTTGACGATTCGTTCGTGGTGCATGACATCAAAATCATCGAAGGCACGGACAAGCTTTTTATCGCAATGCCAAGCCGCAAAACTCCCGACGGTGAGTATAAAGATATCGCTCATCCGATTAATACAGAAATGCGGGAAACTTTGTCTGAATCAATTATGGCGAAGTATGAAGAGGTTCTTGCCGAAACGGCGGCAGAATAACGGACACAACAAATAATTCAAAAATAAATATTTATACAAAGGGTGCTTTGCGCCCTTTTTTTGTTGTTTACAATTCGTCGTAAATGTGCTATAATAAAGCAATAAATTAAGCTTGTGTGATTTCACGTAAGTCCATAGGCGGGAGGCGAATTGAATGTCTGTGTTTGAGATATTATCAACATTATTTAGCTATATCTTCATAACCATAATCTATCTGTTTATTTTCAGCATTATTCGCCTGATTTATATGGATATAAAACTGACAATGCGGCAAAGCAACGCTTCTGTGCCGGATGATGCTCCAACCTTTGAAGAGGTGGACGACGACAATGACGATGAATACGAAGACTTCGGTGATTATTTCGGAATTTTGCGAGTTGTCGAGGTGCGGGAAACGGTCGGAAATCTGTCGGACGAATATATACTCGATAAAGACGTTGTAACCATCGGTCGTGCAGGGTCGAACAGCAAATGTGACGTTCAAATTGACGATCAGTTTTTGTCCGGCGAACATTTGGAGCTTACTTTCGACGGCAGATATTGGCGCGCACGTGATTTAGGCAGCAGAAACGGAACTTTCGTAAATGATGAATCAATCGACGCTTGCGAGTTGCGAAACGGGGATAGGATTGCAATCGGTAGTGTGATATTTGAATTGAGATTGTAGGGGCACAAAAACTTTCAATCGAGACCGACCCGCGCCTAAAAGCGCGAGATATTTTTTGGTTAGAGTGCGTTGATTGCACATGCTTCCGCGCCACGTGTGCTTGGTTTTTAAGCACGTGCGTGAGCGCGGCGCTTTTGATCAAACTTTTGGCGCGCAAAAGTTTGCTGGATTGTCAAGGACTGGTCCTTGTCGCGCCGCGCGCGCCCGCGCAAAGTCCTCGGGACGGACCCGAATAAAGCCCGCGCCCGCAGGCGCAAATGCTAAGCGCAAACGCTAAAAAAGGAGGCACAAACATGTTCGCGAAACTTACAAAAAGTGTCACATTTCCCGCGCTGATGTTGGTTTTGGCGAACATTTTGGCGTTCGGATTGCTATTCATGTTCGGCATGAGTCAGCTTGAGGCGATATATATCATTTTCGGAACTCTTGCGCTGTTTATAATAATGTATTCGTTGATTCTTTATTTTAAGCTTGGCGATAAGTATATTATGCTGATTTCCGCGATGTTGGTTACGTTCGGTATAATTATGCTGACCCGAATCGATCCGCATTTTGCGAGCTTGCAAATTGGTTGGGTCGCCATTTCCATTGGCGGATTTTTCGGCGCGTATTTCATTTACAAAGCCGTTAAAATATGGAAAAATATTTGGTGGGTTTATATCGCTGCAACCATTGTGCTGTTTATAATTACAATGATTTTCGGCATCGAAATTAATGGCGCGCGGCGGTGGATTCGAATCGGAAATTTCACAATGCAACCGCTCGAACTTATGCGAATCATGCTTGTGATGTTTCTTGCGTGCTACTATTCCGGGCATTTCAAGTCAAACTTGTCGCGCATACCTGGAATCGGAAAATTTTTGAATAAAATTCCTGCGAAATACTACGCAATGCTTGGCGTTTATGTGTTTATCGGAAGTTTGATCATGCAACGCGAGTGGGGAACTTCGCTGCTTTTGTTCGGAATTTATATGCTTATGATATTTGTGTTCGAACCGGATTGGAAGCTGCTTGCGCTCAATGCCGGCATTGCCGTAGCGGGCGCAATGCTTGGATATATGAACTTGTTTCATATTCAGACGAGGTTTGCCGCGTGGGTTGACCCGTGGGCTGACGTGGCGCGCGGCGGGTTTCAAATTACGCAATCGCTGTTCGCCATAAGCGCGGGCGGATATTTTGGCACGGGAATCGGAAACGGCGCGCCGACACATATTCCCGAAGTGCATTCCGACTTTATCTTCGCCGCGATTTGCGAAGAGCTGGGAATTTTCGGCGGCGTTGCGGTGATTTTGCTGTTTTTTCTGCTCTGCTATCGCTGTTTTAAAATTGCGATTCAAACGAAGGATACGTTCAACAAAGCGGTTGCGTTCGGGATTGCGGCGGGCTATGGACTTCAAACATTTATCATAATCGGTGGGGTGATAAACTTTATCCCGCTTACCGGAATCACGCTTCCGTTCGTTAGCTACGGCGGAAGCTCGATGGTTGTCAGCTTTGCGGCGCTTGGGATTGTGCAGGCGATTTCGTCGGGGAATTCGCGGGAAAGGCGCGTTGCGCCTTAGACCGTGCGCGGCGTATGCCGCAGGGTTGTCTTGCGCTGACAAGCGCATTAATGCGCCCTGCGGGCGCGAGGCTAGGCGCGTTGCGCCTTAGACCTAAAACTTTTGGAAAAAGTTTTGCAAAATTTGCGCCTACGGCGCATGGTTTTAGGGCTTTGCCCTAAAAACCCATTTTGCCGCTGAGGCGGCGGGCCTATGTCCTGCCGGACGGGCGACAAGGGCTCTGCCCTTGCCAATCCCGGTCGCCTATGGACGCAAACGCCAAAAAGCGGCGATTTGCGCCAAAGCCGGCGACAGAAAAGCCGGGTTAGCGAACCGCATTCGCGGAAAGATTAGCGAGTGCGAATACTGCTTTCATTCGAGAGCGTCCCGCGCCTAAAAGCGCGAAATCTAATTTGCCTAGGGAGCTATGTTTGCATTAACTTTCACCCGCGGTTCCGCCTGCGGGGTACCCGCCCGACGCTTTTTGTCGGGGAGGGTCGCGGCGGGGAGGGTGACGCTTTTGATCAAACTTTTGGCGCGCAAAAGTTTGCTGGATTGATAAGGACTGGTCCTTGTCGCTATGCGGCAGCCGCCGCAAATGGTTTTTAGGGCAACGCCCTAAAAGCCCGCGCCCTCAGGGCGCAAAAGGAGGCTTTCATGAACGTCAACAAACGAATAATCCTATCCCTAATATTTATTTCCGCGCTGTTTTTGGCACTCATTACTTACCTCGTGCATTTCAATATCTTCCGCGCGGACGACGTTTTCGCGCACTCGTTTAATCGGCGAACCTGGTACGACGAGGCGCGGATTCAACGCGGCAGCATTTATGATCGCAACGGAATTTTGCTCGCCCGTTCGGAAGTTGATGCGAACGGTAACAGCGTTCGCCGCTATCCGCACGGCAGGCTTTACAGCGGCGTTATTGGCTATTCCTCGCCCGTTTATGGCAGAACGCAACTTGAGTTGCGATTCGATCGTCAACTGATGGGGCGTGCGGGGATAAGCCTTGCGCCGCGTGGGTTTGATTTGACTTTGACCATCGATAACGATCTTCAGCAACTCGCGCGAAACCAACTTGGCAACCGACACGGCGCGGTTGTCGCAATCGAGCCGTCTACCGGAAGAATTCTCGCGTTGGCAAGCAATCCCGATTTTGACCCGCACCACGCAAGTTTAGTTGAGAACTGGAACGCGCTTGTTGAGAACGAAAATTCGCCGTTGTTGCCCCGCGCGACGCAAGGATTATACGCGCCGGGCTCGGTTTATAAAATCGTTACTGCCGCAGCCGCTTTCGAGGCGGGAATGGCAGACCGAATCTTCAACGACACAGGCGCGTTTAACCTCGGAACCGGCAATATCGTGCGCAATTTCAACAATGTCGCGCACGGAAACATCGATTTGGCGCGCGCTTTCGCGGTTTCAAGTAATTATGTGTTCTGCGCAATCGGTTACGAGTTGGGACCGCGGCGAATCGCTGATATGGCGGGGCGATTCGGCGTTGGAACGGCGCTTGATTTCGATATTCCGACGTCAACAAGCCGATTCACCGACCGAAATATGACAAATGCCGACAGCGCGCTTATCTCAATCGGTCAAGGCACACTTTTGACAACGCCGCTTCATATGGCGATGATTGCCGCCGCGGTTGCGAATGACGGCGTGATGATGCAGCCGTATCTTGTAGAGCGTTCAACCAACGATATGGGGCTTACGATGTATTCCGCGCGGCAAAGAACGCATTCGCGCCCTATAAACGCGAGTACGGCGGCGTATTTGAGCGAAATTATGGAGTTGGTGGTTACCGACGGAACGGGCACGGCGGCAAGGATTAGCGGCGTTCGTGTCGCGGGCAAAACCGGAACATCGGAAAACGAGCAAACCATCGGCGGCGCGAACCGCGCGCATACTTGGTTTGTCGGGTTCGCTCCGGCGGATAATCCGCAAATCGCGGTGGCGGTATTGTTAGAGCATAGCGGCGGAACAGGCGGCGCGCTTGCCGCGCCGATAGCGCGGGAAGTTATGCGCCACTACTTAAATAGATAGAAAAACCTTAATTTACAAAAATTTCATTTTACAAATCGGAAAATATGTAGTATAATAGTAATATAAGAACTAAACTTTTCGTCAATTAAGGTGATTAAGCGCATCAAAGGAGGCGATTTCATGAGAATAGAGCGAGTGAACTCAAACAAGATTAGAATTTTTATAAGCAAAGAAGATTTACGCGAGTGGAACGTAGATTTTAACAGCGTTACAGGAAACACGCCTGCCGCGCAGAATATGTTTTGGTCGATGATGGAGCGCGCCGAACGCGAAGTTGATTTTCACGCAGAGGGGTCGCAGCTGATTGTCGAAGCGGTGGCAAGCAATATTGACGGGTTTATTATGCAGGTTACAAAGGTGTCTGACGAGGAAGCCGGCGCGAACGCGGCGCGGCGAGAGAAAATTAAAAACAACAATTATCGCATACGGCGAAAAGTGAAGTTTTCAAACGGTTCTGCAAACTACATATATAAATTTAATAATTTCGACGATTTGGTTGAGGCGACAAAGCAAATCTCGCCTAGGTTTTTAGGGCAAAGCAAGCTTTACAAGTTCGGCGGCGAGTTCTTCTTACATATTACGCTTGGGGAAAACGAGCCGGGTGTCGCGATTGACAATACGCTGATTGAATACGGACGAAAGATTATGTATCACGCGATAAGTGACGGGTTTTTGTCCGAATACGCTGATGTTTTGATTGAAAACAGCGCGGTTGAAGCGTTGGCGAATAACTTTTGACAAACCGCACGATTAATATTATAAGTTAAAAAAAGCCCTTTACGAAAGGGCTTTTTTATTTTTTGTTAATATGTAAAACACCATAATCACGCC
Organism: Oscillospiraceae bacterium; assembly: GCA_009780345.1. Taxonomy (GTDB): domain Bacteria; phylum Bacillota; class Clostridia; order Monoglobales; family WRAG01; genus WRAG01. The sequence goes on from WRAG01000009.1 coordinate 29,232, forward strand.
TAAATATATCATAAACGCCGCTGCCCCCGGCGTCGGAACATGCGTCCACAAAAACCTCATTCCCGCCACGAAGTTCGCAACCTCCAATATAAAAACCACAGGAATCGAAACGATATACGCAACAATTGTGGAGAGTATCGGAATCCACGACACTGCCCAAACCACGAACCCGCCAACCATAATAAATGCCACAAACGGCATCGCGACAAGGTTTGTCAAAAATCCGCCGAACGTTAGAATGTTGAAAAAATATGCGGTAAAAAATACGGTTGCCAGAAATGTCGATGACGACATGGCAAGGCTTTCGGGAATGCGTTTATGTATTTTCAGCTTGGTTTTCGCGGTGGCTCGGGCGCTTAGGCTTTGCAATCCCGCGTTAAACGGCTGATAGAAAATCAAAATCCCCGCCACCGAGCCGAAAGAGAGCAAAAATCCGGGCGACGTTATGCTGTAAGGATTAAGCGCCAGTATTACAATCGCCGCGATTCCGAGTGACGTAAGTTGGTCGGGGTTTTTCTGAAAAATATACGCCGCGAGGAAAATGATCATCATAATGGTCGCGCGGGTTACCGACGGAGTATACAGAGCGACCGACATAAACAGCAAAAGCACCAAAATTCCGACAATATACGCCCAAAGTTTGCGAACACGAAATTTCAGAAGCAGAAATGACAGGATGGAAAATAAAATCCCGACGTGCATTCCCGAAACGGCGAGAATGTGCCCGATTCCCGCGCGTGAAAAGTCGAGACGCACTTCGTCGGTTATATCCGACCGATCTCCTACCATGATTGACTTCACAACGCCGGCAACTTCGTTGTTCGGATAAAATCTTCCGAAAATTCCCGAAAAATTGTCGTCAATCGCCGAAACTATGCTCTGCCGAATTCGAACGCCGATTCCGGTTAGCGAATAATCTGCGCCCGCGGCTTGTACAAGCTCGGTTCGCCGCGCGTCGGCGGCAACGTAAACGTCCTGTTGCCGCAGGAAAAGCGCAAAATCGAATCCGCCGTCAAATCGTGCGCCCGCAGGCTGCGACAGCTCGGCGAAGAAAGTGATTGTATCGCCGAAATTGATATCATCTTCCGCCGGCGCGCGAACAAAAATCCGCCCGCTGACAGGAATCGGAGAAGTAGTTGCAGTTTCGATGGTTTCCGCGTCCAGCACAAAATGAACGTGAAATCCCGCGCGCGTCAACTGTGGCGGCGAAACAACACGCCCGACAACCCAAGCATCCACACCAATATGCGTATGAATATCCTGTCTTCCCCACAGATTGATAAAACTTACATCAAAGTACGTGATTAAGACATAAATTACCAACATGAATATACACGCGGCTATGAAAATATATCTTCTCATGATTAATCCTTTCAAGCATTTGCAAAATATAATCGCATTAAAACATTACACGTTCATTATAATGAGCGTGTGTTGTCGAAATAGCAAATCTATTTCGCTGTGGCGCAAAGCGCCACCAAAAATTTTTAATGAAAATTTTTACACATCTCATTGCAATGGGCATTGCTTGAATTTTTCAAATTCAATACGCAAAATCAAAGATTTTGCAGTAGAAATGCTTGCATTTCTACCATGCTATACCATTATATCATATATTTATTTTTAGGGCAACAATGATTGACAAGCTTAAAATTTTCGGATTTAGGGATTATTAATACATACCCGCTTTGCTGTTTGCATATATTTTATAGATGAATGCGACGACCGGGAGTGAGTTTTTTGCGAAAAACATTGTCAATTTTTTTGATAATTTCCTTAATTTCAAATTTTCAAGTTTTTAATATTCGAACAGCGATTGCCCGCCCCGGCGTTTCGGCGCAGGCGGCAGTTTTGATTGAGCAGCAAAGCGGGCGTGTTCTGTTCGGCACACAGCACCGCGAACGTCTCGGTATGGCAAGCACGACCAAGATTATGACCGCCATTGTCGCGCTTGAACATGGCGATATTACTGATATGGTTGAAGTTTCCGCCCATGCCGCCGCCGTCGAAGGCTCGTCAATGTGGCTGGAGGCGGGCGAAAATATTCCGCTCGAAGATCTAATTTGGGGATTGATGCTAGCATCCGGAAATGATGCAGCCGCGTGGTTAAACTATAGGATACACCAAGAAAGTCCATATTTTCTCACTTTTTATACAAACTACAAAAAATTAAAATATAAAATTTTGATATATTCATTTTAACTGAGTGACTATACTAAAGTTTTATGTTTATGAAAGTCCTACTTGGCTATATTTATAATTTTAGAAAAACTATTGACAATTAACATAATATATTGTAATATTATGTTAACTAAACAAAAAGTCACAAGAACTGACAATGCGTCAACATTATCAGTTCCCCAAAAGGTAACACACACAAGGCTACGCTACTACCAATTGTTGTGACCAATAATATTATACCAAACAAATTAAGTTTTATCAAACATTTATTATGATAAAGCTTAGATATTGTTATTATTTTGGTTATTGAGACAAAAAGGCGTAAAATGCCAAGTGTAGCTACTATAAGCTATGCTTGGCATTTTTATTTTATAAACTAATTAATTTAACATAATATCAAAAGTTTAAAGGAGAGAGATATGAGAAATAAACCAGTTATGAAGATTAGCAAAATTATCATTTGTATATTATTGATGCTAAGTATGTTGTTAGTATTTACGCCGGGAACTGTGCTTGGCGAAATAATTGAATTTATAATAACAGATGATGTTAACGAAGATGAAGATAATGTAATAGTTTTGGAAATTGTAGGCGATTCTGAAGCTACACAAATTGAAGATGAAAGTGAGTTTATTTGGACATCTCCTCGTTTGGAGATGAATCGTGAAAGTCTTAGATATCAAGAGATAACTTCTGAACTTTGGGATTTAGATGAGTTGAATAATTCAAGTCGTATAAGTTCATTTTCAGAGTTTTCAATTGATGCAATGAGCGCAGACATAACGCCTGGAGTGATTAGCAATATTTTCCCTGATCCAAGACTTGCTCAAGAAATAGCAAGAGTTTTAGGCGGTGGCAGAACAGTAAACAGCGTAATAACACAGGCGGACTTAAATGCTATAAGATCAATTTCAATATCAGGCGTTGCCAATTTAGAAGGAGTTCAACACCTTAGGAATATGACGAATTTTTCTTCAAGCGGCAACGCGGCAGGACAAATAAGTAATCTTCAGCCATTATCCGGATTGATTAATTTGAACTCATTGCAATTGCAAAACAACCAAATAAGCGACCTTACGCCACTATCTAACTTAACCAATCTATGGGGATTAATTTTGAGCATTAATCAAATAAGCGATATAACGCCACTGTCAGGGTTGATTAATTTACAGTGGCTACACTTGAGTAATAATCAAATCAGTGACATTACTCCATTATCAGGGATGGTTGGTTTGTGGGAACTATTCTTACATAGCAACGAAATAAGCGATATAGCACCGCTAGCCGGCTTAAGATACTTAGACTGGGTATTTTTGGGAAACAACCAAATCAGAGATATATCTCCCTTGATTGTAAAATCTGACGAATGGAGTGAATGGGCTTTTGTTGAGCTGCAGAATCAAAGAATTACGCTTGGCGCTGTAGAACCATCGAATTCACTTGTTATTTCAAATGTTGTTCGAAATATAAACGGAAGCTTAATAGCCCCGAGCTCGATTAGTCATGACGGCATATTTAATAACGCTATAGGCAATATTACATGGAATAATCTGCCTACAACCTCAAATGTAACATATTCTTGGAATGCAAATATAAACATTGGTACAGGTGAGGGAATAATGGTATTCAGCGGTACAGTAACTATTCCGTTTAATCACGGTTCTTTAACCCCGATAACAGTAAGAACAGGGCAGATACACACAATACTAATCACAGCGGATAATATAACAAACGGAAATAGAGAAATTACGATAGAATTTGATCCGCATGTTATGTGGATACATGACGCGTGGATATTAAATTCGGATAAAATTTTAGAAAATTGGACGATTCATCACACTTATGGGTTTATACGATTTACAACTGATTTAGCTATACCGGAAGGCAGTACATTTACCGGAATGCTAGGACAGATAAGCTTTATAGGGATAGCAAACGTGGGAAGTTATTTTAGACTGACGAATAGGGGTGTATAGAAGATGAGGAAACAAATGAAGAAGGTACTAATCATATCAACGAGTATATTACTGGCACTAACGTTAGTGCTGGTAGCGTATGGAGCGGTAGCAGAGATGCTTCAAAATACAGAAGAAGTAAATGTGTATGACAATAAGTTCGAAGAACTGGTAAGCGTAATGGAGAGAACAATAGAAGATGCACTTCTTTTTAACGATCTATTATTCAACTTCGAGTTTATAAGAGAAGCATTCGGGTTATCGGAAGAGGCAATGGATTACATAGCAGACTTAATAATATCCGGCCGGGATATGGAAGAAATAATCCATATAACATATTTTTGGTTAGAGACGAATGAAGATATAAGCATAATCGGAGAAATATATGACATGAAGGACGAATTTGCAGGTTCAAGCTTTTGGCTGGAATTTGCGTTTAACCGAATTACAGGGAACAGACACGGAGTTTTGACTGACGAAGAAGCAGTTGAGTATTTGGAGATGGGCTTGGATTTTGACGATTTAGAAATAGCGCGTGTATTGAGCCGTCAAGGGGTAATGACAATCCATGAAATCCTGGATGAGCGCGCGGAAGATGTCTCATTTTCAGAACTAGCAGCGGAAATAGATTCAGAATCTGTTCCGCAAAGAGGTCGTTCGCGAGGAGATCGTTCAAGAGTACGAGTAAACAGAGAGAATGCGTCACGTCACAGAAATTTACGGAATCAATCTGATGTGCTAATGAGCAGAAGGCTATCCATGATAACAGGCGAGAATTTAGAAGTATTCTTAGAAGCTGCAGCATCGTTGGATTATGAAGCATTAGAAGTTATGTACGATGCTGCAGTAGGTCAAATATCACAGGAAATTATGATGAATTTGAATGAAAGAGGGGTATTAAGAAGACCGAGATATGGATTCCCGGGTCAAGAGGAAGTAGTCGCGCAACTTCGTTCGGAGATAATGGACAATGGAGTTTCAGAAGCAATGTTAAACGCCCTATTTGAAGAAGGATTTGAGTATATGGACATATTGAATGCTTCATCTATTTCGAATGCAACGAACGGGGAAATACGTGAAATCTTAGAAAGATTAATTAATGGCGAGAGTTGGATTCAAATCATAGACAGTCTGACAATCGGGGAGGTGCAATAATGCTAAAAAAATTAATTATAGGATTATTTAGCGTCCTTTTCTTTGCGGTGATATTGCAGTCCGGATTTACAGCGTTGGCGATGACCGAGGCAGAAATCCAAAATTCACTAACCCAAGGAGCATTAAACAGATATGGAAATAGGTTTAATGCACCATTTCTTCAAAGCGGCGGCAATATAGATTTACAAACATTAGCAGTGGAAGTTAGTGAAGTAGATTTGTCGCTTTCGGGAATTAACGGTTTGGATATAAATATAGTAAGACGATATAACAGTCAAAGAACCGCTACTGAACTTAGATCTCGACATAATAACATGAGTATGATGGCAAACCTTCAGACACGGCCTATGTTTTGGTATACATACGTTCATAATGGCGTAACATTAGGTATATGGGTTGCTTTTGATTTTGAGCGAGATGTGATAGATAGTTTTCGTAGCACAGTTGATGTTATAAATAGGCATAGAATGAGAGATCAATGGAACCAAGAGCATGTATTGCATTCATCAGTAAATGTTCCAACCGGAAATATAGAACTGAGAAGAGCTACAAATGTAGCACCTACCAGGATGGTAGAATGGCGACAACATAATATATACATGACTTTTCCAAACAATAATATAGATATAGGGCATAGTTGGTCGATTGATGTGCCGAATATATTTGTGTTACCGTATAGCCGGAATTGGGGAACAGCAACAAGTCATTATGCAAGAGCTACATTGCCATTAGGTCAAGTTTTAGCTATTGAATATACAATAAATAGAGATGGCCCCACAATGCGTGTGTCAAGTGCAGAAGTTAGGGATGACAGAGGAGAACACTCAATTGTTGGTCATGCTACAAGCGTTTCACATACCGCGGGTTTTACATATCAAATCAGAATTACCGATTCAAGCGGAGTGCAATACTTTTTTGAAAATAATAGCACAAATTTAAATAATAGCGGCACATTATGGATACGAGCTATTATTGATAGATACGGAAATATTATAAGGTATCAAAATGTAAGCAGAAATGGATATGATATAACTGATACGATGGGGCGAAGAATTTTAGTAAGACCAACAGGTATAACTGTAAATAATGAGCAAATAATAAGGTACCAATTAGATTTAATTAGAGATAATGTCAGGGATCCGCATGATTTATTAAAAACAATCAATCAACGCACTCTTACTGTTCGAAGATATGAGAGCAGACAAGGTGCAAACACTACATTTAGTGACACACAATATATTATGCGGGCACGTGAGTTTTATACCAGACCAACAAGATGGACATTTTATAATCATGTTTATCATTTAGAAAGAATAGTATATCCAACAGGCGGGTATAGAGTATTTAGCTATACTCCTCAATCAAGAGTAACACCTTTGCCGGGCAGCGGAGCGGCTAGTTATTTTGGATACAGAGTAGCTTCAAGGTCAGATTTCAACAACGGTGTAGAGCAAAACAGATATACATATAGCTATCGTGTGCTTTCAACCAATCCATTGCCGGGCGACAATGCATTAAGAACTACACAAACCAGGATTTTTGACAACGTTGCTACAGAATTTACTTATGATAGTTTTGGCAGGCTTACGAGAGTTTACAATCGCCATAATGGAAGTTTGATAAGAAACCAAGAGAATAACTATGGATTTGCGCGAGAAAGAAACGCTCCTATACGATGGACAAGAACTTATGAAAATAATATTAGAGTCAGTTATGTGCGCACAAATTTCGACAGCGCCAACAGGCCGCTTTATGAAAGATTTGGTCCCGCAAACAATACTGGACTTCAAAGAAACTGGGAATACGATCACAGGGCTGTTGCTAATCCTAACAGATTTAGCCTCGTAACAATGAGCGAATATCAGCAGGACGCAAACACTTGGATAAGAACGCGTAATACCCTCTCTCCTTGTAGAAGAAACATAATTCAAAGTAGAGTTTATGAAGTATACAGAGGAGTTCAAACCCTAAAATCCACTACAGAATTTGACTATAATGATAACGGGACAATCCACGAAGTAAGAGTATTCCCCGCAGATGGCGAGATAATAAGAACCGTATACGAATATTGGTACAGCGGAACAGGCCCGTTTAGCATTACCGTCAAGACATACGGAGCTATGGTTGACGGAGTTTCCACTAACATTTCAGTCAGACGTTATTTCGACTTCTTAGGAAGACTTGTTGACGAAATAGATGCCAACGGAAATCATACTCGCTTCGAATACGACCTTCAAAACAGGATTACACGGCAAATAAATCCTGACGGAACAAGTACTGTTGTAAATTACGACATGTCAAATAATCGAATAACAATAACGAATCGAAACGCGTTAGGCCAAACAATTCAACAGACCCGTCGAAACCACGACCAATTAGGGCGTCTTACCTCTGTCTACGCATACGAAGGTAATAACCGATTTGTAAGGCTCGGATCCGTTGAGTACGACAATATCGGTCGCCGAATCCGCGAAACAGCATACAGAGACGCTGCTAACTTCGTTAGGGAAACCTTCGCTTATGACGCGCTCGGCAGAATCACGGCACGCGAAATATTCGACAACTCCACTCGTCTCGAGCGTATCACTTTCACTCACGAATTAGACGCGGGAGCTTCCTTCGGCCTACGAAACAGAAGGGTTACTACCCGATACACGGGAGACGAGCATTTTAGACATCCCACTTCTGTCAGCATCATCGATGCCAAAGGCAGGAATCTAAGCACCACTTTGCATCATCCAACTACAAACGCGGTACTTGACCAACAAACGAACGTTTTCGACTTCGCGGGAAATCTGCTATCCACGCGAGGCGGGCGGGCAAGACTGCACAACGTAGATTCCGCGAGAATTGTATATAACCACATGAATCAGCCGATTCGGAAGTATAATGCTTACGGGCATTTTAGAACCTTCAACTACGATAATATCGGTAGGTTGATAAGCGAAAGTGACTTTTATGGACGCCTCACTCATTACGTTTACGACAACGCGGGACGGCTGATTCAAGTTAGAACTCCGTTCCAAGGGAACATATATTCCACGACCAACAACTACTTCGACGCGAATGGGAACCTTATCCGAACTCGGCAGCAAAATAACAGACCGGGAACAATTGCTACCTTCTCTACCGTGGAATACAGATACGACAACAGGAACAGGCTCACTCATGTGATTCAGCATGACGGAAACAATCGCTATTACACGCAATATGCATTCGACGACGGATTCAATATGACGCGCGTATTTACAGGGCTTACAGCGCCGATTAACCCCGCAAACGTGCATGGAAGACAGACCGAGTTTGCCGTTCATACTTACGTTTACGATAGGTTAGGCAGGTTGATTCAATACACAGACCCGATGGGATTATCGGAAACTTACCGACACGACCTGTTCGGCAACGTTACTTGGCGCCAAAACAGAGACGGAAGCACTATCACCGCTACCTTCAACGCCTTTAGTCAGCCGGTGGAAATTGTTGCAAATTACGACGATTGGATTATAAACGCATACTCTGTTAACGGTTTGCGTACTGGGATGGCTGATTCAAATGGGATTACGACATACACTTATGATGAGCTTGGACGGCTTGCAACAGAAGGCACTATGCGAGGTGACCAGCCTGTTATCGGCAGAGTGTACACTTACGCAATAGACGGAGCGCGGGAGTCGTTCAGACTTACTGCAGGCGGTGCAGTTCTGATTTTTACTGAATACCAACATGACAGACTCGGAAGGCTCACCCAAGTCAACAACGCGAACGGAAACGTGAGTTATCAATACAACAGAAACGGTCGAGTTACACGACGTGAGGTTGATGGTATCGTTTCTACTTTCAGCTACAATCACGGCGAGTTGATGACTTCTATGGATGTAGATACCGGGAATTCTACCACTTCTTTCCATCGTAATTTAACATACAACCTTGATGGAAATATACAACGAGTTCAAGGTTGGAACTCTCAAATGCGCGATATTGTGGATAATCAGTACACTTACGATGGATTGGGTCGCCTAATCAGAAGCAGTGAGGGGCAGGAGGTTAACGGCAGCTTCAGAAGAATCAACACCGATTTCAGATTCGACGCTTTCGGAAACAGAATCGAGCAGAACCGCGCGGGCGAGATTACGAGATATACTTACGATCTGAACAACCAACTTCTGTCAGAACGCAGAACTGCCGGCAACACCACATACATCAATAGTTTCATCTACGACCCGAACGGGAATATGATATTCAGGCATGAGAGTCAGATTAGACCGGGCATCGGCAATGAAAGCGTTGGTATAAGCCTTCTTGGCGCGGAAGGGCATCCGAACGTTTGGGAATTCCGATACGATGGATTTAACCGCTTGACTTCCGTTCAAAATGGTGGTATGATTGCTACATACGCCTACGATGGTAATAACTTACGGCAGTCTAAAACGGTGAACGGTCAAACGTTGAACCATATTTGGGATGGCATGCACATCGTAGCCGAGCGCGGAAACTTACCGTGCGGAACTCCGCTGAACGCGACATACATCAGAAGCACGCAACTAATGTTCGGTATCGTGAACGGTGATATGCAGCGATATACTTTCGACCACGCGGGTAGTGTGGTGCATTTGTTGGATTCGAACAGACAGCGAATGCAGCATTATGTGTTCGACGCGTTCGGGAATCAACTGAACGATAGCGCGAACAATAGTACGATTCACAATCCTTTCAGATTTAGGGGCGATGGGTACTTCGATAACGAGACCGGGTTTGTGTATCTGCGCAATAGGTTCTATGATCCGTCAATCGGAAGATTTATTACCGAGGATCCGGCGCGGTGGGGACAAAATCGGAATTGGTATCGATATGCAAGTCAAAACCCAATCAGATTTATGGATCCGTTGGGGTTGTGGGATGTGCCCACTCATGAACGAATGACCCACACTGCGATGTCGCGGATTGCTGCCAACAATCCCGTTTTAGCGAATTTTTATATTTACCATGCTAATCAAATCAATGTGGGCAACCGAGCTGTCGATACTTGGCCATATAAGGCATTAAATGCCTTGAATCAATCTGCTCAATCAAAGCATTTTAATAGAACCAATATAATCGAGGCTGCAGCAGGGGTAGGAGATTCAAGAATAGAATGGGCAAACTTTTACATGGATACTGCCGTGGAAATATGGACAGCCGCTGATGCTGTATTTTACGCCATACCTGAAGCGTTACGAAGACCGGGATCACTTGCTTATTGGACAAGACGCAATGCCCGTATGGACGCATTATATACTTTAGGTAGAGGACTTCATTCCATTCAAGATTATGAAGCACATGGAGATATAGGAGTAGGGTATCCGGTTGCAATACATGGCCTTACTGGTTTTGATAATGCAGACAATCCGGATTTGGATTGGGGAACTAATAGACGCCAACCCCTTATACCTTCATTCCAACGTATAAGATATAATATTTCGATTGATATGTCAGAGGCTTATTTAGAAGAATTTTATCAGCGTATAGGCATGATTCCGACGCCATAATTTGAAAGGAGAAGGTAACTTTGAAAAATTTTGCAAAAAATTTTGGAATATCATTACTAGGATATTTTATAATAAGTCTTTTGGCGATCATTATAGGTCAGCCAATTCATCCGGATACCTATCTTGCGATATATTGGAGATTTTTTGGATTTAATATGACTACAATTCTTATTATACTTCACATGATTATAATAGCGGCTTTATATTTTTTCCTCGGTACAAAACTTAATTTGTTAAGCAAACATTGGCTAAATTATTTATCAGTATGCGGAGGTCTGGTTATTGCGATTATATTTCTTCTGCATCCATATTTAGGAATGATTTTCAATGCTTCTTTTGCATGGTTATTATATTTGGGTAGAGGAAATACTTGGTTTTATAGGATGAGTATTGTAATTGCTTTCTTACCCTCCATATTCACATGGCTTGGCATGCTGTATCATTCGAGGAAATTGAAGAAAAAGCAATCCGAAACAACAGATTAAGTTTGAAACCCATATGATAGGTAGCACGTCAAGGGTTAGAGCGGCTTTTGGACGAAAGTCTAAAAACCGCTTTTATCATAGATGCCAAACGCATGAATTTAAAAAATTGAGGTATTCGAGCCCTTAATCATATTAAACACATATTATTTAGAAGAAGTTGGTCTGCGATGCGGAAACGACTTCTTCTTTTTTTTGTCTTTTTTTAATAGCATATAGGAAACGAGGTGCAATTTAATGTGAAATTTATAGATTTTTTCGCAGGGATAGGTGGATTTCGTATGGGATTAGAACAAGCAGGGCATAAATGTGTCGGTTTTGTTGAAATAGACCGTCACGCGGTGAATTCCTATCGAGCGATTTTCGATACCGGAGGTGAATTTTATGCAGATGACATTCGAACAATTAGGGCTGAAGAACTGCCTGACGCAGACTGCTGGTGCGGAGGTTTCCCTTGCCAAAGCTTTTCGATTGCTGGCAAACGAGGCGGCTTGGGAGATACTCGCGGAACTCTCATCTTTGAAGTTTTGCGGCTTGCTGCCATACAAAAACCCAAAATATTGTTCCTCGAAAATGTTGCGGGATTACTTAGTCATGACGAAGGACGAACATTCGGAACGATCCTCACGGCAATGGCAGAATTGGGGTATGATGTCGAATGGCAATGTATTAACAGCTCGGCTTATGTTCCCCAAAATCGTGACCGAATTTTCATTATCGGACATTATGGAGGAATCGCCGGACAACAAGTATTTCCTATCCCCAAGCAGCACGGAGCGCCTCTTAAACAGATTGTTGGGGGTGACCAAGCAAGCAGAATATATGACACATCAGGTACAAGCCGTACATTGTCAAGTGTCGGAGGCGGATTAGGAGCGAAAACAGGACTATATTTGGTGGATTTAAACTATGGCGAACCGAAAATAACAGACAATGCTCGGTGTATAAAGGCACGCTATAATTCAGGAATAAGTAATCGTCAAGGAGAGAATTCCGGAATTTTGGAAGTCTGTCCGATACTTACGCCGGAAAAAGAAAAAGTGCGGCAAAACGGCAGACGTGTGAAAGTAAATAACGAACCAATGTTTACGCTAACGGCACAGGATAGGCACGGAGTGATTGTGAGCGGAGTTTATACGCAATCCTCGGAACAATTTACTCCGCCGCCGCTTGCAGGAATGAGCAGATGTCTGAAAGCCGGCAGTCATGATGCCGGAGTAATTATCGGTTCAATGCAAAAAAATTCAGCCATAAGCAAAAACGGAATATGTCCTATCTTAACCGGTGCTATGGGGATGGGCGGAGGACACATACCAATGCACAACTATGGTTTTGATATCCGCCGTCTAACGCCGCGAGAATGCTTTAGACTTCAGGGATTTCCTGATTGGGCGTTTGAAAAAGCCGCAGCCGTGTGTAGCGATAATCAGCTTTACAAACAAGCAGGCAACAGCGTTACCGTGCCTGTAATTTATGAAATAGCTAAACGATTAAAAAAATTGTATAGCTATTCTTAAAATGTTGTGGTATTGTGTGTTGCTTGAATGGAGGCAAATGCTTGTATATCAAGCATTATAATGAAAATGAGAAAGGAGAAAACGCTAAAATGGATTTAATGGATAAGTATATTAATGATCTGAACAAAAAAATACTCGGTGAAATTGATTATGAAAAGCTTCAACAATCGTACCAAACGAAAGAAATGGAGTATGCAAAAACAGTTTTGAAACAGATGCATGATACTTTTGTAAAAGTTTATGGAACAGATTATTTAGAAAAATATGATCATGAGTTTGTTGCAGTACCCGCGATTATTAAAGGTAGCAACACAGGCGAAATCTGTATAGGCTTGGTTGAACTTGATTTGCAGTCCTCCGGAGAACATTGGGGCACAATTTTTCTAACCGAATATGGCGTAGCGCGACAGGGCGATGAAGATAATCCAAAAGAATCATCCGACTTTATATCTCAAAAATATATGTCTTATGATTATTGGTACACAGTACAGATTGAAGGCGATATTCACATTGATATTGATGAAATGCCAGAGGATGTAGCTCCTATTTATGAATTTTGCCAAAATGGTCAACCAAATCAGGAACAAGAAATGGGGGGAATGTTATAAATGAAAACGATAACTGTAGAAGAATTGAAACAAACAAAAGTTGGCGAAGGTTTGGTGCTTCAAGGTTGCGGCGGCGATCCGCAAGAGTGGTTGGACGGTTTCAATGAAATGCTGACATCGGAAAAAATCCTGCTTGAAGGGGATAAATTCAAAGAAATTTCCGTTTTTGAACATGGCGGCAATACTAACATTTTGTTTAGCATGGATGATGTTAAGCTGGACGTTGGCAAATTGGCGATGTGGAGATTACAGAGTCATTCAACTTTCGGCGGCACATGGCTTAGTGATTATCTGCCAAATAAATTGGGGGTAGAACTTGGAACGACGGCGGAACAATCCAACGAAAATCTAAAACCTGACTGCCCGATAATCGGCGCGAATAGCAACATATTCAATCTTATGGGGATTGTGTCAAAAACACTTAAACGAGATGGACAATCGGAAGCGGCGAAGGAAATGTCCGAGCGTGTAATGGATTCAGGAAGTTTTGACGAAGCACTTGGTATAATGACGGAGTATGTCAATCCTGTGGATGTTAACATGCCGGATTTCGATATGGAAATGAAGGGAATGTAAAAAATGAGATTAAAAATCGGAAAAATTAACGGCATTGTGACAGAGCAACAGAGAGTATTATCGTTGCCGAAACCGTTGCCGGAACTTAATGCTTTCCTGATGGATATGGGCATTGATAAAAATAATGGTTTCAAATATGAAGTCAGCGGTATACGGACAGGGCATGATTTACTTGACGAGGTTATGGCGAATTATAAAAATGTCGATGAACTCAACTATATCGCAGAATTTATGCGAAATCGTGACGAGGGCGACATCGAAAGAATTGTGAGCATCGCAAAAAGCGAGCAATCTCATAACGCGAAAGACTTTATAAACATTATGCACAATAGTGGTCATTTTGAAGTTTATAACGCTCCTGATTTTGAGGAACTTGGCAAGGAAATTGCATTTGCATGGGATGGTGTTGATGATGAATCACCTCTTGGTTTGTGTATAAATTTCAAAGAATATGGTGAAAGTTTTCACGACTCCCATGTGGGTAAGTTCGCGGGCGGAAAATATATTCTTCTGCCGGATTCACAGAAAATAGTGTATGACGGAGTAATGTTGCCGGGAACAGATGAATTTAGCGCCAACGCCGATGTATTACTGTCGACAAAAATTACGACACGTGATCTTATGGGAACAGGCGAAGATAATCCGTCAGGTATATGGATTGAGCTTCCCACCACGCAATATGAACTTGAAAGAACCGCTCATAGGCTTGGCGCGGAAAATTTGGCTGACTGCGTTATTTATGATAGCTACACGACAAGGTTGCCATTAGATCATAATTTTTATGAAGTAACCGATCCATTAAACGAAATAAACACACTGATGGAGATATTATCAAAATATGACAGTGAAGCTATTGATAAATTCTTGGCTGTCGTGGAATATGAGGGAAATCCTGAACTTGACAATCTGATTAACTGTACATATAACCTTGACTGTTATGATTACGATCCGGAAATAAAGTACAAAGAAGATTTTCCGTCAGATTATCATGAAAATGAACATTTATGCAATATGATTGCGGAAAATGGTGAGATAACATCTCAAGACTTTATAGCTGTAAATGACGGTAAAAGGATGGTCGAGGATGTATATATCAGACCGGATGAAATTGCGGAACAGCAAGCGCAGCGGAGTCAGCCAAGCAACGATGGCGGTCTACAGTTAAGTTAGATGTGAGATAAGATAAAAAAATAGGTATAAAAACTAAAGCGGGCGGTTCATTTGAGAATTTAAAATGAGCCGCACGCTTTTTTTGTACTTTTTTTTAAGTTGAAACAGCAAATGAGGTGATTTTATGAAAAGTCCGCTCCCGTATGTCGGAGGAAAATGGACGTGTCTCCCTCACATCGAACCGCGACTGCCATTGAAAAGCCAAAAATTTGTAGAGCCATTTGGCGGCGGCGCAAACATAATCCTTTATCGAAAACGCGCAAATATTGAAATTTATAACGACATTGATAATCAGGTTTTCAATTTTTTTCATGTCGTTAAATTTTTGCCTCATTCTTTCAATGTTCGCTTGGATTTACTCAATCATTGTTCCCCTCAAAACTTCAAAATGCTGACAGAGATAGTTTATGGAAATCCAAACTATGACGATTATCTCAAGTTGGAACTTGAAAGTGCCGAAAAACTTTTTGAAGGCGAACAGCTTGAAATTGTAAAACGTGAACTTGATGAAAAGTTCAGGTTCAGCAATGTTGACAAGGCGGTTGCCTATCTCTTATTAAAAAAAATGAGTTACGCAAGCAATGGCAAAACATATATGCCAACGAAGGTCAACGCGGAAACTGTCAAGATTGAAGTTCAGAGAACATCGGCGCGTTTATTGGACATCGCGCTTGAAAACAGGGATTTCAGGAAAGTATTAAAATCGCATGATGGCAAGGATGCATTCTTTTATATTGATCCGCCGTACTTCGGGACGGAAAGGATGTATACCAATATATTCGGGCTTATAGATCATGAGGATTTATTTAAAATTCTCGGCAGTTTAGAGGGCAAATTTTTGCTTTCATACAACGATTGTGAATTTATTCGCAAAATGGCAAAGAAATATGGGTTTTATATTTACGCTTACGAGCGACCGAACTCGATTGCGCTGAAGTACGACAAGGATAATAAATTCCCTGAAATCCTTGTTGCAAATTATGATATGGACGAGATGATGTACCAAAATACAAAACAAATATCAATGCTTATTTAAGCGGAAAAGGAGAATAAAAATGAATCATATAAGACACGTTGATAAAAGAGGTAGAGTTACACTCCCATATGAATTACGGCAAAAGTTGGGATTACTTGGCGGAAATAATATTGTAAGTTTGAGGGAAGAAAACGGCGAGATTGTAACTCGACCTGAAAAGATATGTACCAGGTGCAATACCGGGCATTGGAGTGAAACGCCGGATCAAAGGATGGATATTTTCAATCTTTTGTCCCCAAATCAGCAGGATTCAGTTGAAGCGATCATAAAGGCAAAATGTGATGCATTACGAAAAATATTAAATTAAACGAGGAGTGATCAGTATAAAAATAACATCTGTAAGAATTAACAAAACCTTTGAGGACTGTAATTTGAAAGGGATTGCATCAGTCAATTTTGACGAGTGTTTTGCGGTGGCTGGTATCAGAGTTATGAATTCAGACAAAGGGTTATTTGTTGCGATGCCAAGCCAAAAAGTAGGCAAGGAATACAAGGCTGTCGCGTTTCCTATTACTAAAGAATTTCGGGAGGAATTATTCGGCGTGGTATTGGATGCATATCAACAGAAAATGGAGGAAAAGCAAGATCATGAAAAAGAACAAAAACAGCAAGAAGAACAGAAAATCGACGATCCCACAGAAGAATCTGCACATGAATTTGCCGCAGATACTACCGCCGAGGAAACATCGGATTTTGTACCGGAAGATAGCCAAGAAGTAGTAGACATTGATGAGTCCGCAGGCATGAATATGGACGGAATGTGAGGTTTTAGATTATGAAACAAGTCAATGAAAAAGTGAGTTTTTATCGCTACAGCAAAAGTTTTGCGAAAAACAACGGCTGTCTTGACAGATGGCAGGAAAGTCATGAAGCGAATATCGCTTGCGCTCAATATATCGACAATCAGGAAACCGGAGCAATGTCAGCGGTTAAGGATAAACGCGCAGATTCTAATTTGGAATATTGTGAAGGGTTGATAGAAAGGTTTGGCTATGCTCGAACGATGTGCGTTATTGCGGCGAATGTTCGCGAAAATGCTTCTGATGATTGCATCGCAAATGAAAATAAGGATTGGGCAAAAATTCAGCTTGGCGATTTAAGAAAGCCGCAGACACAAGAGTACATATTAGAAAATACTCATCCCGCCATGCTTGACACTCTTGCTTGGAGTATTCGTCATGCGTATGATGAAATCGGTTTATTTAAACCTGAACATTGTGACCGCGACAATCCTGACAACTCGAATTATGAGGGAAAACTGCTTGTCATTAGACCTTCGGCATTGAACGAGCAGTATTGGAGTCCACGCTATCAACTTTTTGTTGCAAAATCCGGATTCGGATGCGATCCGAATGCAAGCGGACGCGCTGTCTTTGGTGAATATCTTATTGACGGCGAGCAAACGCGGATGAATCGCGGTGATTTCTATGGCGTAATTAATGACGAGCATATTCCTGATTGGGCGCGCGAAAAGTTGGAGCAAATGAATCAACCGGAACAAGCTGATATGCCTGAAAATACTGATAGTCAGGGGATGATTATGCAGTGAAACGAGTGTATATCTGTTCCCCGCTTGCCGGCGATATTTATGGCAATATGGAAAAGGCGAAAAATTATTGCCGCGAAGCGATGGAGCGTGGAGTGCTACCGATTGCCGTTCACCTGTACTTCACGCAGTTTTTGGATGATAACAATCCTGTTGAACGCAAAAGCGGAATGAAAATGGGACTGGAACTTCTGAAACTATGTGATGAGGTTTGGGTTTACGGCAATACCATATCATCCGGAATGGAGAAGGAAATCAACTTTGCAAACGAAATTGGAACGCGAGTAGTACATAAATTATTTGAAGGGAATGGTTTTAGTAATGATAAAGAAAATATTGAAAATTGCGCTGACGCTGATTTTGTGCCTGAACATGACAATGACAGCGTTGGCTGTATTGCCTATTAGTGCGGATAGGGTTAGCAGAGATGGGCGCGAACTTATGGTGAAAACTTTCGAGATTTCTCCGTATGACGATCCGCAGGGGTTGATTGAACAGGACTTTGTGTATAGGCAATTCGTCTTTACATATCTTGAAACCAATATTGATGAAGTGATTAGCTTTCACACAAGAGAAGTATCCGTGCCTGTAGACGTTGAAACGAGTAACAGAAACAATATTGTCAGCCATTTCACTTCATATATTGATTATGAACGGTACGGAATGACAGGACGGTTATACCTCGACACCGGATCGCTGTACACGCGGTCGCGAGGATTTACCACACAGAATTATACGGTGTCCGCCACTCGGACATTTGGTGGATTCAGACACAATGATCCGTCCGATATCCCGCGCACGATTGAAGAAAACGGTAGGACGCTGAATATTACAGGCATCAATTGGGTGGTGACAGGAACGGAACTTGTAGGCGATAGCTTGTTGCCGAGTTCATTCAATGCCGTAGTCAGCTACAGCGCGACCGCAAGCAGGAGAGTATCGATAGGGTATATCACTACCGC
Source organism: Oscillospiraceae bacterium (assembly GCA_009780345.1). Taxonomy (GTDB): domain Bacteria; phylum Bacillota; class Clostridia; order Monoglobales; family WRAG01; genus WRAG01. The sequence continues at coordinate 47,945 of WRAG01000009.1, forward strand.
AACATATCGCGGAGCGATTGAACAAGCTATGGTGGATAGGGTAATCGTTACTATTATATATCAAGGAACTCCGCTTCCGCCGAATCGGACATGGTTATGGATTTTACTTGCAGTGCTGGGTGCGTCACTTCTGCTTGGTGGTGTTGCGGCGTGGATTTACTTTTATAAGGCGCGGGATGTTGAGATTTATAATAAGCACGGAGATGAGTACGAACGTATCGGTCGCGAATGGATTGACTTCAAAAACCCTGTTGTGAACCTCCTTCCGCATAAGCAAAATGCGTATACTGAAAATTATTTACTTATGTTGAGCAAAAAAGCGGTGTTGGAGCTTATGGGTAAAGATTTAGAAATTCGCATAGAAAATCAAACGATCCGCCGAAAAGTGGACAATGATAAAATTTTTATAAGAGAGGGCGATGATGCAGAATGAAAAAGTTTTTAGTAATGGCGATAATCACAACGATTATTGTGTTTAACGGTGTGACGGCGTTTGCCTTGATAGGCACTCCAAGCTATCACTTCGAGAGCAGAAGTGAAAATGAATTTTTCCGCAGAAATGAGCCGACATTTAATTTTGACGGCGTGATACCGCCTGAATTGTGGTCGATATATGATTTTGTGCCGCCAACGGTACATACATCGGAATTTGGCTCGAATATTATACTACCCGATAGCGGAACAGTATCACATCCGCCAAGCGGTGCGGCGATACCACGATCACTTCCCGGATTTCCTGATATATGGGAAGGTCTTGTTTTAACACCAAATCCGTATGCCGCAATGTCTTCTACCACACCAACTCCGCTCGGAGAATTGCAACGCAACTCGGACGGAAGTATCGGACGGCTTCAAATTCCGGCGATTGGCTTGAATGTAAGAGTATTTGACGGCGATGAACTTGCGGCAATGCGTAGAGGTGTCGGGCATATTCAAGATACGAGTATGTGGAATTCAAATATCGGTATCGCCGGGCATAATCGTGGAACAAATGCATACTTCGGTGGATTGCATTCCCTGAACTTGGGCGATGTTATAATTTACATCACAAATTCAGGTGAGAGAAGGTATCAAGTGACTTTTGTAGGACAAATCGGATACAGAGATTGGTCTATGTTACAGCATACCTCTGACAATCGAATAACTCTCATCACTTGCGTCATGAATACTCCAAGCAGGAGATTAGCGGTACAAGCGGTCGAGGTGAGATAAGAAATCTGGTGTAATGTTCACAAGTTTAACGCTTGATTTTATTGGTTATTTCGCAATCTTTTTATAGACTTCTTCTGAATAATATGGTATGATGCAAATATGAAAGTGTTGTACCGAAGGGAGATGTCAGCATGAAAAAACTAATTGCGATTTTAATTGTGGCAGTGTTTATCGTCAGCGTTACGGCGATTGCCGCAGACTATCCGCGAATAAGGGTTGACGGCGAATTTGTTTATATTTACGCTGACGATCAACCGCCTGTAATTGTCGATGGCAGAACGCTCGTGCCGCTCCGTGCGGTTATGGAAGCGTTGGGATTTCGTGTTGAATGGGAACAACCGCCTCTTAATCGGGCGCGGCTTACAAAACCGGATTTCAGTATTACTGTTACAATCGGCAGGGATACTATGTCTGTGAATAGCGAGAGTATTCCGCTGGATGTACCTGCTCAAATTATGAATAATCGGACAATGGTTCCGTTGCGGGCAATTTCCGAGGCGACAGGAATGGTTGTCGAGTGGGATGAACATTATAGGATTGCAGATATATGGACAACGAGTTATGCAAGAACAAGGTCGAGCATTACGCTCACAAACGAACGAATTTCGGAACAAAAACTTACTGAATGGATAGCAGAGTATAGAGCGTTAGGTGGAGCGAATGATTTTGAGCTTGAAGTTGTAAGACTTGTAAATGTTGAACGTGCAAACTATGGCTTGCAACCGTTAGAAATATATGAACCGCTTATGATGGCGGCGAGATTTAAGTCACAGGAAATGGTTGACTTGGGATATTTCGGTCACGACAGTCCGGTTTATGGTAGTTTTCAATGGATTCCATCATTGTTTGGAGTATTGGCTCGTAGTGAAAACTTGGCGAGCGGGCATGGAAATCCACAAAGAGTAGTAAATGGTTGGATGAATTCTCCTGCTGGTCACGGGGTTAATATTGTGGGAGAAAATGATACCATTATAGGTATAGGCAGAGTTGGAGGATTAACAACACTTATGGTAGGCACGAATTAAATTTAATAATTCAAAATAAAAAATGACTTTTCAAATGAAAGGTCATTTTTTTGTATCAAAAATTAAAAAACAAGGAGAAAATTTTTATGAAAACAATTAAAACTCAGTACAAAAAAGGAGTAGCAATACTTCTCACATTTATTATGTTGGCGGGAGTGATGTTGCCTGTAGGCGCAACATTAGAAACAGAGGATATTATTCCTTTTTCCGGGTCATTAGCAGGGCGGTCAGTAAATTTTGGATTTAATACTGAACCCGTGTGGACCGGTGCACGATTGACGGTTAACGATGTATCAGTAGGAACATTCCGTTATTCCGCGTGGTTAGACGGCGCGGAATACGAGGCTTACTGTATAAACCCCGATCGACCGGGACCGGAGGATGCCGGCGTACCGCCTTACGTTATAAGTCGTGCGCGACCTGAATTATTACATATTCTGCGATTTGGTCATCCCAACAATTATAGGATGACACAGGCCGGAACGGGTTATTATTATCCCTCTGATTATGCTGCGTATATGACAAGAACGGCTTCCGTTCTTGCAGCAGCGGGATCGGGAGCAGTTTTAGGCGGCGATACCACTTCGTTTATGTGGCAAGTTGTACATGGGCTTGCGCACGGAACTTCATCGTGGCAAATAGAGGATGGGATGTTTTCGCCGGCAAGATGGGTACGAGTGAACGGTGTAGAAAATGCTGTGCAAATCGGAACAAATAACGGCGATGGGATGATTGTTTCAGATGTTTTCAATATTACGAACAGTCATAACAACAATCCTGTAATGTTTCGTTGGTTGCCGGGAACTCCGACAGGAACTCAATTATTGGACACATATCACAACCATTTATCTACATATCCGAATTTGCCGTACAACAACGCATTTCATTCTATGGGATTCAGATTGGCGGTGCCGGATGGTGCTACTGTTGAAAATGCAGGCGTTGAAATTGTGGGGATCCACGACGCATATGCAGGACAAGCATGGAGCGCGCGGACAACATTGCAAGAAGATACATGGCAAGAAATGCTGTTTTACATCCCGGCGATGAGAGCAACGGCAACTATGACTCCACCTGAAGCTGGAGAACCCGGACAGTTTCGCATACTTAAAACAGATATGCAAGGTGTTCCATTATCCGGCGCGGTATTTGAACTAACAGGGAACGATTCACAATTACCGTTGACTGTAACCGTTCCTGTAAATGGTTGGACTTCATCTGAATTTCCTATAGGAACAGTGATAACCGTTCGTGAAACTATACCACCCGCAAATCATTTGCTTGGCGCGAATCCTGTTCAAACGATTACAATAGGGCAGACAGAAATTGTAACATTGACATTCCAAAATCCTGAAGTTCCGCCGGATTGTCCGCCGTGTCCCGATCGCCCTCCGTCAATTGTGCGGATTCAGAAAATCAATGCGTTATCGAGAGAAAATATCCCCGGCGCGCTTATAAGACTTCGCGGGATTTCTTCTCATTCGATAGTTACAGGCGATGGTCAAATTTTATCATTAAATACCACAGGTATTGACGTTTCACAGGTGCTTACCGCAGGCGCAACAATCGCGCCCGGCGAAATAACAAGCGTTGTAACCGATGGAGTTTGGACAATATATAATTTGCCTTATGGGGCGTTTTTTGTCGAGGAACTCCGCGCCCCGGAGCATTTCTCACTCCTTCCGGCAAATACAGGGCAAGCGTTTTGGCACTTGCCTCCGGATATAGGAATAGAAGCTGACGGAACACCGATTCTATGCCCTGAAACCGGAGCAATTTTGGACATTAATATAGAATATAGAATCATTGAGCATCCGCAACACGGCTTGACAAACATGATCTTGAAAACATTCGAAAATTTTCCTTTCGGCATAATTGAGTTGGATAAAATTTGCGAAAAAACAAGGATGCCAATCCCCGGCGTTGTCTTCCAAATAGAAGGATATTTCCCTGAAAGTAATCAACAAGGAATTCCGACACAACGAATGGCTACAACCGATAGTCGAGGTAGGATTCGTTGGGAAGACTTGCCTGCCGGACTTTTTGCAATAACCGAACTGTCAAGCGCGCCCGGATGGATAAATTCCGGCGAAACCATAACAGTCCCACTGACATGGGGGCAGACGACAACCGTGGTTGTAACCAATACGCCGAAAAGTTCGCTCGAAGTTTTGAAAATATGCGGCGATACTTCCGCGCCACTTGCCGGGGCTATTTTTGAACTCCGAGATCCAACCACAGGCGAAAGATGGCAAGCGACATCGGGAGCAAATGGAATTGCTGTATTTGGCAGAGGCTCAAACGGCAATTATCTGTTGCCGAATCACGCCTACCAATTGACGGAACTCGTTGCGCCGGATGGCTTCGTACCGCTTGCGCGGTTGCACGAAATTGTGCTATCACCGGGCAATGATAATCGCATCACTGTCCGAAATTGGAGAAATCCGTCATTGACAATCGTTAAACGTGACCGGGATACACACGAAAGATTGCCCGGCGCAGTGTTCGAGGTGCAATTTGAAAACGGACAAACTGTTAGCGGTTCACCATTTACAACAGATAGCAACGGCGGAATCGTGTTGCCGTGGACTCTTTTAGAGGGCGATGAAGAAAGAACTCTATTGATTTCTGAGATTTCCGCGCCGTTTGGCTTCCATCTTGATGACCCGAATTGGCGATTGGTAACAATGCGGCAGGGTGAAAATAATGTTGTGACGTTTGAAAATACGAGAAAACCGACTATCACGATAATCAAACGGGATTCAAGAACAAACGCGCCAATCCCGAATACCGAATTTACTGTTGAAAAACTTGATAATCCGGGACGCGGAATGTTGACCGGAAATCCGTTTCGAACTGATGAAAACGGAAAAATCGTGATTCCATATCAGCACGAAGGAATTTTCAGAATAATTGAAAAGCGCGCAGGACGGCATTATTGGTTAGACTCGAATGAAGCCAATAGAACATGGACAATCGAATTGCGCGGTAACGAGGATTATGTGCTAAACGTGGAAAACACGTTATTGCCGTCTCTTATTATCACAAAAATGAACGCGCTCAATAATCGCCCCGTGCCGTTCACGCATTTCCGCGTGGAATTTGAAGTGCCAAACTCACCAAATGTTGAGTTGATTGGCAATTTTGTGACGGACGCGCGAGGACAAATTATATTGCCATTTGTACGACCGGGATGGTACAGATTAACAGAAACACGCGCAGGCGTTGGAATGTCATTGCCGTCAAATCCTGTTACGCGTGTATATCTTTCTCCCGGTCAAAATACATACTCGCTTTTGGATTTGATACCGAATTTGATGGAACGAGATGCAGGGCGGCAAGTTTCTGTTTCTACTTCTTCCACTAACTCGTCAAATCCGATCGATGGAAATGATGATAATAACGCTGACAACGCTGACAATGATTTGCCGCCAAGTGATGATGACAATAATGGTGGTAACGGCAATTTGGAAGATTCAGAAACACCATCGAATCCATCTAACCCATCATCAAACGGTATAACTGTTACAGATGGTGACGATTGGCTTACAGGCGAAAATATATGGAATTTTCCGCTGAATTCAATCGTTGTAAAAAAATCGTGCGCGAATACCGGAACAATGTTAAGCGGCGCGACATTTGAATTACGCCGTGTGACCGGAGGACTTTCGGGAACAAGCGGAACACTTGTCGGCACTTATACCACAGGAGCGTCAGGGATCATCGTAATCACGGGTTTAGAGCCGGGCGGCTGGATAATCGAAGAAACAATTCCACCGAATTCGTTCACGTTGGCTGAAAACAACATCCAACAAGCGTGGCTTGCGCCTGACCAAACTAGCATTGTAGAGTTAAACTTCCGCAATGTTCCTTATGGCTCGTTGCTCATCGTGAAAACGAATAGTACAAACGGTCGCGGGTTGGCAAACGCGCGATTCCGCGTAACTTACGCTGACGGAACGCTTGTCGGCAACGCAAACGGAATTTTTACGACTTCGTCAAACGGCGAAATCTTAATTCCGAATATAGCACCGGGAAGTTCGCTTGTGGTGACCGAAATTGCCAGTCCACCGGGATTCAAGCTTGATAGTACACCGCAGACAATTCAAATCGGCAGCACAGGCAGAACATATCGATTGGAGTTTCAAAACACTCCGATTCCGAGAATGCCAAGCCTCACGATTTTAAAGATATGTTCCGAAAGCCGCCGACCGCTCCAAAATGTGCATTTTGAAATTAGCACGATTGATGGAACGCGACTCCGTAATCCACGCACAGGAATGTTTGAATTTATTACCGATAGAAACGGTTTGATTTACTTGCCGGAGATTGAGGATGGCAGAACATATTTTTTAAGGGAAACGCGAAGTTTGCCTGGGTTTATGATTGACCAAGAACTTATTCCGTTTTCAGTTGACGCGCGAGTTCGAAGACAAGAAAATATTTTGGTGGTAGAAAACACTCCGATTGCGTCACTCAGATTATTGAAACGATGCTCTGTCACTCAACGCCCGATTTTCAACACGGAATTTATGATTTTCGACAGTAATAACAGAGTAATCGGCGTATTTACAACTGATAATCGCGGCATGATTGAGGCTGACTTTGCGCCTCAACGCGTGACGATTCGTGAAACCCGTGCTGCGGAAGGTTTCTCTCTTGACAATATGCCGCGAACTGTTGATTTAATCGCGGGACGAACTGTGGATGTAGTTTGGGATAATGCTCCGGTTCAAGGTCAGATTATAATCACCAAACGGTCAAGTCAGTATAATCCAATGACTAATCTTCCGGCAGGTTCGTTGCTCGAAGGCGCGGCATTCGAAGTTTTAGACCGCGCCGGAAATATAGTTGATAGAATGGTATCTGACTCACGCGGAATCGCGGCGTCAAGACCATTACCACCATCGCTCTATAGAATTCGAGAGGTATCTGCTCCGAGATTTTATCAATTAAGTGATAGAATCATATATGCGGAAATCCGCAGGGACGGCGATATAGTTCGGTTTGAAGTGTTGAATGATAATGTTAGATTGGGTACGACTATTCAGAAGAAAGGACATCGGCAAGCATTTGCAGGACAGCAAATCCGATACGATTTGTATGACATCAGAAATATATCAACTGCGCCGTTGCAGAACTTCTATGTTTACGACCGTATTCCGACAGATGCGGTAAGAATTGACAGATTATTCACCGGAACATGGAATCAGCGCGTTATTTATACCGTCAGCTTTAGAACTAACCACCGATACTACAGGGTTTTGCGTGATAATTTGCATAATAATATCAATTATGAAATATGCTTGAATCCGCAGACACTTGGGCTTGCGTATGGCGAGTATGTTACCGATATACGATTCGAATTCGGCACGGTTCAGCCGGGGTTTGCCAATGTGGAGAATATAATCATACTTTGTACTGTGCTTCCGAATTTGCCTGCGGGATATAACTTTACAAATCGTGCAATGGTAGGAGGTCAGTACGGCGGCGAATGGATTTTGGAAAGATCAAGTTGGGTAACGATTATACAGCCGCCCTTTATTCCAAACAGACCATTACCGCAAACAGGATTTTAATATAAGTGATGCAGAGCCTTCGTCAAGCGAAGGCTCTTTTTTACTTTCAGAAAGAGGGATAAATTATATGAGAAAAAAGAAAATTTTTGCAACGCTTGGTATTATCGCAATTTTAACACTAATTCTCGTACCAACAACATTTGCGAATCCGGATGTGTCCGGTGCGATTGAATCGACATGGAACGCAACACAATCACAAATCAGGTCGGTTGTGGATCGTGTTATATTCCCAATATTAAGCGTAATATTAGCGATCGCGTTTTTTGTTAAGTTGGGGATGGCGTATTTTGATTATCGTAAACACGGACAATTCGAATGGACTGCGCCGGCGATACTGTTTGCGTGTTTAATATTTGTGCTTACCGCTCCCAATTTTTTGTGGGGAATTATCGGGATGTAATAAAAATAAGGCGAACATAGGCGGCGGAAAACCGCCGCTCAAATCTGTCATATGGAGGTGAAAATATTGTTAACAGTATTAGCAGAAAACAAAAATCACAGTAATATCAGGGCAATCCTTGATTTTCCTGCTTCTGACGGTAAAATTGCGGAGTTCCGTAAGGAATTGGACATTGAATCAGATGCTGAAATTAGCATAAGATATGCGGGAACAGGAAATACACTTGGGTTAGATGCTATCCTTTTAGGTCAGAATGATGCGAAAAAAATGGTTTTGGACGAATTAAATCTCTTATCTTACTTGTTGGATCGGATGGACGAAGAACAACTTGAGTCGTTCGATGAAACCATGAGTGAATATACAATTGATTCTTTCGATTTAAGCACCTCGTCTATTTTTGAAACGGCGTATGGGATTATTTATTTAGAAGATGAAGAATATTCCAACGAAGATTACGACCGTAATAAAGTTTTAGAATTACTTTCCGCCGAGCGTGAACTGCTGAAACCATATCCGGAAATGAACAAAGATGTGTTTTGGCAAATGATTACCGATGCGCGGGAACAATGCGGCGGTGACTTTGGAATAATGGAATTATCTTTAACTGAAGAACTATCACGTATGAGTCCTCAAGATATTATACTTTACAGAGACATCAAAGATGAATATGCTGAACTTGCGGACACCAATGGTATTATTAAAATTGCCTACGATTTGAATAAAGGAATGTTGACTGATAATGGTTTTACAAATTTCCGATGTTGGTTGATTTCACAGGGTAGAGAGGTATATATGAGTACATTGGAAAACCCTGATATTTCTTTCTTAAAAGATTTAAAGCCTGTCGAACAAAGTTTTTATCAATGGGAAACTTTCGGCTATGCTGCGGGTTACGCCTATGAGATAAAGACAGGTGATGAACTATATGACCAAGAGCCGATAATAACACAGGAACAGAAAGATGAAATCGCCGCTGAAGTCATGTGTGGCGGCAGTAGTCAAGAACAAACGGGCGGCGACTCACAGTTTGAACAAACTATGTAATAATAAATAAATTATAGGTTAAAGAGGGTGACTATACTAAATGTTTCTATTTGATTGGATAGCAGGCAACGTCATGCAAGAAATTCTCAATTGGTTTTTTGCGCGAATATTTGAGTTTTTATCTACATTTTTCAGCTATATAAACTATATGGGCGCAGAAATATTTGACCTTCCGTGGATTCAAACGGTAACCACGTTTTTCTCATATTTCGGTTGGGCGTTATTCGGCGTAGGTATGATTGTGGCTATTTTCGACTGCGCAATCGAATCTCAAAACGGACGCATAACCATACGCGAAACCGCGCTTAACATACTAAAAGGCTTTATAGCTTGCGGTATATTTACAACCGTTCCTATTGCGCTTTACAGACTTGCTGTGTCTTTGCAGTTAATATTCGCATTTGATTTAATCGGCGTGTTTGAAGCGGAAATTAATAATGTTGGTTCAATGGCGACACATCTTCTGCAAGGTGATTTTTTCTTGAATTTAGGATTATATACCTTATTTATGATGATTGTAATCGGATATTGTGTTATTAAAGTTTTTTTCGCGAACATCAAACGCGGCGGGATATTGCTAACCTCAATAGCTATCGGAAGTTTGTATATGTTCAGCGTTCCGCGCGGATACACTGACGGATTTATGACATGGTGCAAGCAAGTAATCGGGCTATGCTTCATGGCGTTTATGCAAACTACTTTACTGATTGCAGGGTTAGTAACGTCGTACACCAATATCTTACTTGGGATTGGCATTATGTTGGCAAGCAGTGAAGTTCCGCGGATTGCCGGGCAGTTCGGATTGGATACATCAACACGTTGTAATCCGATGGGTGCAGTTTTTGCTGCGCAAAGTGTGATAAATGTTACAAAATCATTAGCTGCAAAATCTGCAGGAGCAAAGTAACAAACCAAAGGGGGAACAAAAATGCAAACATACATATATCCTGATAATTTAAACGCGAAAGCGACATTGTGGATGTGGCGACTTCGTGACATGGGAATTATTGCGTCAGGCATTATTATATCAGCAATTTCAATTGCCACAATTCAATTTATACTGCCGTTGGTTTTGGTATGTGCCTATGCTTTTTTAGCGATCCAGTTGGACGATGTTTCAATAAAGGATTACATTGCATGGGCGTGGCGATATCTTATCAGCGGTCAACAATACTATGAGTGGGGTGATTCAGCATGAGCATATTTGATTTATCTAAAAATCAGAAAAGAAAATCCACGCGCCAACTTATAGGCGCGCGAAAAATTACAGACCAAAGCCTCGAAACATACAGTCACGGCGAATTGGTCTTTTTTATTGTAAAACCTCATAACCTCGCGGTGTTATCTATGGAAAACATAAATTACCGACTTCACGCTATGACCACAATACTCAAGAGTTTCCCGACTCTTGAAATGTGCTGTATGAACAGCCGGGAAAGTTTCGAGGACAACAAGGCTTATTTGCATGAAAGAATTGAAGCCGAAGATGTGGAATCGGTAAAAGAATTATGTCGGCTTGATATTGAATATCTTGATAAAATTCAACTTGAAATGGCAACCGCGCGGGAGTTTGTGTTGATGTTGAGATTCCGCCGCGAGAAACCTGCAGAGATTATGAATCAAGTCAATCGGACTGAGAAATTGCTAAAAGAGCAGGGATTTGATATTCGGCGTGCCGTAAAAGCTGACATACAGCGTGTTATGGCGGTTTATTTCGAACAAAACATCACACACATGGAGTTTGACGATGTGGACGGCGTAAGGTTCGCGGGACATATTGAAAAAACTTAAAATTTTATAGACTTTTCAAAAGTGTTGTGGTACAATAACAGGTAGGATGGAGGTGTTCGGGAATGAATTTTAACCAGCTTTATGAAAAAAGAGAATATTATCAAAAATATAAACATTTGTTATCCGATGCGATTATCTCTAATTACGAAACAGCATTTGCAATCGAATATACTCATAACTCCACAGCGATTGAGGGGAATACGATTTCGTTGGCGGAAACGAAATTATTGCTTGAAGATAAAGTGTCGGTTGGCGGCAAGGATATTCGTGAAATTTACGAAGTAATGAACCATAATAAAGCATTTGCTTATGTTCAAAGATGTATTGACGAAGGAAAACCGCTTGATGAAAATATTATTAAAGATATTCATAATATTTTAATGGAAAACATTATGGTAGGCGGGATTTACAGAAATGTTGACGTTTATATATCCGGCGCTCAACACGTTCCGCCGCCCCCGCAAGAAATGTATGTGCAAATCAAAAACTTTTACTCGGATTTATCACGGAAAAACGATTTGAATCCGCTTGAACTTGCAGCTTGGACACATGCGGAATTTGTAAAAATTCATCCTTTCGTTGATGGAAATGGTAGAACTTCAAGGCTTATTATGAATTATCAGTTAATGGCAAACGGATTTTTACCAGTTTCCATAGCAAAGGAAAATCGGCTGCTATATTTTGAAAAATTAGAGAATTACGCGATAAATAATGATATAGAGTCATTTTCAGATTTTATTGCTGAACTTGAAGATGCAAGACTTGATAGGTATATAACCACCATTAATCAGGTGCAGGATACAACTGAATGTAATGAATTTAAAATGGGACTTTAAATAGATAATAAACAGAAAATCAGCGTTCGCGAAAAAGCGGGCGCTTTTTTCGTGTTTAGGAAAGGACTGAAATACATATGTTTACAAAGAAAAAATTTGCGGCAACGGCGGAACAAGTGAGCGATGATATTCAATTACACGAATTCCTCGACACAACCATGCCGTCAACTATAAAATTTTATAACGACCACTATATCTGCGGAAACACATATCGCTCGGTTTGGGCGATTCGTGAATATCCAACCGAAACAACGGAGCAAGGAATCCTTCGGCACTTGGGAGAGAAAGACGGCGTAACACTTAAGATTTATACGCGCCATGTAACGCCTGCGGAGGAACGGAAAATCATTCAAAACGCGACAAACCGCAATAAACTTAAACGGAGCGCGACAAGCGATTTACAACAAGAAATTGTTGCGAACAGTAATCTGCAAGATGTGGCGAATATCATCGCACAACTTCACAGGGATAAAGAACCACTCATACATACGGCGGTATATATTGAAATATTCGCCTACACGTTAGACCGTCTGCGTGAACTGCAAACTGATGTGAACGCGGAACTTATTCGGTCAAAGATGAATATTGACCGCTTAATCTTGCGACAGCGCGAAGGATTTCTATCAGTAATGCCTATCGGATATAACGCTTTTGGAACTCAATTTGAAAGGGTGCTGCCGGCCACTTCGGTGAGCAATTTATATCCGTTCAATTATTCCGGCAAAACCGATCCGAAAGGCTTCTGCATCGGACGAGAAAAATGCGGTTCAAATATCCTTGTGGACTTTAACCGCCGCGCCGATGATAAAACGAACGGAAATATCTTGATTCTCGGAAACAGTGGTCAGGGCAAAAGTTATCTACTCAAATTGATTTTGCAGATATTACGGCAGAATAATATGAAGCTGATATGCCTCGATCCGGAGTCGGAATATGAAGATGTAGCGGTTTCGATGGGCGGTTGTTATCTCGACATGATGTCCGGCGAGTATGTGATAAACGTGTTAGAGCCGAAATTGTGGGACGACGGACAGAGCGACCAAAACGACAACTTAACCCCCAACGCGTTCAAAGTCTCATCTCGCTTGAGTCAGCATATATCGTTCCTAAAAGACTTTTTCCGCGCTTACAAGGACTTCAAGGACTCGCACCTCGACACTTTGGAAATTCTAATCGGAAAGCTGTATAGGAAATTCGATATTACAGATACCACGGACTTCGATAAACTGAAGCCGACCGATTATCCGATATTGAGCGATTTATATAACCTTGCGGAAAAGGAATATATGGAATATCAGGACGGAGAAAGACAACTCTACACAGCGGAACTATTGCAGGAATTGTGTTTGGGACTCCACTCCATGTGCGTGGGTTCGGAAAGCAAGTTTTTCGATGGACATACGAATATAACATCGGATAGACTTCTCGTTTTTGGTGTCCGCGGATTGTTAGACGCAAATAAAAACATCAGAAATGCTATGTTGTTCAACATCCTGTCGTATATGTCAAACCTTCTGCTGACTGAAGGAAACGCTGTCGCATCAGTGGATGAACTTTACTTATTCCTCACCAATTTAACTGCAATTGAATATTTGCGCAATTTCACAAAACGTGTGCGGAAAAAGAATTCCATAGTAATTCTGGCGAGTCAGAATCTCGAAGATTTCAACTTGCCCGGAATCGCGGAATACACAAAGCCGCTGTTCAGTATTCCGACACATCAATTCCTATTCAACGCAGGAACTATAGACTCCAAGTTTTATATGGATACACTGCAGCTTGAAAAGAGCGAATATGAACTGATTCGATATCCGGCGCGCGGAATGTGCCTTTACAAATGCGGAAACGAGCGGTATCACCTGCAAGTTATCGCGCCGGATTATAAGGCGGCGTTGTTTGGAAATAAAGGTGGAAAGTAATATTATTATATTCAACTTGATTTTTAAAAGATAGTTTGGTATAATATTAAGAAATAAGCTGAAAGGTCGTCTTTTATGAGTAGAAAAGAAAAAGATAAAAGTGTGCAAATTCGCAGTAGTGCGGCGGAATATTTATCATTTGTTGCGGCAACCGGCGACAATAGCGAAAGTGTTGAGATGCGTTATGAGGATGAAAATATTTGGCTGACACAGAAAATGATGGCGACATTGTACGATGTTTCCGTTTCCACTGTCAACGAACATATTAAGAAAATTTTTGATGATAGTGAACTTGACGAAAACTCAACTATTCGGAAATTCCGAATAGTTCAAGTTGAGGGCAACCGTGAGGTAGGACGAGAAGTTAAACATTACAACCTTCAAATGATAGTTGCTGTTGGGTTTAAGGTTGATAATGAACGAGCCGTTCAGTTTCGCAAATGGGCAAACACAATCGTAAAAGATTATACAATTCAAGGTTGGGCAATGGACGAAGAACGCCTAAAATACGGCGGAACTATTCTTACGCAAGAATATTTTGACCGTCAACTTGAAAAAATTCGTGAAATAAGGTTATCAGAACGGCGGTTTTATCAAAAAATTACCGATATTTACGCGACAAGCCTTGATTATGACAAAACGGCGAAACTGACACAGGAACTTTTTGCAAAAGTTCAAAATAAATTACATTTCGCGGTTCACGGCAATACTGCCGCCGAAGTAATTTACAATCGCGCAAATGCGGACAAAGAGCATATGGGATTGAAAACGTGGAGCGCCGCGCCGCAAGGAAAGATTCAGCGAAGTGATATTATTGTTGCGAAGAATTATCTGTCCGAGGACGAACTGAGTTCATTGGAGCTTATCGTGTCTGCGTATCTTGATTTGGCGGAAAATCGTGCGCGGCGGCGGATTCCTATGACGATGGAAGATTGGATAAATCATCTTGATTTGATTTTACAAGCTGACGGAAATGAATTGTTGACCAATGCCGGCAAAATATCAGCGCAAATTGCTGAACAGCATGCTCTTTGCGAATTTGAAAAGTATCGTATTATACAGGACAAACTGTTCGAAAGCGACTATGATAGGTATATGATACAGTTAGAAACGCTTGTATACAACGGCGATGAGGTGACGGATGAAATTCAGAAACATGAAACGGACGTCGGACCGCAAATGAATATGTAAAATAACTGAACAACCGAAAAAACGCTTGTAACTATGAAGTTACAAGCGTTTTTTGATGCTCGAAATACAGTGTTTATTCAGCTTTCCACAATTCTGCGATAAGAGCGTCCAACGAGCGAATTGCGTGGCTAACTTTATCGACTGTTAAATTGCTTTCAATATGCGTTTTATCTTGCTTTCGGAACAGGCTGGATTTTGCGCTGACAAGAATACTGATAAATGGCAAGAGGGCGGGATCACCGTCAAACGCGGTGTATTTGTAAATCCCCCGCTCCTCTGTTGCGTATCGGCAATCATTCTCAACCAATTCGCGTAACGCTCCGGCGAATGTGCCGTCCGAGAAAGATTGATTTGCCATTTGTGCAATTTTTTCCTTTAATTCCTTTGCAAAATAAGGATTACCGCCTGATAGAATAATTTTTGCATAATGCTGAATTTCTTTTGCATTGGACTTGAAAGTCAATGGTTCGGGATTTTCTGTTTTCCGACCTTCGGGAACAAAACCATGCTTGGATAGGGTTTGGAGTGTTGACTCGCCCAAATCACCGTCAACTGTGCCATTCACATCTATAACTAAATGCCCGACTTCGTAGGCACAGGATGGCACACCGCAATAATGCGGCTCAACTCCCCAAATCTCACCAAGTAAATTAACTAATTCTTTGCGCTTTTCTTTCGTTACGTTAAAATTGTATTTCATATACAAAACCTACCCTTCATTAAGATTGTTGGTATGTTAACGTGAATTACAATAAAGTTCAAGATGTAAGTTTCACAAAGATTGGCGTGGAGTTTTGTTGGTATTTTCAAAATAATAATTTTTATAGAAACGAGGTGACGCGCATGCCAGCACCAGCGGCAGTTATAGCTGCAAGAGCAGCATTGGCACTATTAAAAGATAAACGAGTAAGGACGGCTTTATTGAGCGTTATCGTTGGAATAATCGGCACTTTTATAATTATAATCGGTACGTTTTTTTCAATCAGACAAGGTAGTCAGCAGAGTAATCAATTTGTATTGGGATATCTGTTCAATCCACATACGATAAATATTAGTGGTTGGGAGATGCCGGAAGAATATGAACGCGAATTGGTAGCCGCAAGAGGTCGGGTTCAGGCGGCAATGAGTGCTGTGGACGAAATAAACTATGATATAGAGGGCGATGAAATTAATCGGTTGAGGGCAGGCGTGATTTATCTCTGTCTCTTCCCAAACGGTGAAACTACGGACTTTGTTGGTTTTGCATGGTGTTTTGCAAGACGAGAAACGATTATCGAAATTGTGGGTGACGAAGAAGTGACACGCGAAGCAGTCATTGCCATTACTAACGAGAGTGAAGTTTTTGCAAATATCCAAAACAGATTCGGTATCAGCATAGACTTGGAACATATGGAAAATATCATAACAACATATACTTTTTTGACAAGTGGCGGATTATTTCTCGCGCCGCCTGAATATACCGGACCGCCAAGCGCGGCATTTACAGACGAAACATTCGCAAAACTTATGGCTGAAGCTATGCAATTTATTGGTTGGCCTTATGTATGGGGCGGTTCAGTTCCCGCGCACGGCGGGTTTGATTGTTCAGGATGTGCGACACGTTCGTAACTGAAAAGGTTACGCACAAGGTCGATTATAATAATTTCAAGGATTGGAAAGGAGCTTTGAAACAAAGAACTTGTAGAACTGGTATCTCAAGAAGTGGAATGATGGGGTAACGCCCTGAAACGCTTCCCCTAAATTGCGGCGTGTGGAATGGTATGCAACTACCAAACCGTGCGAAGCCCGCTAAAGTCGGCTGAGAGCCACCCTAACAGGAAAATGTCATTTTCGCTGAGGAAAGCGTCCCAGAGGTGGGATGTGTGGGTTATAGGTCGGGGGTCTATAAAGCGTCTATGGTGAGAATGCAGGTGTAGAAACCTGCCGACGAATGTCTGAGTGTACGGGTCTAAATGCAGATATGGTAGAAATGTCATAACCGCCAAACGGCGGGGTACGTGAGGTGGAGTAAGGTTATGCCGGGATGAAACACCTTGCCGCGTTACAGGCGCGGGCAAGCGTACAGGCTTAAAGGACACACCTAAGGACGATATGCAAAGATAGAGATATTGGAACGTGGAAAGGTTGGAACATGGAGCGGTTGCGCGCGATGAAGTGTTGATATGGGAAAACTTTAGGGTATAACCTATCTTTATCCAACTGATAGCGATGCCATAGTACCTGTGAAGCCGTGATAATAAGCGGTGGAGGGATGGGCATTAGTCGTTTCTATACATTATTAAATCAATATACATGGAGCAAAGGTTCGAGTATGACTAAGAAAGGCTAATCCGAATAAAGGAGGACGCCGACTTTGCCAACTAAGAAAAATAAACGTAAGGTTCAAAAACTCCGAAACGCCGAATATTACGATTTTCAGGGAGTACAAGATAACTTGTACTCCCAAAGCAAGGGGAACAAAATATTTACCAAACTAATGCAAATAATTCTTTGTGAGGAAAATATTCTTCTCGCCTATCGGAATATAAAGAAAAATTCCGGTAGTCGTACACCCGGCGTCGACGGAAAAACGATTGAAAATCTTGCCAAATGGCAAGAAACAGAACTTATCAGATATGTACGCAAGAGATTATCATTTTACATACCACAACCCGTTAGACGTACTGAAATTCCAAAATCGGACGGAAAGACACGCCCTCTTGGAATTCCGACAATTATGGACAGGCTTATACAACAATGTATATTTCAAGTGCTGGAACCGATATGTGAGGCGAAGTTTCACGAACGTAGCAATGGTTTCAGACCGTGCAGAAGCGCGGAAAACGCAATCGCTCAAGCCTATAGATTTATTCAGCGGAGCGATTTGCATTTTGTTGTAGATATAGACATAAAGGGATTCTTTGATGCCGTAAATCATGGCAAGTTACTTAAACAATTATGGACATTGGGGGTAAAAGATAAGAAATTATTATCTATACTTTCAGCTATGCTTAAAGCAGAAATAGCCGGAATTGGATTTCCTGAAATGGGAACTCCGCAGGGCGGCATAATTTCACCATTACTTTCAAACATTGTTTTGAATGAACTTGATTGGTGGATAGCAAGCCAGTGGGAAACAATGCCTACAAGCCATAATTATGCGGAAACTGTTTGCCATAATGGTACGGTTAGCAGAGGTAAAACTTATCGTGCTTTGAAAGGAACAGGATTGAAAGAATGTTGGATTATCCGCTACGCAGATGATTTCAAAATATTCTGTCGTAATCGCAATGATGCCGATAGAATGTTTAT
>WRAG01000010.1 GCA_009780345.1 Oscillospiraceae bacterium
CCGCAGCAGTTCAATTTTCATGTGCAATTTTTCGCTCAATTTTCCGCTCAACTCCGCTCCACACACTCTCGCACACTACGTCATCTACTACTATATCACATCTCCATAGCAATTGTCAACAAATTTATTCACTTTATTTTGGGAATTAAGACCTTTTGTACAAATGTTTGCCAAAGCAATTTGTATATTAACTTAATTTCATAATATAATCGCATATTTTTGGATATTTGTCAATAAATTTTTTGAAATTTAAAAATTTTTTTGTATAAATTGTTGACAAATAACAAAAAACTTGTTAAAATGAATCTGAATGTTTCTGTTTGTTAATAATATTGTAAATAATTAATAATTTATATACAACTAAAGTGGAGGGATTTTTTATGATTATGAAAAGAAGGTTGTTCTCGCTGTTCGTAGCTTTGGCTATGGTAGTAACGGTAGTCGGCGCCATTGCCATGCCGTACTCGGAAGCCACAGAGGCGGCATTGGAAATTGAAGAAACTCTTTGGGAGTTTTCGGGCATTCAACCGATAGCCGGTGATGCTGATTTGGTTCTTAGACCCAATTTTTGGACTCGTACTCGCTCGGATTCAACTGCTTCAGCCAACAATCCGGTAGGAAACAACGCAATTTCAGCAGGTGCTATCCATTTTGGAATGGAAGGTTTTTTAAGATTTGCTGTAGATACTAATCTAAGAAATATAATAATAAATGACCCGTCTTTTGAAGTTAATCTTCAAGTGGCGGCTCAAATCGAGGGAAGCCGTGCGCCGAATCAGCAATTCAGAGTTATGGCGGTTCCGGCAGACAAAGTGCAATACGTAACCACAGACATGACTTTTGCAACATCGATTGCAGACGGTATAGCGTATAGAACTACGACTAACAATGCTCCTTTTTATCTTACAGGCAACTATCCCGCTAATACCACATATGCTATTTCACCGGTGATAACCACAACTACAACCAGCCCCAGACAACTGGTTCTTGTTGACGTAACTGATGTAATAGTTGAGTATTTCACAAATAACCCGACTGTGTTTGATATCGCTCTTATACTTGTTATAGATCAGGTTAATCCCGGCGGTTATCTTACTACCACAGCGGGTGTTGAGGTAAGTAACCTTGTGCACATCGGGGTTTATGCAACCGAGAACCCAACGTACAATCTTGTAAGTCCAACATTACAAATGTACTTTAACACTCCTTACGTAGACCCAAGAACCGGCGCAAGCTTTAATGTAACAGCTGTAAGATCGGCAACTGCCGCTAACGTGGCTGAAGTTACCGTTACCGGAACAAATGAAATGGACGTAGTTTCTGTTCAAATCACTTGTGGTGTTACCGGCGCTGTCGTGGGTTCGACAAACAATATTTTAGGCGGCGATGGTTCTACATCTTTCAACGTTGGACCAATTTCTTTTTCTGACGGAAATGATGATAGCTATGATGTAAACGTTACTGTTACAAACATTTTAGGAAATCTGCTCAACCCCGCTCCCGGGTTTGTTGAGCTTTGGACAAGAAACGTTGTGTTTAACAGTAATGGCGGAACGCGTGTTCCCGCTTTAAATCTTGTTTCCGGAGGTCCTGTCGCTCAACCACCAAACCCAAGCAGAGGACAGTTTTGGAGTTTCACGGGTTGGTTTACGAACCAAGAGGCAACTTCGAGTTGGAATTTTAATAGTCCAATTTCTGCTTTAACTGCTGATTCTAATGGTACTGTAACGCTTTTTGCGGGTTGGAATCTTATAGGTCAGCCCCCCGAACAGGCAGTCAACATTATTTATCCGAATTTACGTACGTTAACTCGTAGTGACGGCGGCGGTAACACTATTCAAACGATCAACGTCGGCACCAATAATTTCGCGGCGCAATTTGGTAATGTTCCTCGTATTCAAGAGTTATTTTTAAGATTCTCTTTAACTGACGAGCAAATTGATTTTCTTTTAAACGACGGAAGTTTTTCGTCTGACCTTCAACTTACTCTTTCAGCAGAAGCAGGATTTTTAACTCCGCAACCACGGATTAGAGCGGTTGCAGTTCCTGCAGAAAACATTAGCGGCGTGCGTCCGAATATGACGTTTTTATCTTCACTTCAAGACGGCGTAGCGTATAGAAGAACTAACGCGGCAGACGGACTAGGCAATAATAATGCTCATTCCATAAACGCGAATATGATTAACGCAATTTCTTCTCCGCCTTCAAATATAATCACTACAGCGTGGCCTGATATCAACATTTATTCGGTTGATTTGACCGAACTTTTAAGAGACTATTTTATAAAATATCCTGAAATGAACGATATTGCGCTTATAATAGTTTTGGATAGAACTCCTGTGGTTGTAGCAGATCATTCTATGATTCGTTTAGGAGTTTATCCAACCGAAAACGAAGCGGCTAGTCAAGTTAATCCTCGTATGAGATTCCACTTCGACTATTTGGATAACAGACTTCCGAGTGCATTTGGTATTGCTTCTTTGACGCAATCAACTACAAACCCGACGGCGGTGACAATAGACTTAAACGGCGTTCAGCCGACCGACGTTGTTGATGTTGAATTCAGATCAGGTGGCGCGTATAGAGTTGTAAGAGGTATAAGCGCGACGGCGGGCGTACCTTTTGACGTTGCTATCCCGTTCTTCCCGGAAAACGACGACAATTATCAAGTTATTGTTACTATTACTAACGCTGTAGACGTTATAAGATTTAGAAATGACGGCATATTTGACCCGAGTCAGCATCCTAGACCTCTTAACAACATACCTACTCGAAGAGTTGTATTTGACAGCAACGAAGGCTCACCTGTTCCCGAGCAAGCAGTAATGCACAACGGATTGGTAACTGCGCCTAACCCGGAAACAGAACGAGCAGAATGGGAACTTCTTGGCTGGTTTACCTATCCGCAAGATAGAATTCCGTCAGGCTCGGCAGATTTCCAATGGAATTTTGCTGTAAACAGAATAGGTCAAGCTGAAGTTACAACACTTTATGCGCATTGGCAGCCAACCTTAGTAGCTCCCATAGAGAGAAGCGTGCGCTCTAATTTATCTAGACGTACGCGCTCGGATAACCCACTACAAACTTGGGTATCACCGGGTAATAATCAGATGAGTACCGGCGCTATCGGCTTTATTATCGAATCGTTTATAAGATTTGACGAACTCACCGACATAGAAGTAGACAGGATTAGAAACGATCCAACTTTTACCGCTTCTTTTGCGGTATCTGCGGCTACCGAGGGCGGGCGTTTGCAAAATCAACGATTTAGAGTTATGGCGATTCCGAATGAAAGATTAGGCGGCGTTCGAGATGGTATGACTTTTGCCACCACTTATGCAGATAACATTGCATTTAGAATGGTGCCAAATCAAAGTCTAGAGTTAGTTGGTCAAGTAGGCATTGGCGAACCAATCGGAAATTACCCTGCTAACGTTGTTTACGCGCTTTCTGAAGAAATATCTTCAAACAGAGTTATGACTACCGTTGACGTTACCGAAGTGTTAGTAGATCATTTTACAAGATATCCCGCAGCAAGAACTATAGCTTTTATAATGGTTATTGATGAAGTTGACCCACGCGCTGTAAATTCTCAGGATTTTGTTCCGTATACTAACCTTATACATCTTGGCGCAGATTATGCCATCGAAAACCCTGCGGCTAATCAGATTAATCCTACTTTAACAATAAGCTATTTGGTGGATAACAGAGTAGACGGTCAGGTGGAAATTGATCTTGCGAAATCTACTAATGAAGGTTTTGTAACTATTTGTACCACTTATGCGCACAGAACTGATACGATCGCGGTTGCGTTTACGTCAAACGGTCATACTGAAACTGTTTACGTAGACTATAACAACAACGAACCATTTGATGTTCAAGTTCCTTGGTTTGTTCAAAATAATCAAATGTTTAACATTACCGCTACCATAACTAATGCCGGAACGCCTCCGCGTCTCATGGCTACTGAAACTATTACCGGAGTTCAAATTTATACGTTGTATGTTGAGTTTGATAACGATATGCCTACGATTTTCGGAATACCCCAAACCGGTCAAAATATCACTCCTCCTATACCTCAAAGTCCGAATCAAGTTTTCGGCGGTTGGGAATCAGCGGGTGGCGTTTTATGGAACTTTGCCACTATGCCGATAACGGCACCTATGGCTTTCACGGCAACATGGAGAGTTCCTGTTGTAGACCAAAATGGCGATGTGGTTGATATAAGCAACCTTGCTGACGCAACACAGCTTGTAGTTTCAACAACAGTTGCTAATGGAACAACCGTTCAGCCTGTGATTGCGCTTTATGGAGCAAACAACAGATTTATGGGATATTATTTCCCGGCTCCTGTTACAGTTGCGGGTGGAAATATCACATTTGCAGTATCAGGACTAAGCCCGGACGCTGTAAGCGCGCTTATAGTGACTTGGAACAGCTTTGCTGACATGAATCCGTTGGCATATGCAATTACACTTCAATAATCTATTAATTAAAACAAAATCGCCGCATATCACGATGATATGCGGCGATTTTTTAACTATGATACTAAGATTATAATGGGCATAGCATGTAGAAATGTAAGCATTTCTACCGCAAAATTTTTGATTTTGCGTATTGAATTTGAAAAATTCAAGCAATGCCCATTGCAATGAGGTGTGTAAAATTTTCCGCGAAAATTTTTAGCGGCGCTTTGCTCCGAAGCGAAATAGCAAAGCTATTTCGACAACAAACTCTCATTATAAAAAAATACTTAAAAAATGCTTGACATTATAATTTGTTTGTTGTATAATATGTGAGTTGTTAATTTATATTGGGCTGTAGCCAAGTCGGTAAGGCACCAGACTTTGACTCTGGCATTCCGTAGGTTCGAGTCCTGCCAGCCCAGCCAAATTATTTCAAATCCGAACCTTGATTTGTATTCACAAATGGATTGTTCGGAATTGTGATTGGGCGATAGTCACAATACAAAAACCACCCTGTCACATGACGTCGGTGGTTTTTTGTTGTTTAATTATGCAGTCGGCGCATTGACGCATTTTGACTCTCAAGTAAAAATTTGTTGACATTTATCATAATTAAGTGTATTATGTATGAAAAGTAGAAAGAAGGCGATTTTTATGCGTATGCGAAAAACAATATTGATCGTTTTGTTGTTTGTTGTTTGTTCTGTGTTTTTAACTGCTTGTGGCAGTCCGCGCGAGCCAATGGATATGAATGTATTCCGAACTGTTATAGAATCAGAAGGCTATACGATAAAGGATATGATGTACGAGTCCGACGAATTTGACGAAAACATTTTTTCTGAATACTTATCAGTATTCGCTGACGATTATTCGTTCGAATTTGCAGTATTTACGACCGAGCAATACGCTATAAATACGTTTAATGGCATGCGCGCACAAGCGGAAGCTAATAGAGGCTCAACTCGCAGCTATAGAACAGTTAATGTTTCAAACCACGCCATGTTCGAGCAAACTTCAGACGGAATGTTTTGGCACATCTATCGAGTGGATAACACACTTTTATACGTTCTTGCCGATAGTGATTATAGAAGCCATGTTCGTGACTTGATTGACCGAATACAATAAAATTTTACATATATAATATAAATGAAAAGGGTAGGTGCTGCAACAAATGAACGTCCCTAACGTAAACATGTGGATTTTGGTGGTTTTCGCGGTGTATTTCAGTGCGATAATCGGATTAGCGATTTATTTCAGAAAGTCGAGCAACATGAGCGACTATTACCTGGCAGGCAGAAGCCTTAACACTTGGGTCGGCGCGCTTTCTGCGCAAACATCCGATATGTCGGGCTGGCTTCTTATGGGGCTTCCGGGTGCCGTATGGGCGGCAGGATTCGGCGGCGCGTGGATTGCCGTCGGTCTTACTATCGGAACCATTATAAACTGGTTGTTTGTCGCGAAAAAGCTGCGGCGTTACACAATTGTGGCGAATGGTTCGATAACTTTGCCCGAATTTTTAGAAAATCGTTTCCGCGACAAATCCCACGTTCTTAAAACAACGGCGGCAGTATTTTTTGCGATATTCTTCACGCTTTACGCGGCATCCGGCTTCGTTGCAGGCGGAACATTGCTTCCTCGAATTTTTGATTTAAATTATCAAACCGCGGTGCTTATTCTTTCGGCATTTGTTGTAATTTACACTCTTATAGGCGGATTGAAAGCGATAAGCTGGACCGACACGATTCAAGGAATGCTTATGTTCTTCGCGGTTCTGTTCTTACCGATTATTATTGTATCAATGATGGGCGGTTGGAGCGAAATTACCGCGGCGGTTGACCAACCCGGGTTTTTCAACCTGTTCTACTCCGGCGGAAACCGAATTTCAGCAATAGCAATCATATCAGGGCTTGCTTGGGGGCTTGGATATTTCGGAATGCCGCATATTTTGATTAAACTTATCGCCATTAAGAAAGAAAAATACGTTGGGCGCAGCGCGCTTATAGCTATCATATGGGTTGTTATTGCGCTTGCGGCGGCGGTTATGGTGGGGCTTGTCGGACGGGCGTTTATGCCGGACTTGGCAAACCCTGAAACCGTGTTTAATTTGTCGGTATCGAGAATATTCCTTTACGGCGGTTCGCCGATTTGGATGGTTTTGCTTGGCGCATTATTCCTTTGCGGAATGTTCGCGGCGATAAAATCAACGGCGGATTCGCAACTTTTGGTCGGCTCGTCGGCGGTTGGAGATATTTACAAGCAAATTAATAAAAAAGCCTCCGACAAACATATGGTTTGGTTTAGCCGCGGAACCGTTTTGGCGGTAGCGCTAATTGCACTTTGGATTGCGCTTAACGCTTACGACCCGGTGATTGGCGGACCTGACCGTACTCGAGGTGTAATGGCGCTTGTTGCCATGGCTTGGTCGGGCTTCGGCGCGGCGTTCGGGCCTATCGTGCTTACTTCGCTTTATTGGAAACGCACAAATCGTGTCGGCGCCATTGCCGGAATTCTTGCCGGCGGTTTGACGGTATTGATTTGGCAATACGCTCCGATTATGGGCGGCGAAACATTTTTCGGCGGTGTGACACTTCTTGCGCATACCGGATTGCTTTCAATCGTTCCCGGATTCGCGCTCTCGCTTATCGCGATTATAATCGGAAGTTTGGTGACAAAGAAACCGACCGCTGAGATGCTTGCGGACTTTGAAACGGCGAAGAAGCCTTTGATTGAAGATTAGTATTTAGTATCGGCACAAAAAACAAAACTCCCGCTCAGTTTTGAGCGGGAGTTTTTTTATGTATTTAGAAATCGTTTAACCTCTTCCTCGTTCATACTATTACCGATAAGTGTCAAAGTCTGCTCGCCGCTTCCTTTGAACGGCGTCACAGTTACGTCTTGCATCGCGATATTAAGCAGAATAAGCTCGCCGTCGATGTTTAAAATTCCCTTAGCGCGGCAGATGTCGCCGAATGTTCCATCGCCGCAAAGTTCAATCAATCGCTCAAGCTTCGCGCGTGTAAAGATTGTTGCCGGCTTTATCGTTATCGAATGAAGGTGGCTGTGATGATGTGCGTAATGTTCTTCAGGCGGTAAATTTTCCTGGCTTAGCAGAAGTTCGAAATCGGCTGAATTCCAATCATCCCATGCTTTCGCGGCTATAAAAACGTCGGGATTAATATTTTTAATATCGCAGATTAGTTCTGCCACATTCACAGCCTCGCCTCTAAATGTTTGCTCAGAGTGTGGCGTGGGAAATAGTGCAGGCTTTGCCTGCTTTTCTAATTTGCTTAAAACAATCGAGGGCGCGTTTTTAATCTGGTTATATATAAAACTGCCGTACGTCGCCTTTGAAAACTCGAAATTAACGCTGTCAACAATGGTAATTACGTTGCCAATCTCGCATTTGTCCTTCAATTCTTCCGATTTTAGGATATCGAAAAAATTATCGAATATAAAAATTCCCGACGGCTCAAAAACGATACGGTCTGGCGAAAATGTGTCGATAACCTGCATTATCGCAACTGAAATCTCATCTTTAAGGGTGCAGCAGATACAGCCGCCCTCCATTTCGACAGCGGTGAATCCGCTCGATTCGATAATCCGCGCGTCAAGCCCGGTTTGGCCGAACTCGTTGACGATGCAAACAGATTTCAGACCCAAATCAATGTAGTATTTTAGCAGTTTATTTACGAACGTGGTCTTTCCCGCGCCGAGGAAACCGGATATAATATCTAATTTGGTCATATTTGTCACCTCTTAATGTAGGGGCGGCATTTTGCCGCCCGTGCTAACGGATAATATCATTTTCGGGCGGCAAAATGCCGCCCCTACAATTAAAAAGCGACTACAAAATAAGTAGCCGCTTTGAATTATCATTGTCGAATTAAGCAACGAATGTTCGCGCAACTTCCGCCGCGCTTGCCGCGTCGGGCGAATATGCGTCCGCGCCGATTTGGTCGCTGAAACTTTGAGAAATTGGCGCGCCGCCAACCATGATCTTAACGCTGTCACGAAGTCCGGCAGCTTTAAGCGCGTCGATTACCACTTGCTGCTCATTCATAGTTGTGGTAAGAAGCGCCGACAACAGAAGAACTTGTGGCTTGTGCTCTCGAACCGCTTCAACAATTTTGTCTTCCGAAATGTCGATACCCAAATCCATAACTTCGAATCCTGCGCCCTCTAACATCATTTTAACCAAGTTTTTGCCGATATCGTGCAAGTCGCCTTTAACCGTGCAGATAATCGCTCTTCCGATAGGTTGAACGCCCTCTTCAAGCAGCTTTTGCTTCAAAAGTTCGGTTCCTTGATTTAAAGCGCGCGCCGCGATTAGAACTTCGGGCACAAAAACTTCGTTATTTTTAAATCTAACACCGATTTTTCCCATGCCGTCAAGCAATCCTTGGTCAAGAATTTTCGACGCCGGAATACCGTCCGCAATTGCTTGCTTCACAAGCTCGACAACGTCTTTTGCTTTACCTTTTTGCAGTGATTCAGAAATGTTAACTAAGATTTCCATGTTTTTATCCTCCTAAAATTATTATACTGATTTTTATTATTAATTTGTCAAGGACCAGCCCTTGACAATCCCGCAATCTTTTGCGCGTCAAAAGTTTGATCAAAACCGGTCGCCTTGCGTTGTCGCAAAACGCTTACGCTGCGCAACGAATCGGCGACGGCGAGTGCGAACAACTCGTCATTACCCAACAACATCTCGCGCTTTTAGGCGCGGGTCGCTCTCGACCGAGCGCAGTGCTATATCTCTCTAATTTTTCCGCGAACGCGGCTAGTCAACCCAGCTTTTCTGTCGCCGGCTTTGGTGCAAATCGCCGCTTTTTGGCGTTTGCGTCCATAGGCGACCGGGATTGGTAAGGGCAGAGCCCTTATCGCCCGTCCGGCAGGACACAATGCCCGCAGAGCCTCGCTCTGAATAATGGTTTTTAGGGCATCGCCCTAAAAACCTACGCTGTGGCGTAGCCACTACGTATTCCTGCTACATATCGTACTTCTTAGGATCCAACTTCGAGCATCGTGGAATCATTTGCTCTGCCAGTTCGCCCGCGTCTTTCGGCATATCCTGAACCGTTTCGGCAAGCATATCCAACCACATAAGCTCTTTATCGTCCAAGTTAAGCTCTTTATTGTTATACGCTTTTTGCATATATTCAAGCGCGAGCAATGCGCCTGCTTTCGAACGCTCGTAATATCCGTCGATTTTAACAAGTTCTTTAGAAATATTAAGCACAACGTCGGGACGCAACACATATGCCTGCGGATCAAGTCTGCTGTCACTATCCGCATGCAAGTCACGCATGAGAAGTGCGGCATCTTTGCCGCGAGCGGTAGCTTCGTTCATCAAACGGCAATCGTAAACAAGTTGCTCGAACGAAACGGTGGGAGCCATTCCGCCGAGAAGTTTGATGTTCTGAATCGACTCGTTGCTCCAAATATCAGCCAGGCAGAACGCGATATTTCCAATCGGCGATAAATGCGCGCAAGCCGCGGTTCTTCCCTCCATAGAAATCGGAGTTCCTGTAATCGCTTTAACGTATGCGCCTTCGTAGCCGCAATCTTTATGCGGACCTTTCGCGCCGCATTCAATAGCGACAAGCGCGCGAATCGCGGAAACCACTCTTACGGTCGCGGAGAACACTTTCGGTATCATGTTTCGATCGGCGAGAACCATAGCGGTGTTCGCAAATCCACACGCGCTGTCGCCCGCCGGAACCACGCCGGTTTTATCGCAGATGTTTACGATTTCGCTCCAAAGTTTGTTCATATCGGTGCAGCCAAGCACAGACAGCGCGAAGATTGACTTATCAATCTCGCCGAACATAATCGCTTCGTCATGCGATTCTTTTCCGCCGACAGATTCGATGGAAATGAAGTCCGCGCCCACTTTCGCGCAACCTTCAATAACGCTAAGTACAGATTCCCATTGCTTACCCTTCCACATATGTTCAAGCCCCGGGCCTTCGCGCATATCAACGGGCGTAAGCCTTACAGAACCTTTAATACCATGCTTCGCTTCGTATTCTTTGATCACGTCAACAACGGTTTTGCAAACCTCGACGCCCCACTCGGGATTCACAGTCATAGGCGGCAGGGTTTCGATCTCCGCCACGAAGCCGGGAACATAAAGCTCTTTCGCGCGGTCGCATATGCCTGTAATGATTTCTTTGTAGTTGCGAATAACTTCGGGCATTGTTTCCTGCGTGATAAGCATTGGCGGCAACGTAAAGTTAACTTCCGGATAAACCGTTCCGCCGCCGATTGACATTCCGTTTTTAAGCGTAACGGGGTGTAGCGACTTTCCGTATATAAAATCGTCAAGATTTTGATATGCGGTTTTGGTAAAATTCATCTTTAACATCTCCTTTTGAGACTTAGATTGCGTGAATTGCCGCAATCTATAGTCGGTAACGGCAGCCCGCGCATAGCGTGCGGCAATTACACTATGCCGTTTTGACGCGTATTTTGCGTCCAAAGTTCAGGGGCGTAACATTCTTGTGCGTCTTTACAAGAATGCAAAGCCATCTGCCTTTTCTAAAATTTATGTCTGTAACATTTTCATTTTGGTACTTATTTTACACTAATTGCATAGGGATTTATAGCAAAATTTTTTGATTTTTTGAAAAATTATGCTTTTTTCTCCAAATCAGGCTTGAAATTGCAGTAATTTAGTGATATTCTTAATTGGGCATGCTTACAAAGCGGGAGGACTGCATATGAAAAAAATTAATTGGAAAGCGATTCAATTTGCTGTGGCTTTAACACTTTTTATCGTCGGATGGCTGTTTGACGCCGACGCTTTTAGGCATCGATTCCACGATTTCGAGTTTTTAAAGCCATATTTGCTTTTGGCAAGTTATGTTATCATAGGTTGGAAAGTTATCTTCACCGCGTTTCGCAATATGTTCAAGGGGCAATTTTTTGATATAAATTTCTTGATAACCGTTACCACATTCGGTGCTATCGCGCTTGGGATATATAGTATGTACACAGGCGGGCATGGTCATCATTGTTGCGATTACCATCACAATCACGATTACTTGCGCCATTTTTGCGATTATTTCAAGGAAGCCGCGAAGGTTATGCTGTTTTTCTTTATAGGTATGCACTTTCA
Organism: Oscillospiraceae bacterium; assembly: GCA_009780345.1. Taxonomy (GTDB): domain Bacteria; phylum Bacillota; class Clostridia; order Monoglobales; family WRAG01; genus WRAG01. Next base: position 11,590 of record WRAG01000010.1, read on the forward strand.
GGATTTGGCAGTGCGAAAATCGCAAAAGGCAATTGAGGAAGCGAATTGCGCACACACTAAAGACTTTAAAAAGCCTGCAACCGAAGAGTTTATCACTAAATTTTCGAAACTTTACACACCGATTGTGGTTGGCGCGGCGTTGTTGCTTGCTGTAATCCCGCCTTTGTTGTTCGGCGGACTGTGGGAAGATTGGATTTACCGCTCGCTGATATTTTTGGTGATTTCCTGTCCTTGCGCGCTTGTTATATCGGTTCCCATGAGCTATGCCGCCGGAATCGGCGCGGCGAGGAAAAACGGCATATTAATAAGTTGCGGCTGTTATTTGGACAGGCTTGCGCGCGGTAACAAAGCCGAAATCGACGAAATGATTGACGCGGGCGACATTGTATTGACCTCAAACGAGCCGACGGCGATTGAGCGTGCCGTAAAAATCGCGAGAAAGACAAAACGTATCGTATGGCAGAATATCGTATTTATACTGGGCGTGAAAGTAGCGTTGTTAGCGTTCGGCGCGTTCGGAATCACTGGTATTTGGGAAGCCGTTATGTCGGATATCGGGATTGCCACACTTGCGACGTTGAACGCTTTGCGAGCGGCGCGGGTATCGACGAAAATATAGAAAAAAGCCGCTTGAGAGAGCGGCTTTTTTATCTATCCAACGTCTTTTTCCATATCAACGTGCGGGCAACCGTGGATAACATATTCGTCACTAACAATGCTGTATCCGCATTTTTTGTAAAATCCCAACGTATGCGATTGCGCGCTTAGCAGGATTTTTCTCGCGCCGAGCGAGATTGCCTTCTCTTCCATAAGCGACATAAGCCGCGCGCCGTCGCCGGATTTTCTTCGCGAGGAGAGTATCGCAACTCTGCCGATTCGAAAGTCGGTGGAATTTTCTTGAACAAGCCGCCCCGTTCCGATTGGAACATCGTTTTCGTACAGCACGATATTCAGCGACGAAGATTCCAACTCGTCGAACACCACTCCAACCGCGGCGAAACCTTGTTCGTCAACGAACACCGATGTTCTGATTAATTCAACGTCCGGCGTTAAGCCGAGCGACCAAATACTTTTATATTTATTCACGCAAACAAATCCTTTCGCGCCGCGATTATTCTTCGGCGGTTTCAAATTTTTCCGGTTGCATAGTTTCCGCGTCGTATTTCCGTGTCATTAACCGGCAGAGAAAGAAGTTCACAATAAGCGCAATGCCGGAGAAGAAAAACCACCAATTTATTCCGATAATTTCACTTATCGGAGCCGCAATTAAAAGCCCTAAAGGCGTCATAGACGTTACTGCCATCATAATGAGTGAGAAGACTTTCCCCATTTTGTCGGGCGCGATTGTCTCTTGAATATACGCCATAAACGGCACTTGCATAAAAGGAACGGAACCGCCCATAAAAAAGCAAAGAACAATAAAAACCCAAAATGCGTTGTACGGCAAAGCTCCGCTGACCAAAGCAGTGATCCCCATAAGCCCGATTGCTAAAGACGCCATCAAGAATCGGCGTTTCATTCCGCCCAAAGTTCCGAGGATAAGCGAGGCTGCCACCATTCCGCCGGCGAATAGGAATTCAGACATTCCGTTATGCCACTCGGTTCCTAAAAAATGAACACGCACTAATAGCGGAAACAACGATCCTAACGGCATAAACAAAAACATCATAATCAACAAAAACGGAAATATCGACATAAGCGGCTTGTTTTCTCGCATTGCGTGAAAACCTTGTTTCATATCCGCAATTATGCTCACTTTTTCGCCGCTTTTCGGAATGTCGGGAATTTTGATGAATAACAGGCAGGTGATTGCGCAAATCATTCCAAAAATATCAATCAATACGACGCCTTCTATTGAAAACAATCTAAAAAGTGCCGCGCCCATAACGGGTCCCAGTAATGATGAAAATGAGTTTATCATGCTGCCCCAACCGCCTGCTTTGGTAAGCATTTCCGGCGGAACAAGCATAGGAATCGCCGCTTGCATTGCAGGCATATGGAAAGTTGTTCCGATTCCGCGCATAAATAATATGATATAAACAAACCAAATCGGCGGTGTTTCAAATAAAAGGAAAACAACCCCTAAGGTCGCGCTTAAAATTGCCACGTAAATATCCGCGATAATCATAACAGTTCGACGGTTATAGCGGTCAACCCAAACTCCCGCAATCGGTCCTAAAAGTATGCTTGGAACGATTGCCACGATTGCCGCTATACCAAGCGAAATGGCAGATTCGGTTTGTATCGTAACCCACCAGATAACGGCGAACTGTACGGCGCTTGCGCCGAGAAGCGTAAACGCTTGGCTTGTGATAATAGGTACAAATTGTTTTTTCCAGTTCGTCATGATGTGAAAATCCTCTCTCTGTTTTTGCAACAATATATCATGCATACTGTGGTTGCGGCAACCTATTTTACTTTCCATTGCCGCAACTGTATCGCAACTATTGGTTGCAAGACGCCGGTAACTATTGATTGCAAACAGAGTTTAGTTTAACACAATTTCAGACAAACGTCAAGTCAAATCAATCATACTTTAAATCGATATCCGGCGCCCCAAACGGTTTCTATGTACTGAGGTTTCTTCGGAATTGCCTCGATTTTTTCGCGAAGCCGCTGTATATGAACGGTTACGGTTGATATGTCGCCGATTGCGTCGAAGCCCCATATTCTGTCGAATAGTATATCTTTACTGAATACGCGGTTCGGATTTTCGACGAAAAACAATAAAAGTTCGAACTCTTTCGCGGGCAAAATAATTTCGTTATCGTTTTTGAATACTCGGCGATCTTCTTTATCGATGGATAATTCCCGAATATCCAGTTTTTTATTCCTATTTACATCAATTCCGCTGCTTTTAAGGTTCTTATATCGGCTTAGGTGTGCTTTCACTCTTGCAACAAGCTCGTTCGGGCTGAATGGTTTGATCATATAATCGTCCGCGCCAAGACCAAGCGCCCGAACTTTGTCAAAATCCTCGGTTTTCGCCGAAAGCACGATTAGTGGTATATCCAAAGTTTTGCGAATTTCCGCGCAAATCTGAAAACCGTCTTTGCCGGGGAGCATAATGTCTACGATTACGAGGTTATACTCGCCCGAAAGTGCCGCCGCGCAGCCGAGCGTACCGTCGGTTTCTATGCGGCAGGAATAGCCGTTCATTTCAAGGAAGTCGCGTTCAAGTTCCGCGATATTCAAATCATCTTCAATTATTAGAATTTTCTCCGCCATTGTTCTCTCCTTTTGTTGGTAAGTAGATATTAAATTCCGTTCCGACGTTTTCCTCGCTTTTCGCCCATATTTTTCCGCCGTGCGCTTCAACAATATGCTTCGAGATTGATAGTCCCAGTCCGCTTCCCGAAACCGCGCCGTTTCTTGATTCGTCGCCGCGGTAAAACGCTTCAAAAATGTGCTTCAAATCGTCAGAGCTTATGCCGATTCCGTTATCCGAAAACGTTGTATAGAAGCCGTTTTCGCCGATTTTGCCTGAAATACTTATCTCGCAGTCGTCCTCTTTTTTGTATTTTACCGAATTTCCGATAATGTTCGCAAACACGCGGCGCATTTGCTCGCGGTCGAGTAAAACCAAAACCTCATCGTCAGTTATATCAACTTTAACTGTGATATTTTTCAGCTCGAATTCAAAATTAAACTCGTCGATTACGTTTTGCAAAAATTCGGGCAGATTAACGTGCTTGAAATTAAAATGTACGCGATTGAGCCCCAGTTTTGTCTGAAGCTGTATATTATCCAGTAATTCGTTTACAATTTTCGATTTTTCGTATATGACTTTTATATAATGCTCTCTTTTTTCAGGCGTGTCGGCGACGCCGGAGAGAATTCCCTCAACGTAGCCGTTCACCGACGTAATCGGCGTTCGAATATCGTGCGCGATGTTGGCGAGCAGGAGGTTGCGGTTTCGCTCGTTTTCTTGCGCCGCTATAACGCTTTGCTTGAGTCGGAATTTCATTTTATCGAACGCTTCGCAAAGTTCGTCCATTTCTTTATCGCCGGTCATGGTTATTTCGAAGTCTAAATTCCCGCTTTTTATATTATCCGCCGCGATTTTCAGCTGTTTCAGCGGAACCAAAGTTTTGCGCGTTAAGTACAAAGTGATAGCAAGGCTTGTAAGCACAACGATTACAACGCAAATGATTCCCCATACCAAAATATAGTTTAGTAAAATCGAGTTAAACTCGTCGCGAAGGTTTTCCGCGAACCTTACATATGCAGGATTATTTACCAAAAGCCCGAATATCATAAAAACAGTAATAACCGATATTAGAAATATCGGTATTACCAGCATTAATATATTCGATAATATAAACTTGAATCTGATACTTTTCAATTGCCTAAAATTCCTTTCTGTTAAAAAGGTAAAGTCCGCCGACAAAAAAAGTGATTCCATATCCTAAGACCAGTGTTACGCGGCTTAGCAACGCGCCGAACGGCAACATGGTTCCTATTAAAATTCTGTCCCATTGCATATACTGAACGAAGAAGATTCCGTTCGCCCAGCCGATAAAAAGACTTGCGTATTGCAAGGCGGCATATACCGCAATGCACAAGAACATTGCAAGCGATGAGCCGTTTGTGATTTGGTTTATAAGCGCCGCCATAAGTATGAGGACGAACAGCGGAACCAAGTTCACCGCGAACGCCGCGATGGAAAACGCTATGTTTGGCAGGGCGCCCGACGCGTTAAACGCGAATTCGAGCAGAGAACTTGCCACCCAAAACGCGCACAAATTTATCGCGACAAGGCAGAAAACCGCAAGGGTTTTCGAAAGATAGACTTTAAACCGGCTGATAGGGCGCATTAGTGTGATTTTGATGTTGTTATTCTTAAACTCGCTGCAAAACAAGTCGGTGACAGCCATAAAAATTATAATGGGCAAAAGGATATCAATCAGCAAAGTCGAGTTCATCATTGCGACGTCAGATATTCTTACATTGGTACGAGCCAGCGACGAAATTAAAGACGTGATCAGCGGCGGAACGGCGCAAATCAACATTCCGATAATCATAAGCACTAAATATTTTTTCCGCGCGGCTAACTTGAAAAGTTCGCCTTTGAAGTTTTCGAAAATTTTGCTCATAGCACCACCGCCCCCTTACGCTCTTTCACTTGATTTAGGAAATAATCTTCCAAGGTTGGATTAAATTCAAGCGCGGATTCGATTGAATCAACCGAAACAAGCTCGCCGTCGTAGATAACCGCGATTTTGTTGCACATTTTTTCAAGCTCGCTTGAAATATGGCTTGAAATTAGGAATGTAACGCCCTTTTCTTTTGAAAGACGCACGATAAGTTCGCGCATTTCCACGATTCCCTCGATATCCAAGCCGTTCGCGGGTTCGTCAAGGATGATAAACTCGGGCTCGGACAAAAGCGCCATGGCGATTCCAAGCCGCTGCTTCATGCCAAGCGAAAACTTGCCGGCTTTATCGTTTTTGTATTTATCCAATCGAACGATTGACAAAGCTTTGTCAATTCGCTCGTTATCCACATTATTGTATAGACGCGCGGCAAGTTTAAGGTTATTATACGCCGATAAATAGTCGTAGATGGAGGGCATCTCAATGAGACACCCTACATCCGCCATCGCTTTTTCAAACTCCGCCCGATTGTCGTAACCGAACACTTCAATCGCGCCCGAATCAACACCACATAAGCCAACTATCGCTTTCATGGTGGTTGTTTTCCCGCTTCCGTTCGGCCCCAGGATACCGAAAATGTCGCCCTTTTCGATTGAAAAGGTAATATTTTCGACGCCTCGCCCGTTTTTATATTTCTTCGTTAGGTTTTTAATCTCCAACACTTTCGTCATAATCAACAACCTCTTCTTCATGAACATTTGTTATAATTCGAGCATCTTCTTCACTCAAAACTTCCTCCGCAACTACTGTCGTTGTTGATGTTTCATGGTTGCGCCTGCCTTGTCTTTCAAGTCGTGTCGGAGTCGTATACTCAATTCTGAATGATTCAGCAAGATCTCGCTCAAACTCTCGTATAAGTTCGTCAAGTTCTTCTTCACTTAAGTCTAAACTCCGCAAAAACTCTACATGATTATCTCTATGAGCTTGCATATGTTCTGTCATATTATTTTCCATTCTTTCCATTTCGTCGGGGATTGCGTCCACGTCAAAACGTTCGATTACAGTCGTTCCGAAATCCCAAAGCGTCGCGTCAAATGAAAATTCAACGGTATTACGTTCGCCGTTTCGTCCGCCGACCAATGCAGTATTCAAACTCACCGCTCTAAGGTTTCCGTCTCGGTCAACGCTTGTAGAGATTTTCACAAAATCGATAACCGGGTCGTCGCCAAGCATGTAAATCGGGTCTCCCATAGCGTCGTTTGGGTTCGCGTAAGACATATGTCCGTTCATTGAGAACAAAAGAGAGATTCCGCTTTGAACAATTCCCGGAACTTGACGGCGGCTTAGGTTCATTTCATAAGTTCTGATTCCGTCCTCGTCCGATACCATAACTATGTTGCTTTTCAATCCGCCCATTACCATATCAGCGGCAACTTCAGCAAAATTTATCGTGCGGTTGGCGATTCTCATTGAGTGTTCGTCAGTGCTGATTCCCATCCAGTTAGAATCGTTTCTTCCGCGGTGTTGCCATACGTCATGGTCTACTCTTCCGGTTTGAGTGTTTTCACGCGACCAAATTTGTACGCCGTCTTGAATGTGAGTGGTCGAAGATGATGACCAATCTCTTAGATAGTTTACGCTCGTGTTTATCTGTTTTTGCGAAACGTCGCTTCCCATGTCATATTGCGCGAACACACCTTCACGATTAACCGTTTGACCATTAATGCTGAACGACATTTCCATTTCAATCGTAAAGTTGTCCGCGAATATAAGGCTTCTTATCGCTTCCTTGGTTTCGCTGTACCCATTCGCGCTTCCGAGATTGGCGAAAACCGATCCGGTAAGCAATGTGATTCCGGCAATTAAGCTTATTGCCATCAAATGTTTTCTTGCAAATTTCATTTTTTATATCCTCCTTTTGAGATATGTGTGAACGTCCTCACAAACTTAGTATAAAACGCCGATATAAACATTGTATATCATAATTATAAATAAAAAATAAACGAAATCTAAATATTTTAGAAATACCGCAAGTTGCACACTTGCGGTATTTTTGTAGGTATGTAATTTAAGGTGTTTCCTCAATATCCGCTGCCGTTTGGGCAAGCGAATCGTCCGTCTTCGCTTCTTTTCTCTTTGCTTTGATATGTCCAACCCATTCTCTGATATAAAAGAGAATATTAGAGAAAATTGACGACGCGGCGATGAAAACCGCGATTATGTTGGCGAAATACGCGTGATTGATTATATTGAAAATTCGATTTCCGATAAAACTGATCCGCATAAGATTTGTGCCTTTTAATATGTTGCCGATTATCAATCCAAGCAACGTCAGGCAAATCAGCCATTCCAGCCACGCGGAGTAGGTTCGCACTTGAAGAATATGAACCAACACAACGGTTGATATTATCGTTAAAGATGCAAACAAGCCCGCGAAAGCGTATGGCAACCATTTAGCAACATACTTGCCTGTGCTTACCCGCCAATCGAGATAGCAGAAGACATAGTTTCGTATTGCCGCGAGCCCGAAAAGCAGGGTTAGCGTATAGTTTTCCAAGAAAAACGCGGATAAAACTAAATACGCGCTGAAAGTACCCACAAGGAACATCATTCTTACTTTGTTTTTCACCTGCCACGACCAAAACGAAAATATAAACGAAATAAACGCGAAAACTTGGCTTACAATCCAGTGCGTAAGCGGAACATATAATTGAAAAGTTAGAACAGACCAACCAAAAAAAGGACCTAATGTGCCGTATGGCGCGACATTAGACGCAATGTACTCCATGTACTCCATGATTTAACCTCCGGTTCAGTTAATTCTATGTTTCATATAGAAAGTATAACAGAAAACATCCGCCTATGCAATACTAAATTTTCATTTCCGCGTCGTGATTTAAAATAAGATTTCGCGCTTGCGGCGAAATCTCGCGCCGCGGCGCGATGGTTTTTTTCATGCGCGCTGTGTGTGCGTCGCCCCTGCGAGGCTTTTTGCTTTATAGGAAATGAGCAATTTCCTATAAAGCAAAAAATGATTGTCATTCGGGGCGAATCGTGCTATAATTACAATATAATATGCGAACGATAGCGAGGTGCGCAATGAAGTCGGAGAATGTTAATAAAATCAAAATTAGACGCAAATCGTGGCGTTGGTTTGTGCTTTTGACGATGTTTGCAATCGGGCTTGCTCTTGTTATTTTTGCCGCACGAGAGTTGTGGGTCGGTATGCGCGACGACGCTGCCGCGCAAGCGGAGTATGAGCAACTACGCGAATTGAGCGCTAACATAGTCAACGCCGAAGAACCTGCCATCCTAACACAGGAGCAAATTGCGGCTTTGTTGCGCGTTTTTTCGGAAATAAATCCGGATTTTGTAGGTTGGATTACTATCCCCGGCACGACGGTGGATTATCCTATCGTGCGGGGGGCGGATAATGCAAGGTATTTGAACACTACTTTTAGCGGAGCTTCAAATCCTGCGGGCGCGATATTTATGGATTATCGCGCCATTTACGGTTTCAAAGCGCCGGCAAGTTTGATTCACGGGCATAATATGCGTGACGGTTCGATGTTCGCGCCGCTTGTGAATTATATGAACCGGGAATTTATGGATAATTATCCGGAAATTATTATTCTGACGAAGTATGGTGAACGGCTGGTTTATCGTGTTGTAAAGGTGCGGCGAACCGACGCGTGGGACGATGTATACGCGCTTGATTTTAATAATGCGGAAGCGGCGGAGTTCTTAGAGCATTCTGACGCCGAACGAGTTCTAATATTATCAACCTGCCTCGGCGGCGCCGACCGCAATGCGCGTTTGCTGATATTCGCCGCGCAATAACCACTAATTCATATAAGAATTAAAGATTGACAGTCCGCAAGTCTGCCTTTATAATAGGTACTGCATGTAGAAACGCTTGCATTTCTACCGCAAAATCTTTGATTTTGCGTATTGAATTTGAAAAATTCAAGCAATGCCTATTGTGAGAGGCATGTAAAAATTTTCAATGAAAATTTTTGGCGGCGTTTTGCGCCGCGGCGAAATAGTTTTGCTATTTCGACAACACACTCTCATTATAATTATTAAATAGGCAGACTTGTCTGTTATCGAACTATAATTTGGAGGGGTTTTAGTGTTACTGATGTGTTCCGATTTGAAAAAGTCATTTGGCGTTGATGAAATTCTCACCAACGTTTCGTTTATATTAGAAGATCGCGAAAAAGCGGCGTTGGTCGGCGTCAACGGAGCAGGAAAAACATCGATATTTCGTATGCTGACAGGTGAATGGCAACCGGACGGAGGCTCCATTACACGCGCAACCGGTTTGCAAATCGGATATTTGCCGCAGACAACAAGTTATGCCGGCCAACATACAATGTATGACGAACTTGATTCGGTGTTCGAGCCTCTGCGGCAAACCGAACGGTTAATGCGAGAGTTGGAGCGGGATATGTCAACGCAATCCGGTAACGAACTTGAAGCGACCATGAAAAAGTATGACAAGCTTACGGCGGAGTTTGAGAAAAAACGCGGGTTCGAGATTCAAAGCCGAATTCGCGGCACGCTTAAAGGTTTAGGCTTCACCGAAAGTCAATGGCAACAACCTATGCAAGAACTTTCAGGCGGGCAGCGAACCCGCGTTGCGTTAGGCAAGTTATTGCTGACCGAGCCGGATTTACTGTTGCTCGACGAGCCTACGAACCATTTGGATATCGAGAGTATAATTTGGCTGGAAGAATATTTGCAGAGCTATGACGGCGGAGTTTTGATTATCTCTCATGATCGCTATTTCTTAGACAAAACGACGACAAAAACCATCGAAATCGAGAACAAAAAATCGACCGTTTATAACGGCAACTACAGTTTTTACACCGCCCAAAAAGCAATCAATCGCGAAACAGCACAGCGGCAGTTCGATGACCAGCAAAAGGAAATCAAACGGCAGGAAGCGGCAATAAAAACCATACGTTCGTTTAAAACCGAAGCCGCGCTTATCCGCGCGAAAAGCCGTGAAAAGCTGTTGGACAAAATGGAACGCGTTGACGCGCCGGAGATTTTGCCCGACCAAATTCGCATAAATCTTACACCAAAAACGCAGACAGGCAAGGATGTTTTAAGCATCGACGCACTGTCTATGGCGTTTGACGACAAGGAGCTATTCGAAAATGTATCATTCGAACTTAAAAAGGGCGACAAAACCGTACTGGTCGGCCCGAATGGTGTCGGCAAGACAACTTTGTTTAAAATCATACTCGGCAAGCACGAACCGAAATCGGGAACTATCCGCGAAGGCGCGAATTTGCATATAGGTTACTACGACCAGGTTAATCAAAATTTGACGCTTGAGAAAACCATTTTCGACGACTTGGCGGATACATATCCAACGTTGACGCAAACCGAAATTCGCAATGTTCTGGGCGCGTTCCTGTTCTCAGGCGATGATGTTTTCAAGCCGATTTCTATGCTAAGCGGCGGCGAACGAGGACGTGTTTCGATGGCGAAAATTATATTGGGCGGCGCGAACCTACTAATCCTTGACGAGCCGACAAACCACCTTGATATGTTCTCAAAAAACGTTATGGAGCAGGCTCTACGAAACTTCCCCGGCACGATTTTGTGCATTTCCCACGACCGTTATTTTATCAACAATATCGCAACCAAAATTTTGGAAATGAACCCAAGCTGCATAACGGAATACGCCGGAAATTACGATGATTACTACGCCGAGAAGCAGAAACGAGCGAACAGAGTTGAAGACTTCGCAATGTCGCCTGCCGAATCTAAGCCGCAGTCAACGGCGAAAAACGAATGGCAGCGTAAAAAGGAGATGGAATCGTTAGAGCGCAAGCGAAAGTCGCGAATTGAGCGGTTAGAGAATTCCATCAAGGAAGTCGAAGAAAAAATCGCCGACCGCGACGCGCGACTCGCGCAAGACGAAGTCGGACGAAACGCCGAATTGGCAATGGAATTGTTGGAAGAGAAGTATGAACTTGAGGAGCGATTGTTGGAATTATATACAGAGCATATGGAAATAATGTCGGAAATATGACAAAAAACTTAAAAATAAGCGGTAATTCTTTAAAAAGATGTTGCTTTTTGCCGGAATTCATGTTATTATAATGGTATAATATACACAATATGTAATAATGTGTGAAATCTAAGTATTATTCAACTTATGAAAGTCAGAAGGGTAGGGATTATTTATGAAAAAATTTGCATTTTTAATGGCTTTGATTTTTATTTTGGGGCTGCTTCCAATCAGCGGTGTCTATGTTAGCGCTGCTACCAGTATTAGTGATTTCACGATAATACCGGGTGAGGCTCATGATGTCGATTGGTCGGAAATTTATGATACCCTAAGACCCGGGCAAATTTGGACGGACAAATCTGTTTACTACCCGCAAGATTCGCTGACTGATGATTATGACGGAACGGTTGTCATTACCATTTACGTATGGGGCAGGCCTTACATGACCGAAAGCGGCGATTACGGAATGTTGGGTGGTAACCAAGAGGTAACAATCACCACTCAAATCGGCGATTTTCAACTTGAGGATTCTGTTTATCCGGCAGGCGTTACTTTTTTGGAAGCCGCGAACGGAGTATTGCAATGGAGTATTCCTGAAGCGCTTATTACGGACCCCGACGAACCGTTAGCGGTACATTTTTATCTTTATTTGGAAGATCGAGCAAATTGGCTGACAAATTTTTGGTATTCGACCAGCGGTTCATTCCTTGAAGTAAAGTTTGAGCCCGGGCTTGACAATCCATACTACTGGACAACCGAAGAGGTTACATACAACGCGTTCGACGCGCCCACCATGAACTGGAACAACGGAACCGGACTCAACAGCGGAACGATTGTAGATAATGTTTTAGGCATAACCTTATCTTTCGGCAAAAACGCAAGCCCCGCTAATCAAACCGCGGCTTCCGTTCCTTGGGCAAACACAACTTATCGGAATAATTACTGGGCTCAAAACGCCTTAGTTGTAGGTCGCCCTCAGCCATATTATTGGCATTTGTATTGGGTTAGAACCACTCCGAAGATATACATATTTACTGTGCACGGGTTAGTCACCGATGTTGACGGTACTGCGATTGATGTCGTTTATGAAATCTCGCTAGGCGGAATGGGCGGGAACTCTCCCGTGGCAGGAAGCAGAACAATTACAAGTGATGTGTATTTTAGAAGAACTTTTGTCGAAGGCGATCCGACTCAACTTTTCCACTGGGACGAAGAAGGATTCTTGGTTTACAGCACGCCGTTAATCGCGCAAATTATGCTGATTGACGAAGAATCGACGCATGACGTTTATTTCGGCTCTTTGATAATTGAAAAAGAATTTCCGCCCGATGGAGAAGATTGGCGCCACCTTGATTGGGACGTAGATGATGAAACGCTATTTACCGTAAGGCTTAAAACTGACAACGATTTCTATGTAGTGCTCGAAGAAGGTCTTGCGCAAAATGAATTCCACTTCGACGGATTTACCGATAGACCGGAACTTGCGACCACAATTACTTTTTCGGTAGATGTTCCCGCTATCATTGAAGATTTGCCAAGGTATATGTCAGATGATGACGCCGCCAATAATATTCCGATATTGTATTCGGTACATGAATTTTTTGAAGGATTCTTCGAACCGAGAGATTGGCCGCTTGTTTACGAGCGGATTAATGTTTACTATTCTTTAGATTATGAAGAATTTTATCCGGAACCGCCCTCGTTCGAAATTATAAGTGAGGAATATAGAACCATCACTATATTGAATAAATTTGAACACGGTATCGGATTTTTAGAAGTTTATAAACTTATGGACGGTTTCCCCGCCGATTGGGACGTGGATTATGATACCGTATTTTACATCCGCATTTGGGATGTATATGCGCAAAACTATTTGCTGTTCGACGCCGATCGTGAATTTGAACCCGGTTCGCCGTTTTACGGCACCATTTGGTGTATCGGTAACCACGAAATCGGATTAACCGAGCCGCACGAAGGCCGCGTAATGATGGAAATTCCGATTAGCCGTAACCAACCCGTTCGGCTTTCGAACTTATGGACGTGGGGTAGTTATCAAGTCGTTGAAGTGCGTCAAGCAGACGCGGTGTTCCCGCAAGAGACCCAAGATCCGTTACTTGATCCTGATTGGATATATTTTTGGGATAACATCGCCGACCGCACGCCATTTTACCTGCGAACGCCGGCAGAATGGGCGGAAAGCTTTGCTTGGTTGCAAAATCGCATTGACAATGATTGGACGGAAATCCGACAAGTCGTAACTGACGCCGAGTGGCACGCGGTGCCGATAGATGAGTGGTTTTGGGGCGTTATATATTCAGAAAACAACTTCACGACCTGTGACGATCCTTATTGCGATAATCAATACTGCGATGATCCCGATCACGATTGGAGCAATAGATTACATTTTAACCAAACCATTATTACAACAGTAACCAATCGTTTCAAATTCCATTGCGGAACTTTGGTGTTCACTAAAGATCTTTGCGATAATGCCGCGGCTTGGGGAGTAGATGGAGATACTTCATTCTTCGCGCGGGTCAGAGCGGACGACGGCAGAATTTTAGTATTCGTTCCTGACGGCGATGACTTCCGAGTGATTGGATATATAGAATATAATGACGGTGTTTTCGGCACTTATCAGGTTCTCTGCCCTGTCGGTGGAGCGAATCCGCCGGGACAACATATGATCGGCAACAGCCTTTTGCCCGGCAATCACTCGACGATCATTGAATTCAGCGCGAATTCTTCGACAAGACTTATAGAAGTGCCTTCATATCCGTTTGGATTTGATATTTATTACACGATTGAAGAAGCTTTCCCGTTCGGAGAGCCTCTCGGTTTCTTGGATAGTGAATATTTTATGGGAGAAGACGAAATTCCCGCCGGCGGGTTTATAGTTCCTCACGGTGAAACTATAGATATAACGATTCGCAATACTTTCGAGCCGGGGAACGGAGAATTCATCATTTTCAAGGAATTAGCAGGTGAGTATGCGGCGTGGGATGTGGATGATACAACCGAATTCTTCGCGATTGTTGAGCGAGATAGTGATGAAGAACTTTTATACTTCATTTTTGACGCGGAGGAAGAAGTATTTGTGTATGTAAACGCGAATCCGACTTATTTTACAATCCCTGAAGGTGAGCCGCAAGCCGTTATTCCGTTTTCGGTAGAAAATCCGGCTGTTTTGGTGGGACTTAGCACTGACCACACCAATTATACGGTTTCTGAGGTAGGTAGTGACGGCGATCCGCTTGGCACCATTGCCGAAATCGGTTTTGTGGCAAATGTTGTCGGACCTGCTGTTAGTGGTTACAATTTACTTGTAACGATTACAAACAGATTTTACCCGCGGCCTAACATACCGACTTTCGGTGTAATCTATGACGGCAACGAAAACACAGGCGGCGAAGTTCCCGAGGATGACAACGAATATCTCGCCGGCGCGACTGTAACGGTGCTGGGTAACGCGGGAACTCCGCCTCTTACTCGAACCGGACATATTTTTATCGGTTGGAATACTCAAGCGGACGGTGGCGGCACGCCATATGTGGCTGGAGAAACATTCTTAATGCCTGCCAGATATGTTACGCTTTACGCGGAGTGGAAGCCTTTATTTACAGTAACCTACGACGGCAACGGCAACACCGGCGGCGATGTTACGATTGACGATAACGATTATATCGCCGGCGCAACCGTAACTGTATTAGGCAACGTTGCGCCTACCCCTCTAATCCGAACCAACTATAATTTTATCGGTTGGAATACTCAAGCGGACGGCGGCGGCACGCAATATGCTGCGGGAGAAACGTTCTTAATGCCTAACCGAAACGTTACACTTTACGCGCAATGGGAAAACATATACACCCCACCTACATTTACGGTAACTTACAACGGTAACGGCAACACCGGCGGTTCTGCCCCTGTTGACGATAACGAATATAATACAGGCGCAATCGTAACCGTATTAGGCAACACCGCGCACGCGCCATTGGTTCGAACTAATTACGTTTTCGCGGGTTGGAACACACGACGCAACGGAAGCGGCACGCAATACGCGGCAGGAGCTACGTTTACAATGCCTCCTCGAAACGTTACGCTTTACGCTCAATGGTATCCGGAAGATACATTTAACGTAATTTACGACGGCAACGGCGGGAATACAACAGGCACACCGCCGGCTGACTTGAACGATTACTACGGCGGAACTTTGGTAACCGTACTTGGTTCAGGTACAATGAGCAATCCTAACTATGAGTTTATAGGTTGGAATACCGAGCCCAACGGTTCAGGCACGCACTTTAATATTGGTGATGATTTTGTGATGCCGTATGAGGATGTTACGCTTTACGCTCAATGGTCGGCATACCCGACTTTTGAGGTGATTTATGTATCAACTCTGCATACAAGCGGTGTTGCTCCTGTTGATCCAAATAGATACCTTGAGGGCGCGACGGTAACGGTAAGAAATCGAAACACACTCGCGCGAACCGATTGGGACTTTATCGGCTGGAGAAGCGACGACGGAACACTTTACAAAATCGGCGATACTTTTGAAATGCCTGCTCGAAACGTTCGCTTAACCGCGGAATGGGCAGAACCGCCGACTTATACTATCACTTATGACGCAAATGATAATGATGGCGGCTCGGCGTTCCAAGGAATCCTTCCGATTGACGAAAACCGTTATTTGCCGGGAAGTACTGCGACAGTAAGAGATCGAAATGACGCTCTCGGAATACCGCCTATTTCCAGATTAGGTTATACCTTAATTGGCTGGAATACCGCGTCCGACGGTTCAGGAGATTCCTTCGAACACGGTAACAGTTTGGTTATGCCTGCCGGAAATGTTACACTTTACGCGCAATGGCGGCGTAACAGCCATTCGCTGATTTACGACGCGAACGGCGGAACGGGAACACCGCCCGTTGACAACGGGAGTTATGCGGGCGACGGCTATGAAACTGTTGTAATACAAGACCAAGGCGAATTGCTTAGAGATCGGCACAGATTTATCGGCTGGAATACCGAGCCTGACGGCAGCGGCGAGTGGTTCCAACCGGACGACACACTTACAATGCCCGATTCGGACGTAACGCTTTACGCGCAGTGGGAACATTTAGGCACTCCGCCTCCACCACCTCCACCGGGACCGGGTTGGCGCCCGCCTCCTTCTTATGTTCCGATAAGACCAATACCGCCGCCTACCGCGAAAGACTTTTTCGTTGACGACCATATTTGGTATATCCGCGGGTACGAGAATACCGAAATCAGACCGAACAACAACATCACCCGTGCGGAAATCGCAATGGTATTTTATCGTTTGCTAAGACCGGAATTAAGGAATTTTACGCCGTATAATCCGTTTAACGATATAAACGGTGACGAATGGTTCGGGCTTGCGGTTGCTACGCTTGCGTATTACAACGTGTTCACCGGATATGAGGACGGGAATTTTGAACCTCATTCGCTTATTACAAGAAGAGAGTTCGCGGCAGTTGTTTCACGATTCGAGTATTTGGTTGCAACTAACGAAAACCCATATAGCGACGTAGATTCGAACGACTGGGCGCGCAATTATATCCTTTCGGCAACCCAAAAAGGTTGGTTTGTCGGACACGGCGGAATGTTCAGACCGTCAGACAATCTTACTCGCGCCGAGCTTGTAACCGCTGTGAATCGCGTTCTTAATCGGCATATCTTGCTTGAAGATATTCCTGATGATGTGTTTAATTTCCCTGATTTAGACCGCACGCATTGGGCGTACGCGGCGTTCATGGAAGCCACACACACTCACGAGTTCGAAAGAAACGCCGACGGCAGAAATGAAACATGGACAGAAATTTTAGGAACAGGTTTAGACGCGGCATATAACCAATAATTGAAAATAAACAACACGGTAAAATTTTATTTTACCGTGTTATTTTTTGTTCAGAAAACACGCTTGCTTTTCAAATTTATTATTGACTTTTGTTGAAAATAGTGATATAGTTATTAAGGTTTATACCTTTATTTATCAAAAATTTAAAAAGGAGCGTTAAAAATGAAACTAAAAAGACTTTTAATCGCGACACTATTGCTCGCATTGTGTGTAACGGCTTTCACCGCTTGTACCGGAGATACCCCGCAAGATACCTCACAAGACGGATCGTATGATTTCACGGTTGGGATACTCTCGGGTGCGAACATCCCTGCTTTTGAACTGGGAACGCCCGGTTTTCGAAACCGCTTGACAGAGCTTATGGAATCTGCAGGATTAACCGTGCGCTTTGAATATCGAAACGCGGGCGGAGATGCCGCAATGTCTACCACAATTTCGAACACTTTCGCGGCGCAAAATGTAGATTTGATATTTTCTCTCGGAACAAGCGCGTCGCAACGCGCGTTGCCGGTTGCGACGGCGGCGGGCATACCGTTGGTATTCGGTATAATCACCGACCCTGTCGGCGCCGGACTTGTTTCAGACATATCCACCGGCGCGTCAAGCGCGCTGCCTATGGAAACACAAATAGATTTGTTGGAAGAATTGTTGGGAAGCGAACTTAACGGCGATAATCGCGTCGCTTTCTTGTACACAACCGATGAGGATAACTCGGTTGCGTCTCTTGGGCGTTTGCAAGCAGTTGCGCCGGAAGGAACAATCGTACCTTTCGGAATACCGGCGAACGGATTAGGGCAACTTACGCAACTTTTCATCAATATTGCCGCTGATCCGTCAATCCGCGCGATTTATATCCCGCAAGACAATCAAATTACAGGAAATATGCAAATGGTTCAAAACTTAAACCACAACCAAGACGCTGATCGTCGATTGCCTGTCGTGGTTGCCGATTTGCCTATCGTGGCGAACGGTGCGCTTGCATCTTTGTCGGTTGACTTCGCGGCAAACGGCGCGGCGGCTGCGGATATCGCGTTTAATATTTTGATGAACGGAACTTGGCCCGCAACATTCTATTCGCCGACGGCGGCGTCTTTGTCGTTATACATCAATCAGACAGAAGCTGATGCAATTGACTTTATTATCCCCGCCGCATTGGTTTCAAGGGCGAACAGAACATTTTAAAGTGATTTCATAAAACGATTTTTCAAATGGGGTTGTTGCCTTTGGCGGCAACCCCAAAAAACTACTGAAAAAAGAGGATGAAAATGGGAATTGACTTTTTTTTAAGAACTTTATACGGAAGTTTAGGACAAGGACTGTTATACGCGCCGGTGGCAATCGGTGTTTTTATGTCTTTACGCATTATGAAAAAGCCCGACTTGACCATTGAGGGCACTTTCGCTTTCGGCGCCGTAATCGCCATGACTTTGCTGTATCACGGGGCGCATTTTACGACGGCGCTCCTCGTTGCGACTGTGGGCGGCGCGGTTGCGGGGCTTGCAACTTCGTTGATTCACACAAAACTGAAAGTAGACGGCATAATTTCCGGCTTACTTGTTACCATGGCTTTGTTTTCGGTCAATTTATTTATTATGGGAAGCAGCACAATCTCCGCGCCGCTTAGAACTTTTATATTCGCGCCCGTAAATAATTTGTTAAGCCACGGTTTAGGGGCGTCGAATTTTGAAGCGTTGCAATGGTCGTACATAATTATAGGATTATTCATTCTTATTGTGGTGATTACCGTTTTGCATTTTCTTTATCAAACGAAATTTGGTTTGTCAATGCGCGCGACGGGCGATAACGAGCGTATGGCTTGCTCTAACGGCGTAAATACCGACAGCCGCAAAATTTCGTCGCTTGTGATATCAAACGCGATTACCGGGCTTGCGGGCGCGTTGGTTTCTCAGAAACTAAACGGCGCCGAAGTCGGCATAGGGGCGGGAGTTCTTATCATCGGGCTCGCTTCGCTTGTTATGGGAGAAATTATAACGCCTAAAAACAGAAGTATGGTGACGCAGCTTATATTCATTGCGCTTGGCTCGCTTATTTATTTCATCTGCATAACCATGGTGGTCGCTTCTGGGTTGCTTCATTCTAATTGGGAGCGTTTGCTCACCGCTTTGCTTGCATTGCTTGCGCTGTGCATGCCTAAACTGCGGCAACTTCTCTTTAAGAAGAAAATTGAGGTGACCAAATGATAGAACTTCAAAATATATCACAAGTTTTTGACAACGGAGTCGAGAGAAACCAGGTGTTAAAGTGTTTAAACCTAACCATCCCCGAGGGGCAATTTGTTACTGTCATAGGTGGAAACGGCGCAGGCAAAAGTACGCTTTTTAACATTATAAACGGCAATATACGCCCTACTTCGGGCTCGATATTTTTTGACGGCAAAGATATTCAGAGGAAAAGCCACAGCGCGCGTGCGGCAATGATTGCTCGTGTGTATCAAGATCCTAATTTCGGGCTTTGTCCTGATTTGACAATCGCGGAAAACATGGCGTTGGCGAATTCTCGCGGCAAATGGCGCGGACTTCAATGGGCCATCCGCAAAAAAGATATTGCTTTTTTCAAGGAAAGGCTGGCGGAGTTCGATTTAGGGCTCGAGAAAATGCTTCGCAAAAAAGCATCGCTTTTTTCAGGCGGGCAGAGGCAGGTCGTGACGCTGCTTATGGCGACGCTGCAAAAACCGAGGTTGCTGCTTCTGGACGAACACACGGCGGCGCTTGACCCGAAGATTGCAAAGCAAGTCATGTGTATTACAAAAAAGCTGGTTGATGAGCAAAAAATAACAACCATAATGATTTCGCATAATATGAGCGACGCGATTACATATGGCGACAGGCTTATCATGCTTAACCGCGGTGAAATCATTTTGGACGTTTCGGGCGAGGAAAAACAAAACCTTACCCCTGCGGAATTGATAACGATGTTTGAATCATAATAAATTTTAGTAGTATATATAAAAAGTGAACCTCACAAGAGGTTCACTTTTTTTGAGATAGGTTAAGTTTTTTCTATTTTAACTTACAAGCGGCTTAAACGCCCTCGCTTCCCACAGCATAAATCTCGCTTCCGCCCCTTCGAATCTCGCAGGAATAGGTTCATTTTCCACCCACAAGCCATCAAATCCGTTGGGTATTTCAACATCTCTGATATATACGTCAAGAAGCCGTCCGGTATCATCATATTTCGCGGCAATAAGAAATAAATCCTTGTCGCCTGTTGTATTTATCGTGTTAAACGATACTATATTTTCAACCGATACATTGAAGTTTGTTATACGAAACGGTGTTGCAATAATAACAGAACCGATTTCGCCGTTATCGCCGAGAAGATTGATAGCCAGTCGTTCTCTATTCGAATTGGCCGGCAATTCCGGATTGCGAACATTCGCGAAACTAATTCGTATTTCGTCAGTTTCTCCTAAAGCCGCTTCTTCCTCTGCCATAAAAGTATAGGTGATCAAGTTGAAGTTTTGTATCGTCATGTTATTGGTTCGCGCCCAAGCAACGAAAGCATAGGCCGGGCCAACTATCGGAGTTATTTCACCGGTCGATCGTGTAAATCCCGGAGGTCCTGTAAATATTCCTTGACTCAAAACGGCTGAATAAGCCGGGTCAAATGTTATATGAGTCAACACAAGACCTTCCGGAACATAAATACGTATCGGCATAGTCATAAATCCCGGATTATTTTCAAAACGAAGAGTTACGTCAAAAGCGTCGCCCCGAAAAACCCGCTCAGGCATGCCTGTGGCGATTATCCGCGCTTCATTCGTCGCCGTCGCTGTTTTATTATTCACCGAAAGCGGAATAAGAAAAACAAAAATAAGCGCAAGCGACATTATCCGCATTGACATGCGTATTTTAAAATTCATTTTGTGAACACATCCTTTTTAATTATCTTTGCGCCAAAAATCTTGTAAATATAGCGGAAACTTCCGCTCTCGTTGCGGTTGAAAGCGGGTCAAACCTGCCATCGGGCCGTCCTCCGACTAAATCAGCGCCCTGTATCGCGCGAACCGCGTCAACTGCCCAATATGATATTTCATCTTGGTCTATAAAGTTAGCAATATATCCCTGCGCAATTTCAATACCCATAATCTCAACATAACGGAACAGCATAACCACCATCTGTTCGCGGGTTATCGGCAAATCGGGGGCAAAATTATCGCCGCCTACTCCTTGAACAATTCCTGCGCCCGCCGCCCATTCAACCGCACCAAAATACCAAGCGGAATCTACGACATCAACAAATTTGGGCAAATTGTTAAATACGGAAGTATCAACACCTTCCAAATTCGCCAAAACTTGCGCGAACATGGCGCGAGTCATGCCTACTTGCGGACTAAACTGATTATACGCAGTACCTTGGAACAACGAATTCTCCCAAACCGTCCTT
This sequence comes from Oscillospiraceae bacterium, assembly GCA_009780345.1. Classification (GTDB taxonomy): domain Bacteria; phylum Bacillota; class Clostridia; order Monoglobales; family WRAG01; genus WRAG01. The sequence continues at coordinate 33,002 of WRAG01000010.1, forward strand.
ACATATTCATAATACCACGCCGTTTCGACAACATCGCCAAACGGAAGCGTCACAGCCTCATACGGCGACTCCGGATATTCCGGTTCGGGGTTAGGGGCCGGAGTTGGACCCGGCGTAGGTGGTGGAGTCGGCCCAGGTCCGGGACGCGGCGGTGGCGCAGAAATAGTATCATCACCATTATCGTCACCATTACCGTTGCCATTGTCATCATCTCGTAAAATATATACGCTACCTTGCGTTACCGAATAACTGAGCTGATTTGAGTTATAATCAACCACCATACCAACCGTAACGTTGATAGTAGCTTCGCCCGCCGGAGCATTGTCCGGCACGCTAAATTCTACATTAAGTAAAACGCCTGTCGAAGTATCATTTTCTACGCCAATCCATATAACGTTAAAAGGATTTCGACTGTATGTGCTCTCATCAACTCCGACAAACATATGATAAGTCAACGCCGTTCCGGATGTTACCGAATTCACGCTATCAATTCTCAATCTATACGAGTCGTATCCAACACTTAATCTTAATCCCGCAATTCCCGGGTTGGCAACCAACATGATAGGAACGATTACGCTTTCGCCCGGAGCCGCCGAAAATTGTTCCACTTCTATTTCCACAGTATCGTTTGCGTAAACCGACGGTATATAAAATAACAATAAAGCAACTACGCAAAGAAAGCACAGAGTAATTCTATGAAACCTCTTTAATTTTATCATGTCTATCTCCTCGTGGGTTTATCATCTATAATCTTAATTCATATGGGAATGCCTTCAAGATGATAACGTCAGTAACTATGCCGTCAATCATTTGCATAACAACCCAATCACGAACCGCGATTGCCGGAGCAGGGAAGTCAGGCCAGGAATCTAGTGATGTTGTTCTCAATCTCGCTCCGGCTGTTAACCATTGTTGATGCGGACGATTGATGTTTCCAAGATCACCGACTATCAATTGCATTGAAGCAACTCCTTGACTCATATCAAGCACATAAACATTAGCGCCAGAACGAATGTTGTATCTCATGCTTGCAAAGTTCCAACGTTGAGCTTCAGTATTATGCCAATTGTGTCCCATGCCATCAGTAAATCTTGGTCCAACGGTTATAAATCCCGCTCCTGTTTGCACAACAGGACCCATAATAATTGATTGACCTTCATCGAAATCAGTCCAAACGGAAACCTCGTTAGGTAAAGCTCCTAATTCCAATTCGAAGCTAGTTGCCAAATTTACTAATGTCGGCAATCTATGTGTAAAATGAGACGTAGACGTATTATCTACACTAATGTTATCTAATTCAAACAATGCAGAAACTTCATAGATTTCATCTCTCTCATTCACACTATAGCGGAAAGCAGTACCTCTAAGCATGTTGTCAAAATGATGTGCCGTATTAACTGTTGATAACAAGTTCCTTCTTTCGCCGTTTTGAAAGAATTCTACACTCCTAACCCTTTCGTCGGAATCATTAATTGTCTGGGCTACAGAATTAAATACCGCCAGATGATATGCCGGGTCGGGCGGCTCAGCGCTACCAAAACCGGGGAAGATATCAGCATTGACAGGATCGTGATCGAAAGCAACTATTACTTGAACCACGCCGGTTCTTTCATTTAAGTCAAACAGCTGAACTTGCTCAAGTATACGAGCGTGAAAAAGGAAATCGTCAACAGTTCTGACTCCTGACCTCGCGCTGTCAATTTCACCAAACTCATTCGTTTGAATATCAAATATAAGCGTATCATTGTTAACGTTTGCGCTTAGTCTGGGAGTAAGATAGTCAACAGTAGTGACTCTGTCGTTACGAACGTCAAACGCAAACGTTCTGCTAACATAAGCAGGTCCTACAGAAGAGAATTCTCTGCCGGTCCACCCATTTGATCTCGCAAATTCAACACTGGTGATTTGACCGCTAACATTAACGCTATATCTGATTAGCTTGTTTTCGAAGAAGCTTAACCCACCCGGTAGCGGAGCAAAATTTCCGGCTGCACCGCCGTCACCTCTGAATGAATCAACCCCAAACGGTGAATTTTCAATATTTACAACCGGCGCAAATCTGCGAGTCGATACACTACCGTCTCTATGTAATATTTGAAGCAAGCCTCGTCGACTAAAACCATCATCACCGGTATCGGCCATCATAACAAACCCGTAATTTATAAGTTCAGCCGGCGCTTTAAAAGCGGCAATATTACCGAATTCGTCAAGAACGAACGTTCCTTCCGAGCCAACCCTCACTCTTGATGTATCGTAAGCTCCAACCGCAACATAGTACTCTGTTCCGTCAATCCAGAAAGTCGGACCGGGAAGAAGATTTCCTTGAGAGTCAACCCATTCAGACGGCTCCCACGAACGAGGTGAAGCAGACGTTATCGCAACTCTACCTTCAATAGTGTTCGTCAAAACACGAATATTGTATAAGAAATCGTCAACAATGTTAACCATGTTAACTTCTACAGCCAATACGTCACCCTCGTTAATATCTCCAAGTCCGATTCGGCGACCGTTTCGTGTAATCCTGTAAGAAACGTCTAAACGGCTCGTGTCAAGCTCGATGACAGATGGCAAAAGCCTAGAATTCACAGGATTTCTTGCAATAAGAACTCTAGCGTTTGTGTCAACTTCATCAACAACGAAAATTTGAGGAGAATTTACAATTATTAAATCATTCCATCCTGTTCCGTTAGTGTCAATAACAGTTATGGTTCCGTTTGATAGCGAATTGCCTAAGATTGTGCTTTGACCGTGTGTGAATATCTCATCATCCCATACAGTTCTGCCATTATATATAACGGTATAGTTATCGGCAAGGCTTAGCGTGGTAGAAACCCTTGAGCCGGCATTTCTAAAATACCTAATTCTATCATTTCCGCTCCAATCAAATTCAAACCTATCAAAATCAGCGATATTAAATCTAGTCGATACATTTCTGTTCGTTTCCGGAACTATTGAAACGATTACGTCATCAATTTGCCCGTATTCTTCCACGATATAGAAAACCACACGTTGACCGATAAAATTAGCGGCGTTAGTGTTTCCAACACGGAACGCCACATTATTAAGCGTGAACGGATAAATCGTAGGCATGGCATATCTCGGGTTATCTGTTCCAAAGTTGTTGTAAATATTTAACCTAACCGTCTCAGGCGCCGTAGATTGGTTATTAATAATTTCAGGTCCAAAAAGATTAGTATATCTGTTAGCAACCACTCTCCCACTAAGTCTGATAGCATTGTCCGGAATAATAATAGTGTCGGGAAAATCACTATAATTCATTTCAGCCTTAGTTATGTCATGTCCGACCAGGTATCTTTTAAGCCTAACCGCGTCGTCAAGGTCAGGTCTGCCCCTTAAGATAGATGCTTCGGTTACCATTGCGGCATTATGATTTATTTCTACGTCATGATCGGCAAGGTATTTCGCAAGCCATGAAACATCAAGAAGATCAATGGTTCCATCACCGTCTATATCACCCGGAATAAAGTCGCGCAACAATATTCGTCCGTTAGTAATAGGAATATTCAATTCTTCCCCATCAGCATTTCGCGGAATACTGTTATAATCTCTAATCGCGAAGCTTGCTTCAACCGGATAAACGTTAAATACAGCCTCAGAATCAGTAGCAAAAGTTAGCCTAAGCAATACAGCGTCGCTTTCATAAAAATTATATACACGCACCCAGTTCGCGAAAAATTGCCCTGATATACTTGTTGTTTCTCCGGGTTGCGTATCTTCGGGACCGGTAAATCCGCTAAATAGTTCATCATCCAATATATCATATCTTATCAAAGTCAACTCATCCGGGAATTGTACCCTAAGCGGCATACTCGCAAACCCGGGATTGCCGCTTATACTGATATCAACCGTTATATTATCTCCGCTATCGGCTCTTAATGAAGATACTGTAAGAGCTATCGGCGACGGTGGCGGCGCCGATACCGTAAACCCGGCAAGCATAGTATGACTAACCGCTGTACCTTCATAATAGTCAAGCGCAGTCACTATAATATTGCCGCTATGATTGCCTGCCGGCAACCCTAATTCCGGTCGAATGGTGAAAGTCGCGCTCTCAAGTGGCAAAAGAGTCGTATTATTTAATCCTCTAACAACTTCCCATCCATCAGGCACGGCAGTTATTTCAAGATCAGTAACCCGCATGGTTCCATGATTAGTAACTGTAACAATTCTTTCAGCACGTTGAGCATATCCTTCTTCCACGGTTCCGAAATTCAGGTTCCCCGACATTATTATTGACAATATCGAGCTCGACCCTCCTGCGGTAATAGTAAACGTATTCGCGCCCGCCGTTATCGGTTCAAACCCTGCAATATTAACGGTATAAATTCCTACCGGGAAGAAAGCTCTCGGCAATCCAATTGTGATATTGTTTCCGAGAACAGTAATTGTCGCATCTGCTGTCACATCCGTGCCTGTCGCGTTTGTGACAGTAATGTCAGAAAGCATAACGCCATGGAGTGGTCCGCCGAATACGATATTAACATCTCTGTCGCGAGCGACGTTAGGAGTAGTAATTACGAATTGGTTAGCCTCCGCCGGAACGATAGTCAAATAAACCGGAATAGTTAGATTCGCCGGAATTACCCAAGTAGGAATATCAGTAGTTCCGATAGTTCCGCCTGGATTTACAGGTCTGACAAATCCTACACGAGTTCTACCAATAGTAGACCAATTGCTAAATGTCGGCCATGTAACCCATTCAACATCAAGGTCAGTCCAACGCTCGCCTGAGAGATATATTCCCATATCAGGAATACGAAGTCTGTAAGCTATTTCTACAACATTACCTGCAATTTGAGTGCCCCAATTAATGATCGGTGAACCTACTAAACTAGTAAGTTCAAACGAATCCGGAGCAACGATTGATTGAACCGCTCTTTGCCCCGCAGGTGAAACAGTCAACACAGCGTGAACATTAATCGGATGAGAAAGACCGGGCACAACAGCTTGACCGGTAGCTTGAACCATGTCGCCTTCGTCTCCTAAATACAAAGTGCCGGATAAAATATGATTCCAAGTAATCGTAGCAATTTGATTGGTCAACGAACCTACGTTAACCATCGCCGTTGTCGGAAGATCAGTCATACCGTTAGCAAGAGCGTCAGCAATAGTATTAACAGTAACACCGTCAGCAGGAGGAAGTTCTCTTTGAAACGGTCCCGGCGCCGTAGTGATTGTTCCAAGACCGATATTGCCCGTAAGCGTAAATGTTCCCGCAGTCGCGTTAACAACAGCTAAAGTCCAGTTGTTAGGAGCGGTTCCAAGCCCGGTGAACGCGCTTGGCACAAGGTCGATTCCCGCAAACGGAGAACCATTTGGAAGTGTAACCGTCCCTGTAAGTGTTTGAGTCCTTTGATTCACGTTAAATCCTGTCCAAGCGATGTTAACATTGCCCTCGCCGGACGGGAATGAAGTCGGAAGTGTTGGAGCAGTTCCGCCAACAACAGTTGTCGCAGCGTTCAACATGTTAGTAGCCACCACAAGGTCAGCACCTCTAACACTATTTGAACGTTCGATATTTATTGTAAGATTCTGAGCTGTAATAGTCAAGTCGCCAAATATATAATGATACCAGTTTACATTTGTTGAAATCGGAGTAGCCCCCGGGTCAGACACTCGTAAAGTAACAGTACCAAGGTTATCAATCGGTCTAACACCAGCCACATACAGAAGGTTTACGTCAACACCTCTAGTCGCCTCTCTCGGTGTCTGCGAACGTACAAACGCAGAACCTGTAGTTGGGTCATCTGTAAAACGGTTCAGAGTGACAAATTGTAAGTTTGCAGGAGGTGGATCAACTATAGAGTCAGCAGAAATGCGAGTCGGGTCCCAACCAAAACGCAACCTTCCACTGAATGACTCAAACTCTCCTGTAGTGCTAATAGTCAACTCAATATCAGTATGTCCGCCTTCGGGCACTAAAACCGTTAAAACGTTATTCGCAATACCCGCACCGGTGAAAGATAGCGTCGTCGCACCGCCTCCAATGACGCTCGTTGTACGCTCGATATTTAAAGTAAGATTTTGCGCTGCAACAGTCAAGAAATCGCCAAATTCACAGCCAAAATCATAATGATACCAGTTTATAGTTGTTGAAATCGGATTCGCCCCCGGGTCAGCTACTCGTAAAGTAACAGTACCAAGGTTATCAATCGGGCTATTACCATTAATATTCAAGAGTTGTAAGTCAACACCTCTGGTCGCCACTCTTGGAACCGCTGAACGCACACTCGCAATACCCGTCGTTGGATCGTCGGTAAAGCGGTTAGCACCCATAGACTGCAAGTTTGGAAAAGGCGGATTAACTATAGAGACAGCAGAAATGCGAGTCGGATCCCAACCAAAACGTAATCTTGCGCCAGCTGCCTCATACGCCCCGGTAGTGCTAATAGTCAACGCAATATCAGCATGTCCGCCTTCCGGCACTAAAACCGTTAAAACGTTGTTCACAATACCCGCACCGGTGAAAGAAAGCGTCGTCGCACCGCCTCCAAAACGAGTTTCAACGTCGTCAGGCGTAGCAACAGCCGTAAAACTAAATAACGCCAAAACCATAGATAAAATTATAACCGCCGCTAATCCTTTTTTAAAAAAGTTCATTATACTTCCTCCTTGCTTCTTTAACTTCGATAATCTCCTTAAATGACTTATCGAAATTTTTACACAAAATTTTTGCCCATATTATGGGTTATTATACAACATTTTCGACAAAATTGCAAGCTTTTTTTTAAATCGCCATTGATACATGTAAACACTTTTTCCGGTGATTCAAACATCACAGCAAAGGAAACTCCATAATTAAAAAGGTTGACTTTTTCAAAATTTTAGTATATTATAAACAATATAAGGAGGAATGTGCGATGAAATTAAAAAAACTTCTTTGTTTGATACTTACTTTCACTATAATATTGGCGGTTATGCTGACAATGGTAACGTTCGCCGCGCCCGCGCCGGGGGCGCAAGTGGTCGCAAGCGGCAGGCTCGACAATTGGACTGCCGAAGGCTCCATATTTCTAGAACATGGGGCGTTTGTAAGAGTGAATATGGTGGGTGGACAGCCCCACCCACCACGAAACTTACATTTCGTTGACGGTCGCGACGGTGGCGCGCAAAGAGAATCTTTTTTACGATTTGAATTTGCCAATTACATTGATCGTATCCTCGCCGGCGATGAGCTTAGATTGCAACTAAATATTAACGAAGCGGTATGGCATAATCCCGCGGGCGCATACATTCTTCCGCCGCACTTAGCTGAGTTTTGCTATATGACGATAGGTCCCAGTATCGTAAGAACAACAAGACCACCAAGTAACACTTCCATGAGCAATGATCTCAGCCGATTGGCGGCAACATTTACTCCATTTTCGGCAGGCAGGATACTTACAAGCGATATGGGGCCCGCAGTTCGCGACTTTTTTCTTACTTATCCGAATGAGACGGGGATAACTTTAAGAATACAGTCGCTTTGCCGCGACCCGAGGCAAACAACCGACGGAACCGCCATTTTTTCATTCAACGGAATGTCGCGCTTGCCCGGCGAGCCGACATTAGTATTCACTAACACCGATATCGGCGCGCCGTGGAGATTATATGACGACGGCACTTTGGTGGTTGACGAAGGAACTATCAATCGACCAACCGGGTTTACAACACCGTGGAGTCAATGGCGTTTTGATATTAACAATGTTATCTTCACAGGTCCGATTGACGCCGAAGAATCTTCTTTAAATTTCTTGTTTTTTTTCTTTTCGAATATGACAAACATCGAAGGATTGGATTATATCAATACCCGAAATATGCAGACTATGATAGGTTTATTTGAGCTTGCAAGCAGCTTAACAAGCCTTGATTTATCAAGTTGGGACACAAGTAATGTAACGGACATGAGCCGTATTTTTTCCGGCACGCATAGCCTAACTGATTTAAACATATCAGGTTGGGACACAAGCAACATGAAAAATATGTCTAGCATGTTCGGCGGCACGCAAAGTTTGACAAGCTTAGATCTTTCCCATTTTGACACAAGCAATGTGACGAGTATGGGTAGTATGTTTTCGGGTGCGTCAAGCCTATCTAAACTTGATTTGTCAAACTTCAACACAAGCAATGTGATAAGTATGAGTGGAATGTTTAACGGTGCAAGTAGTTTGACAAGCCTTGACCTCTCTCATTTTGATACAAGCAACGTTGAAGGTATGAGTATGATGTTTGCTAATACAACAGACCTAACACGCTTAGATATTTCCGGCTTTGATACAAGAAACGTTAGGTACATGAACAATATGTTTTGGAATGCAAATTCTTTGCGCGAACTTACTTTGGGTGAGCATTTTAGGTTTATGGTGATTGAAACGAGTTGGCCGCAACAAAATCCCGCTCTTCCACCTGTACCCGACAACGACTACTTCACAGGAGTTTGGCAGAATGTCGGCAACGGAACGGTCGGCAATCCGCTTGGCGAGTTTGAATTTACGTCCGACGAACTTATGGCGGCGCTTGATAGAAATAATCCTAATTCCGCAAACTACGCGGGGCAAACTTGGGTTTGGCAGCCGACCGAGGAAAATCGCGTCGATTTCATTTTCGCAATCGAAGTGGAGGGAGAGCTTGACTTCGGCAGGCTTCCGGTCGGATATGCGCAACCGGCTGGGAGAACGGTTACAGTTACGAATGTGGGTGATCAATCTTTGAACCTGTTTGTGTCTTGGCCGCCGCCTCTTCCGGGAACGTTTCCCCCTTGGCCGTGGAGCGGTGGTGCCACTCAGTCACTTGGTTGGGTAGCGCCGGGAGAAAGCGCGACTTTTACGGTCCGAGCTAACACAGGAATGTCGATAGGAGTTTATCCTCTTAGAATTAGCATACATCATAGAGAACCTTCAGTTACATTGCTTATGGCGACCATATACGCACGATTCGAGGTATACCAACAGCAAAGTGGTGGCGGTGGTGGATTTGGAGGCGGCGGTGGCGGCGGAAGTTGGAACAACAATCGCCCAAGCGGAAATGTTTTCTCGTCGCCATCATCCGGCAACAATGATAATGCAAACAATAATGTTGCAGCACCTCAGACACAACAATTCACCGACGTTTCGCCGAACGACTGGTTTTTCGATTACGTTGAATCCGCGGTTGCGAGCGGCTTGCTGAACGGTGTTGGAAACGGCGAATTTGCGCCGAACGTGTCAACAACGAGAGCGATGTTTGTAACTGTTCTGTGGCGGCTTGCGGGAAGTCCGAACGGCTATAACGGCGGTAATTTCAGCGATGTTGCTGACGGTAATTGGTATAGCGAAGCAATTGCGTGGGCGGCGGCGAATGGAATCGTAACAGGCGTTGGAAACGGATATTTTGCGCCGAATTTGAACATTACTCGCGAGCAAATGGGGTTGATTTTGTATCGTTATGTCGGAGATTTGGCAGATGAAATTATGGACAGGAATTACGTTCCGCAGAACACAGCGACTCGCGCAGAAATGGCGGCAGTTATGTTGAGGCTGAGCGAAAGATAAAGGGAATTTAAATTTTATACATCATATACGCGCCGTTTAAACAACGGCGCGTATATTTTTTGTCATTTTTCTAATTTCCCAGAAATGTTTAAAAAGTCCTTGACAAGTTGTTACAGAGAGTTGCTGTCTAAACGAAAAAATATTGAATCTTACAAGAGGAAATTTACAAAAATTCGCTAAAATGATAAATAAAATGCAACTCAAATTGTGATTACACACTATAATACTTGATTTTTCAAGTATTATAGTGTATAATGTAAGCAAAATTATAATTTAAATCATTACAAGGAGCGTGATTTAGGTGCTTAAAAAGCTAATATCGACAATAATTGTAATAGTAATGTTTATATCGATTTTGCCTGCCCTCGCCATGCCTGACGTCAATGACCATTGGGCAAATGACGCAATTCAGCGTTGGTATGACTTCGGCGTAGTCAGAGGTTACGACGACGGAACTTTCCGCCCCAATAACCTCATCACCCGCGCCGAATTCGCGACAATTATCAACCGCGTTTTAGAAAGCAACGCAACATCCGACGCAACGTTCCCCGACGTCGCCCAAAACGCTTGGTACGCAAGCGAAATACGGCAAGCGTACGCAACCGGCTTTATGCGCGGCGACGCGGACGGCACAATGCGCCCGAACGACAATGTTACCCGCGAGGAAGCGGCGGTTATGCTTGGCCGCGCCTTTAATGTGGCGGAAAATAGCGGAAACGAAAATCCTTTCGCCGACGCAGACGAAATTTCCGGCTGGGCAAGCTATCATGTCGACGGAATGAGAGCGGCAGGGTATATTACGGGCTATTACGACGGAACTTTCCGCCCGCGGAACTATATTACCCGCGCGGAAACCGTGATTTTGATTGACCGAATCGCGTTAGAGTTTTATGAAGAAAATAATCGACCTACAACGCCCGCGCCGCCCATTATCGGCGGACCTTCGGGCGGCGGAAACTTTGGCGGCGGCGGTGGCAGACAACCGGGACCATCAGGACCTCCGATGCCGGGGCCGGGACCGAGTCCTCAACCGTTCGTGTTCGAAATTCCAAGCGAAATCCGCGTGTCATCGCAAAGCCGCTTTTACCTTATAGATATAATCCAACTTTCCGACAACACGATAGTAACATCTGAATTTTTGAATCATTCCGGCGAAGGTTCGCATATAAGTTTTGGCGGCGTGATTGACGAAATAGGCAAACAAATATTACTTCACGCCGGTGGGTGGAATATTGAACCGAGCAGCGAATTCACCCTTGAATTCACCGCAACCCGCGGAACCGAAACCTTGACACGTCAAATGACCGTAATTATCGAAGAATCAGAATGGTATTCTATTAATGCGAACAATATGCTTTGGGCGCGCACCCCGATAATACTTCCCGATATTACCGGCGATTATTGGATTAGCTATACGGTTTGGTATCGCGACGTAAGAAACGGCCGGATATTTGGTGGCGGTCGCGGGCGGAGCACTCTCCCCGCCGGCGAATTTGAAGTTATCGCAGGCGGCGTGATTCATAATTTCAATGGTTTCAGCGAAGAATTCAGCGAACTCGGCGGAATAATAGGATATGAAGACTCAACCTATGATATTGATTATTTGACCTCAATTATCTCTCCGAGACCGCCGCCGCCACCGCCGCCGCGTCCGTTTATTATGCCCGAGCACGATTTTGACTTAATCCCAAGCGTGCCGCCGCAAAACGTGATAATCACGCAAGAGGACGTTAATAATTTCCACGAAATGGGAGATTATCATTGGGTGACAAAAGAACTACCCACAATCACCCTTGTGCCGCGCGCGCGAAGAACGTTCTCGCTTACAGGCATAATAATCGCACCAAGTAGCGTTACGGGAACGGCGAGTGTCACAGGAACGGCGTATGTGACCTTACAAAGCAGAATGGAAGATTTCTATTTCGGACATAGGTACACCCGAACAATCGAAGTTCCGATAAACGACATACTCACGGAGTATAGGTTCGACAACGTTCCAATGGGCGTATATGATATAATCGTTGACTTAAACCGAACCAATATTGCGCAAATCTCGACGGTTCTAAACCAAAACCGAACAGGTCACAACATCGTACTAATCGCGTCGGACAGAGAAATGGGGCGCGTTGCGGGAACCATAACCATCGACCGCGCCGTGGATTGGGATATGAGCGTATGGGTTAACATTTCCAGAGGTTATTCTAATTTTTGCCCTGAATCAGGCGCGGGAAGCAGCTGGTCAGTCTCATATTGGGGGGACGGCTTTATTATCCCCGCAGGACAAACAAGCGTAGACTTCCTTTCCTCGCGACTGCCGACCGGCGAATATGATATTCAGGTTTCTATAGCGAACACTTTAACCGATTATATTTCAGATGCCGTTCAAATAACCAACACTACCGTGCAAAAAGACTTCGATTTCACCGTCGGACAGAGAATCACCGGAAGAGTTGAAAATTGGCAACGGTTTGCAGAACCATGGATGCCTAGTAATAATCCGAATAGAGTAATAGTAAGCCTTGTCCATCCATACACGCTAACTTCAAGATCGATGACGATCGCTCCGTTCCCTCGTCCGCCGTCGGGTGGTGGCACGTGGCCTTGGCCGTCGCCAAGCGGAAATTTCGGATTTCACGGTCTTGAAAGCGGAACATATGAAGTCAGCGTTGTATTGGAACGGTGGACTTCCGGAAGTTTTCAAACAATTGTGCTCGCCAGAGAAGAAATCATTATCACCGATTCCGACATTTCGGGCGTAAACTTCGACCTTGCCGACGTTAATCTTTCTTACGAAATCGAGCGTATCGAATTTGAGGGCGTAGAACTGTCGCAAGATCCGAACAACCCGACGATTTTGCCGTTCCCTAATACTGTGCAAATTGTAGGTAACACCATTTTCGCACATAGGCAGGTTAGTATATATAGGTATATTAATGGCGTACATCAAGGTATATTAAGAGATAGATTTGGAAGCGACAGCACAATAAACATTCCAATGTGGTGGGGAAATGATGAACCGATTTCGTTTCAAATTGTCGTTCGCAATTTTGACGGCACATTCCTTGCCGAAAGCGCAACATACTATGTTATTTTGAGTTATAATGGGCATAGCGTGTAGAAATGCTTGCATTTCTACTGCAAAATCAAAGATTTTGCATATTGAATTTGAAAAATTCAAATAATGCCCATTGCAATGAGGCGTGTAAAAATTTTCCATGAAAATTTTTGGCGGCGTTTTGCGCCGCGGCGAAATAGCTTTGCTATTTCGACAACACACTCTCATTATAATGATTAAACGCTGAAAAGCGTTGACACATAAAGGATTTACACAAAAATACCTATTGATATCCGGACCCAAGAGGGTCAGAAATCAATAGGTATTTCAATTTGTATTAATCAACAGAATACTCTAGATAATCACATCTTCCGCTCTCGCGTTCGGCAATTGCAACATTGCCCAGTTGCGCGCGGGGGCTTGGGGTGAGGAATTAGACGCAATCTGCATCGCCCAATAGAACCAAGCGCTTGTGTTCGCGTTATCTATCCAAGTTTTCATGTTCGCCGTATCAATATCGGTTGCCGTACGACTTAGCACACGGTTAACTATTGTCGCGAACTCTGCTCTTGTGATATTTGCGTCCGGATTAAAGTTTCCGTATTGATCACCCTGTATCCAACCGATTTGTGCCGCTAGGTTAATATTATTTCTCGCCCAACTGTCGGAAATATAAGGGAACATATCTGTTGTGCCACGATATTGCGCTTCGTCGTGTAAAAACCGTGTCATAACCGTGACAACTTCCGCCCGTGTAATTGGCAGATTCGGTCTGAAAGTGCCATCCGGAAAGCCTGTCATTATTCCCTTATGATTCGCCGTCGATATTGCATTGCTAAACCAAGCTTCGCCATTGTTCGGCACATCAGAGAACGGGTTTTCAAGCGTCCAGTAAGCGGCTCTCGTTTCATCGCTTACAATCCGTAAGAGAATGCTCGCCACTTCAGCGCGGGTAATAACATCGTTCGGCGCGATGTGGTTATTTCCTTCTCCGATAAGGTAGGAATAGTGAATTTCTGTCAAAGTAACATCCTGCCTAAATCCCGGGTCTTGAATTTCCGGTTCCCGATTTCCAGAATCTATAAATATCGGAGGTCTAAATACCGGATCGTTAAATCCCGGATTTTGATTAGCGGTCCAATGCGCGTATAGGGTGTGATCGCTTGTTTGTGTCACCAAACTTGATGCAAGTACACGCGTTCCGCCGTTTGCGTTAGTGAACCATCCCAAGAAGGTATGCCCTGCTCTGGTTGGCGTTGTGATTACGTTAAACGCGCTTTGATATGTGCCGCCAACGGTAACTGACGCGGTTTGTGTTGCGGGCGCGCCGCCGTTTGCGTCGAATGTCACCGTAATAGTCGGCGGTGGCGGCGGCAGTTCAGGCGCCCATTGCGCGTAAAGAGTAGTATCTATCGATGGAACATTGCTCAAATCGGTAATTTGTGTCCCGCCCGTCTGCGCGTCAAACCAGCCTTGGAACACAAAACCCGTCTGCGTCGGCTCTGTCACCGAAGCGAGGATAGACGCGTAACTGCTACCTACCACGTTCCCGCTCACAACCAGTGGCGTCGGCGTTCCGCCGTTCCCGTCAAAGGTAATCGTCACCGTTGGAAGCGGCGCCCATTGCGCGTAAAGCGTTTGATCCGCCGTCGCCGTTACTATATCGGCAGGCTGCACCTGCGTTCCGCCAATGATTTGCGTGAACCAACCTACAAAGTCGCTGTCTGCCATAATCGGAGTTGTAACAGCGGCGAATGGTGCTTCATAGGTGTTACCGCTTATCGCTGGCTCTTCCTGCATGGCGGGCGTTGCTCCCAGCGAGTCAAAGATGATATTAATCTGAAGCGGTGCCCATTGCGCGTAAAGCGTTGTGTTTGTTGCCGGAATTATGTCCGCGTCTGCAATCTTGACGCCTCCTGTCGGCGCGTCAAACCAACCGAGGAACGTGTAAAATTCTTGCGTAGGCTCTGTAACTGAAGCAAGCGTAACGGCATAAGTGCCGCCGATAATTTTGCCGGATACGACTTGAATTGCTGGTGTTCCGCCGTTCGCGTCAAAGGTTATCGTAACTGTCGGGTCTGCAATCCAATGCGCGTAAAGCGTTTGATCTGCTGTTGCTGTTACGATCGTTGTGTCGAGAATTTGCACGCCGCTCGTATCTCCGTTAGGCGTGGTAAACCAGCCGGCAAAAATATAGCCGAATTGTGTTGGTGTTGCGACTTGCGACAAAGCACTTGCGTATGTGCCTGTCACTTGAACCGGTGTTACTGTCTGCGTTGCAGGCGTGCCCCCCTGTGCGTCAAAGGTGACGGTGATAGTGGGAACCGGCGCCCACTGCGCGTAAAGCGTCGTATCCGCCGACGGAACAGAGCTTGAATCGGTAATCTGCGTGCCGCCCGTCTGTGCGTCAAACCAGCCTTGGAACACAAAATCGGTTTGCGTCGGTTCGGAGACCGAAGCGAGGATAGGCGCATAGCTGTTGTTAGGCGCGTTTCCGCTCACAACCTGCGTCGTGGGATCGCCACCGTTCGCGTCAAAGGTGATAGTGACCGTCGGATCGGCAATCCAGCGCGCGTAAAGCGTTTGATCCGCCGTCGCGGTAACCGTCGTCGTGTCGAGAATCTGCACAGCGCCCAATGTTCCGCTCGGCCCGGTAAACCAGCCGTTGAAAACGTAACCCGCGAGCGACGGATTCGCGATTTCGCCAAACGCCGCCGCGTATGTGCCGCCGACTGTAACCGTTGCCGTCTGCCCGTCGGGCGCGCCGCCCTGCGCGTCGAAAGTGACATTAATTGTCGGTTCGGGAGTCCACCACGCGTAAACGTAAACCGTTGTAGCATACGGAGGCACCAAGTACCCCGGGCTAACTGTGCTTCCGCCCATACCTTGCGGTTGGTCGTGCCAACCATTAAAGATATACCCCGCCAAAGTCGGCGTTGTAATTGCGTTAAGAGCAGAGGCGTAGGTTGAAAGAGGAATCTGACCGCCCACGGTCTGTGTCGCGGGGCTGCCGCCTTGCGCGTCAAATATTATCGTAACAGTAACTGAAACCCAGTGTGCGTAAAGGATTTGGTCGGTTGTCGCCGTCACAACTGTGGTCGGAAGAATCTGAACGCCGCTCGTATCTCCGTCCGGGGTTGTGAACCAGCCACTAAATGCGTAACCCATTTTCGACGGAACTTGGACTTGGGACAGCGCGGGCCCGTAGAGAGTTCCGGTTTCCAATATTTGCTGTTGCCCGTCGGGCGTGCCGCCTTGCGCGTTGAAGGTTACGTTGATTGGCGGGATTGGAGCCCATTGGGCGTAGTATGTTGTGTCGGTTGCGGGGATTATGCTGCTGTTTGTGATCTCTGTCCCGCCCGTCTGCGCGTCATACCAGCCCATGAACGTGTAGCCGGGTAGGGTGGGAGGTTGGATAAAGTAATCCACTAAAACCTCCATGCCAACAACCGCGCCGCGCCGTACTTGCGTTGCAGGCGAACCGCCTTGCGAGTCGAAAGTAAGTGTAACGGTGGGCGTGATGTCCCAATGGACATAAAGGGTGATTCCGTCGGGCGCATCCCACACAATTGACGTTGGCAGAACTTGCACACCGCTTGTATCACCGTTTGGAGTCGTCCACCAGCCGCCGAAATAGTAATAATTGCCGCTCGGAGGGGTTGGGTCCGCTGTGGCCGACATCGCTTGCATAAAAGTTCCGCCTATCGTAACAGGCTCATGGTAAGCAAGCGTTTGGTCGGGCGAAAGCGTCGTTCCCGCGCCCGGAATTATGTCAGCCGGGTTAAAATATCCCCCCTGCGCGTCAAAAGTAACGGTGATAGTGGGAACCGGCGCCCACTGCGCGTAAAGCATCGTATCCACCGACGGAACAGAGCTTGAATCTGTAATCTGCGTTCCGCCGCTCTGCGCGTCAAACCAGCCTTGGAACACAAATCCGAGCTGCGTCGGCTCTGTAACCGAAGCAAGGATAGGCGCATAGCTGCTACCCGGCGCGTTTCCGCTCACAACCTGCGTCGCGGGATCGCCGCCGTTCGCGTCAAAGGTAATTGTAAGTGTCGGATCGACAATCCAGTGCGCGTAAAGGGTTTGATCCGCCGTCGCCGTAACCGTCGTCGTGTCGAGAATCTGCACGGCGCCCAATGTTCCGCTCGGCTCGGTAAACCAGCCGTTAAAAATGTAGCCCGCCAACGACGGATTCGCGATTTCGTCGAAAGCCGCCGCGTATGTGCCGCCGACTGTAACCGTCGCGGTTTGCCCGTCGGGCGCGCCGCCCTGCGCGTCGAAAGTGACATTAATTGTCGGCTCAGGCGTCCACCACGCGTAAACGTAAACCGTCGTAGCATACGGAGGCACCAAGTACCCCGGGCTCACTGTGCTTCCGCCCATGCCTTGCGGTTGATCGTGCCAACCATTAAAGATATAACCCGGCAAAGTCGGCGTTGTAATTGCGTTAAGAGCAGAGGCGTAGGTTGAAAGTGGAATCTGACCGCCCACGGTCTGTGTCGCGGGGCTGCCGCCTTGCGCGTCAAATATTATCGTAACAGTAACCGAAACCCAGTGCGCGTAAAGGATTTGGTCTGTCGTTTCCGTCACGACGGTGGTCGGGAGAATCTGAACGCCGCTCGTATCTCCGTCCGGCGTTGTGAACCAGCCACTAAATGCGTAGCCCATTTTCGACGGAACTTGGACTTGGGACAGCGCGGGGCCGTAGAGAGTTCCGGTTTCCAATATTTGCTGTTGCCCGTCGGGTGTGCCGCCTTGCGCGTTGAAGGTTACGTTGATTGGCGGGATTGGAGCCCATTGGGCGTAGTATGTCGTGTCGGTTGCGGGGATTATGCTGCTGTTCGTGATCTCCGTCCCGCCCGTCTGCGCGTCATACCAGCCCATGAACGTATAGCCGGGTAGCGTGGGGGTTGCAATCGCAAGGAGAGTGGCGGCAAATGTATCGCCGATGACTCTGCTTGGCACGACTTGAATGGGTGGCGTTCCGTCGTTTGCGTCAAAGGTAATAGTAACCGTCGGTTCGGCAATCCAATGCGCGTAAAGCGTTTGGTTTGTCATTGTTGTAACGACGGTATTGTTAAGAATTTGCACGCCGCTATTATCTCCATTCGGCGTGGTAAACCAACCGCGGAAAATATAGCCGGTTTGCGTCGGTGTTACAACTTGCGACAAAGCGTTTGCGTATGTGCCGGTTACTTGAACCGATGTTACCGCCTGCGTTGCAGGCGTGCCGCCCTGCGCGTCGAAAGTCAGCGTAATTGGCGCCGCGTATTGCGCAACGTAAGCAGTATTATCGCTGATTAGCGTTGTAAGCACTTGGGCAGAGGTCAAAACAGTAACGCCGCCGTCCGATGACCAGCCGATAAACCCGTAATTTGCGTTAGGTTGCGGAATCGGTGATATAGTCGGGACAAGCGGACTATTAGTGGTGGGAATACTCTGTTGCGTCTGCGTTCCTGCCGTAAAAGTTCCATTTGTGCCCGGATCAAAGGTAACTGTCAGAGACATAATCATAGCGCCCGAATTATAATAGTTGATGTCAGAGTTATTGAGCGGACTGTTAAAAATAGAACTGTATATCGACTGTATCTGCGTTGACGTTGCTACGTTAGGCGGCGGAATTCGCGCGCCGTTTCCTGCAACGTTGCCTGTAAATACAACATTCGAACCAATGATTAGATTGTTATAAACATTGTTATGCAACGGATTACTATAGTCATTTTGCGCAGAAAATATACCGCCGCCGTTGCCGCTGGCGGTGTTATTGCTGATCGTGCCGCCGCTTATCGTTATCAGTCCGGACGCGTCAGTATGGATACCGCCGCCATAGACTGTGCGGTTATTGGTGATAAGTCCACCGGTCATGGTCAGATTCGCCGCCTTCAGCTCGACGCCGCCGCCAACTGCGACAGCAGAGGTCGCCACATTGCCGGTAATCATGCCGCCGGAGATGGTGCCGTATCCGTTTCTGATTTCCACGCCACCGCCGCTTGAAGAAGCAGTATTTCCGCTGATTATGCCACCTGTCATGGTGAAGGTGCTATTGCCTTCCAAAAGTACGCCTCCGCCGGCCCAAGAGGAGGTATTGTTTGTAATAAGACCGTCGTTCATGATAAGCGATCCCTGATTGCTTACATGCACAGCGCCCCCGTATGCAGCGTTTCCGCCTCCGGGCGCACGGCTGTTTGTGATTGTGCCGCCGCTTTCGATCGTAAGCGTCCCTCCGAGAACATCCACGCCGCCGCCGACAATAGTGCCGCCCGGTCCGCTCAGCGTAACATTTTGAAGAGTCAAATTTCCGGTTACACTAAAGTGCCGCTGACCGGTCGTGGCTTGTGTAAAGGTAAATGTCGAACCTGCCACGCTTGTGAGGACGATATTTTGACCGGCGGCGATTGCAATCGCCCCGCCGGTGGCAGAGAAACTGTTTTCAAGTTCAATCGTCGTCACCGTTCCGTCTGTCGGCGCCGCGGCAATAGCTACCGCAAGGTCACTATAGCTTGTGACACTAACCGGCGCCGCGAATACTGTGGGAGCGAGAAGTCCTCCCAAAAGAGCTACAACTAAGAATAATGATAAAAACTTTTTCATATTAAACCCTCCTTTTAAATCTCCTTTGTGTTAAAAATATAACCCAAAAATTTCAAGTCAAGGGGACAAAACAGCGTTTTATTCTAAAAAATCAATATACAATGCTGCGCGATAAGGTATTAGGGTTTGCCGAATGGCATTAAAAATCGATTTGAAATGTTTGAGAACAATGATTATTTGGTTTGAATAAAGCAAAACGGCTTGAAACAGAATGTTTCAAGCCGAAATTTGGTGCGCCGATTAAGGAAGCAGACGAACCGCCAAGCCCACTATCAACAGGGCATTTCTCAATCCCTGCATTAACCTCGTCAAGCGTTATAGTACGCTCACCATCTTTACAATTCAATACTAAAACAATTTTATTATCATAAATATACACCGAATTAACGAAAATGTCAACAAGTTTTTGCTTTTCTTCCCAATCTTCAATGTTCACTTCTCGCCAACGGCAAACCCAAAACCTTATATCTTCCTTTGATAGCAAGGGTTTCTTGATTTGTTCCTGCAAAATAGCAACTTCAAGCTGATTTTTGCGTTCCTCTAATTCGTCAAGCCGTTTCTTAGTAAATTCGTTGTAAATACCGTCTTGTATAGCATTTAGGATATTGGTTGCTGACCTTTCAACCTCTGCAAGTTGCTTTTGAAGTAACGGCAATTCGGGATTTTCTCGTCCTTGCAATGCGAAAAGTGCGTCAACTATGCGATTGATAAGCGGTTCGTCATTCAGCATTTCCATAACGTGAAAAATAACTAAATCCTCAATCCACGCTTTTTTGGCGGTCTTTTTATCACATTTTCGTTTTCGTGCGTGATAACACTTGTAGTAGCGATATATATTATTCCGTCCAGTTCCACTCTCGCCCGTCATCATTGCTCCGCATTTTCCGCAAAATAATTTCATTGTCAATAAATACTGCTCGTCCAACGCTTTCAAGCGTGACGGTGCTTTCTTATTCTTCCTCATATTATCTTGAACTTTGTCGAATATTTCTTGTGAAATTATCGGCTCAAAAGCGTTTTCAATAGTTATATCCTTGAACGAATATTCGCCCAAATATCGGCGATTTTTCAACATATATGTAACACGGTTGATATTCATTTCCCCGCCCTTGACATTCCGTATTCCTCTGCTATTTAAGCTGTTTACAATGGTTTTAATCGTCTTTCCGTTTGCGTAATCGGTGAAAACCTCACGAACGACAGGAGCGGTCACGGGGTCGATTTCAAAATATTGCTCGTCATTTATCTTGTAACCAAACGGAATCGAACCGCCGTTAAACTTACATTTTAGAGCGTTTTCGGTCATTCCTCGATTTACTTTAACCGCAAGTTCAGCGGAATAATATTCAGCGAAACCCTCTAATACGCTTTCCATCAGCATACCCTCGGGGGTGTCGGACAGTCGCTCGGTTGCAGACACGACACGGACATTGTTTTTCGCCAAAAGATGCTTGTAATGCGCGCTGTCATAGCGATTTCTCGCAAATCTGTCTAACTTCCAGACCAGAACGACATCAAATAATTCTTTTCCGCTATCTTTTATCATTCGCTGAAATTCGGGTCGGTTATCGGTCTTGGCTGATAAAGCCCTGTCTATGTAAGTGTTAAGTATTGTTATACCTTGTTTTTCGGCGTATTCCTTACATTCTCGGAGTTGCCCCTCAACGCTATTTTCGGTTTGATTATCAGAAGAATAGCGGGCATAGATGACGGCATTTTTCATTCGCCCTCACCGCCTGTACTTAACCTTAAAATCGCCTCTTGAAGTTTAGCGTTGAGTGCGGAATTTGGTTCAAAACAAGCCTTGACGAACTGCGCCCATTCTTCTTTGTTTTCCATTTTGCTCCGCAGAATATCCGGCTCATAATTGTATAGCTTGCCTTGCGGTTTCTCGCAACGCCCGAAAATCCAATCAAGCGAAACATCAAAATGGTCGGCATACCAACGGAGTAATTTGTTTGTTGCCTCGCCCTTTCCGTTTTCAATTTTGGCAACTGTTGATTGATTTGTTACGCCCGATAATTCGGCTAATTCTTTTTGCGAATATCCCGCCGAAATTCTTAATGTTCTTAAATTTTCTGCCATTTTATACATAGTAAAACCTCATTTCATTGTGTTTTGAATACATTGTATTATATAAACGAATTGTTGTCAAGTTTTATTTTGAATTTATTTTATGGATTTTTGTAATACTTAAAATGTCCCCAACTTTGAAACATAAAAAAACATTCCCAATGTTGGGAATGTTTTGGAGTATTACTGATTGTCAAGCGGATTGAAAGTAGAGGGTGAACATCTTTTAACAATAAAATTTAGATTTACAATCCCCATATAATTCCTATCTTTTTCATACTAACATATTTCTTCCGGCTAACGATTATATGGTCGTGCAGTTTTACATCAATGGTCTTTAAAGCATTCGCAACTTTGGTCGTAACATCAATATCGTTAATAGATGGTTCTAATTCACCGCTTGGGTGATTATGAGCCAAAACAACGGAATGCGCATTGCTTGAAATCACAGTTTCCATAATAAGCCTAATGGGAGCAGGTGCTGAATTTGGGTCGCCACGAGAAATTTGGTCATAGCTAATAAGGCGTTTGCTTGATGAAAGACTAATAAGATACAATTCTTCTGCCATCTTGCTATAAAACAAAGTTATCGCATATTTGCCAACTTTCTCTGTCGTGTCTAAAATCGGAGTATCCCCCATCATCATTCTGTCGTAAATTCCTGAAATTGTCGGAAGTTGCTCTATAAAATATTCCAACTGTTCTTGTTGTAGTCTTTTATGAAATTCAATCAACTTTTCAAGTTCATTAGTCATTCCATTCATTCTTACGCCGCCTTATCAATATCAACATTTGTTCGTACCGATTTTCGTCTTAACTTTGAGAATATCTTAACAGGGAAATCATTTGCGTTATCTGAAACCTTAAAGGTTAATGTTCCGTCGTTCTCCATAAATTTCAACGATAATTTTCGGTCAAATATGTACTTCACCTGTGAACTGTCTAATTTATATATGGAATTTTTCAATGAATCCAACATTGCCGACTTGAACAAATTGTCAACTTTATCCAATAAATTCTTATCGACCAAACCATCGCATACAAACAAAATATTCTTATCTGCACAAGTTTGAATGATGTCGAATAATTCGGCGACAAACTCCATATTTCCGCTTGCTACGTGACGGAGCATTTCGCAACCGTTCAAGAGGATGTCACCTTTAATCAAATTATCAATTTCAGAAATAGAACTGAAATCTGTTTTAAGAGTAGCAAGGCTTTTGCGGTCATATTGATTAGAAAGAACCGCAAAATTCTCAATGATTTCCTCGAAATTATTAGCATAACTATTATAAATTTCGGCAGTTTTTGTGTTGCCATTTTGCGCCCAATCGCTTAAAAATATTTTTTTGTAATTTTCCAAACTCCAAATCGCTGTCTTGATTTCGTTGTCATACGCAAGTCGTGAGTAATATTTTTTAAGTTGATATATTATCGCAAAACCAAATAAAGGAACGACAACACCTAATAAAGCAATCAGCAGCAAATCATTCACAATCGTTGTACGGAATAATGTGGTCGTAGTTAAAACAACAACGCCAATTGGCAAAAGAATTTTCAAAGATTTTCTGTCGTTATCCCGAACATTCTTTAAACCGTCTTGTTGTTTGATAAGATGATAAATGCCAAAATGAATAGGGGTACTGATTAAATCATCGAAAATATATGGTATTGTTAAATTCCAAATAACATTGTCTATAATCCCTATTATTACTTGTGAGACAATCCAAACTGAAACGCTGATTGTGTATGCCATAGCCAAAGCTAAAATTTTCGGTTTTTCTTTATGCATTACCCGTAAAGTCACCCATAGCAATGTCAAACCCAATAAAGAACGCACAGGTTCAATGAAATTGAACATTGATGTTGCAATAAAATAGAGGGCAAAAACAAGTGTTGCAACAGTAACCTTTATTATTTCGCCCTTGTTATTAAATGTTTTCTTCCCTTGTATTATTCTGTAATGCAAATTGCAAAATATAGCCAAAACCAAGTTAATAGAAATGATTGTAAGCATTTCCATAAGTTCCCTCACCTCAAGGACAGTCTAACATATTTTGACGAAATTTGCAAGATTTATTTTAGAAATTGCTACGACAAAAACACCCTAATTTTTTAGAGTGTTTTTGTATAAACGAAATAATTATCTTCGTCTTATGCCGTCACCAAACCTCTGTGCAAACCTATCTAATCTTTCCCTTGCCGTTGGTCTTTGTCTGTTACTCGTTGACATCGGCGTTGCTTGCGCCGACTTGATTTCTTTTGCAAGCAACGCTTCCCTTTGTGCTGATGTCATTACTATTGGTTTTATTGACATTTCTTTCACCTCCTCTGCCTGTCAATTGCCGTTACCAAAGTTTACAGTCTTCTCAAGAACGCTTCTACTCCACGAACATCTCTCCTAATGCTGGCGTTCATCCCGTCCCTAAGTCGAGGAAATCTATCCCAAAACTCAGATGAAGCTCCAATTTGCGCCATTGTTGTAGCTTGGTGTGGATTTATTGGAATTGGTGTAGGTCGCGCAAAATTACCACCCAACATCGCTCTTGTTATTGGTCCGACTATTCCGTCAACGACAAGACCGTTGTTAAGTTGAAAATGTCGCACAGCGTAATCGGTGTTTGCTCCAAAAAATCCGTCCGCTTGAAGTCCTAAACCGTTCAATCCCAAATAACCGCCGTGTTTTAAGAATAATTGGATTGTCCGAATACACGATATGTCTCTCGGTTTGTTGTTATTGGTAAACATACTATACATCTATTTCACCTCCTCTCTTTTTGTGACTTATATTAAACCGCGCGTGGTTTACAAGATTTTATTGACAACTTCATATCATTTGTGATACAATGTTAGTCAAGATATATTATACAGTATAATTTTGCAACTGTCAACACTTTTGTGCAATAAAAATATTTATGTTGCGTTATTAGTCGGAAAGGAGTGGTTAATATTATGTCAAAAGCCTGTTTTTTCGGTCACAGGAATATAAATAGCACTATAACTCCTATTTTACGCGCTGAAATTGAAAATCACATTGTTGAAAAAGGTGTGAATACATTTTATGTGGGCGTTGACGGTAAATTTGACACCATTGTCGCCGCCGTTTTACGAGAATTGCAGAAAAAATATTCTTATATAAGCATATATCGTATATTGGCATATCTTCCGACTGATAAAGACGAATACCGTGATGGACAGTACGAAAAGACGATATATCCCGAAGGGCTTGAGCTTGTGCCACAACGATTTGCGATTAAGTTTAGAAACCGTTGGATTGTAGAGCAAACCGATTTTGTGATAGCTTATGTTCAGTTGGATTACGGCGGCGCGTATGAAGCCGTGAAATACGCAGAACGAAAGAAAAAAAGCATTATAAATATAGCACGGATAGGAAAGGACTGATTTAATAATGTTAGAGTTTAAAGAAAGATTACAGTTATTGAGGGCGTTAAATAAAGTTTCGCAAGAAGATTTTGCAAAGGCGTTAAATATTTCGCGCGGTGCTGTAAGCGGTTATGAAACAGGAATCCGAACACCGGATATTGATGTTTTACAAAATACCGCTGAATTTTTCGGCGTTTCTGCTGACTATTTATTAGGGATTTCCGATGTAAAGAATACCGACACCGATTTACAAGCAATCTGTAAAGCGTTGAATTTGAGCGAAAGAGCCGTTGAGAATTTGCGAAATACGAAAGGTAAAACAACAGATTTATTGTTAAATTCGGATGAATGGAATGTTTTTATTGACAGCATTTCGGAAGTTTTGAAAAGCAAAAAAGATGTTGAATATAAAAAATTCCTCGCAACCCAATGCTTGTTGAAAATGTTAAACGAAATTTAATAAATCCCATTTGACAAAAAAATTCATTTATGCTACAATTTCCGCAAGGGAATTGTAGCATTTTCAATTAGAATGTAATACGATAATGTTCCCAACTTGGGAACATTAAAAAACATTCCCAACATTGGGAATGTTTTTGAGGGTATTACATACCATAATATATTTTGCAAGATTTATCTTGCAAAATTTCGGTGTTGCGAAAGCAAACCGAATTGACGGCGGAAGCCGTCAGGCGTTGTCCACAGACAACGCAATCCCCCTCGGAGAGCCCACAACACTTTACAAATTCAGCCGCTCCAAGCGGTGAATTTGAAAGTGTTATAGTGGGTTACATACTTTCAGCAGAAAGTACGGTGTTGCTCCGAAGTTTGGTTGAGGGGTTTTAAGTTTGGGTTTAGAAATGAGGTATTTGCTTTGGCGAATATGACAGTTGTTCGCAACAATCCGCACAGCCGGAATAGTGTTGGTGCGGTCGAACGGCATAACGAACGAAAAAACGAAACATATTCAAATGTTGATGTTGTTGTGGAGCAATCGCATAACAATATTTATTTTAAGAAATGCGAAAATACATACCTACAAATTTTTGATAAAATGATTGCTGATAATGTTATCAGTACGCGCGGATTGAAACCTGACGCACACATTATGGGTGAAATGATTTTTGATGTGAATACCCGATATTTTGAGGAAAACGGCGGTTATGAGTTCGCAAGGAAATTTTATGAAGACGCGTACAAATTTGCCGTTGATTTGGTTGGTGATGAAAGATATATAATCTCGTCTGTAATGCACGCTGACGAGCGAAACAAGGCACTTACGGACGAACTCGAAAAAGATGTATTTCATTATCATTTACATATCGTTTATGTGCCTGTCGTGGAAAAGGAAATCCGTTGGAGCAAACGCTGTAAAACCCCCGAATTGATTGGAACAGTTAAGGAAGTTATAAACCAAGTATCACATTCAAAAAAATGGCAGTCTACCCTTGAAAATGGGGTTATGACGAAATCATATTCCAAACTTCAAGACGATTTTTGGGAACATATGCGAAGTGCCGGGTACGAGGTCGAGCGCGGCGAAAAGGGTTCTACCAAAGAACATTTAACAGTTATCGAATACAAAACCGAGCAAGAAACACAACGGCTTGCGGAAGTTACGCAACAAGTTATGCAGCAGATGTTTATGCAACAAAAACTTGACGAGGAAATTGTTCTCAAAGAGAGTGTTATCAAGCAAAAGGAGCAATTAGACAAACTTGGCAAGAAAACGCTTATCGGAAACGAAATCAAGCTGACAGCGAAAGAGTTTGAGGAAGTTAAAAACCTTGCTTTGATTGGGATTGACAGTCAAATTGAGATTAAGGAACTTAAAAGCGAAATTAAAATGGTCAAGTCAAATTACAACGCTTTACAAAAAGCATACGATATTTTACAGTTGAAATATGACGATTTGAAGTTAGAATTTGCAAGATTGAAAAGGAAAGTTCAACCCTATATTGACGCTTTGAAACATTCGCCTGAAAAGGTTAGGGCGGTTATTCAAGAGGTATTGAATTTGATAAAACAAGATAAACAAAAAAAGAAAAATCGTTACAAACAAAAATAATAAAAAATTTTTGCACAAAAAATTTGACGCCTTTTATTTGTATAAGTTATAATTATATTACCATTCAATGGTAGAAACAAATGAAAGGGGGGCAGTAGCTCCAAGTCCGTTATCGCCTCAATACGGATATGGCTTTGGAAGATGGCGTTGAAATGTTCGCCCACATTGTCGAAAATAAAAAACGGATGTATTGACCTCGATAATTGTTTAGGAGTGCGATATGCGAACGGACAAATTGAAAAATAACTCTATTCCGCAATTTGAGATTGATAGTTTAGCGAAGTTGCTTTTACCGAAAATGCAAGCGTATTTTGAAAGTGAACAGGGCAAGCGAGAGTTTGAGGAATGGAAAGAGAAACAGGAACATAAGCAGTAAAGGTTGGGGCTGTAAGCCGTATTTTGGCTTACAGCCCCTTAACCATCCGGCAACAAAATCTCTACGGTGTGTCAAGGGCGGCGCGGTTTTTGCGCCGTGTATTTTACCCTTGACACGACGAGAGGGATTTTGTTAGGTTTTATGATTTGAAAGATTTAGCTAATTTTCAAAAGATTTTCACATATTATTTTAATAAGATAATCTTCTAATAACTCAATTTGAAAATTGTCGTATAATATGTCAGTAATTTTAATAATTTCATCTATACACATTATTATGTTTATCTTGAATTTTCTATTTATGTGTGTATGTATCATCTGTTGCATTTGCTTGTAATCTTTATTTTTTACAAATTTTTTAATTAAATCTTGCAAATGCACAGGAAATTTAATTTTCTTTTTTATATCATTCTTTTTTTTGTTTGCTTTGTCACTTTCAATTTGCTCTAACCATTCTAAAAATTCCGTTTTGCATACATAACATTTTTTGTTCGTTTTTGTTACTTTTGGAAAGTTGCTAGAGTGGAAAAGTTTATATGCTTCACCTTTTGAAATTCCTATATATTCCATAACTTCCTCAACACCCAATGTATCATTCAAACTGTATAAATTAAAATCTTTCGTATAATTAAATATGCCTGTATATATTTTATAACAAAAATCAATAGAGTCCATTTTATTATCAAATTCTAATTTTGAGTGTAGTTTTGAGTTGTAAGAATTTTCCATATTTGCTTGCGATGCTTTAACATAATATTTTTGTGCTTCAAAATAAATGTGGAACTCAAAATCACCAGCAGAACATTTATAGCAATCTTTATTGTCGTTATGTTGAAACATATTGAAAAATTCTTGCTTTTTTTGTTTTTCAATTTGCTCTAACTCTAATTTTATGCGTTCTTTTTGGTTTTTAAAATATATAGTTTGTCTTTTTACTTTATCTTTTTTACGACATTTATCACTACAAAATTTAACAGAACGACTTGCCATAAAAGTATTTTCACAAACAACGCATTTTTTCTCAATAAATTCAGGTTTTATATTTTGTTTTTTTTGAATATTTCTACATTCAGCACTACAAAATTTTCTTATATGTCCAATTACGGCAAATTCCACTTCGCAAATTGGGCATACTGCATATTTTGTAACGTGTTTTTTTCTGTGTATTTCTGCCATTAATTGTTTGTGTGCATTTTCACTACACTCTGTATTGCAATAAACACGGGCGTGATGATTAGAAGTGAATTCTATTCCGCAAAATTTGCATTTTTTCTCGACAAGCTTGGATTTTAATTTCTGTTGTTTTTGAACATTTCTGCATTCAGCACTACAAACTTTGGCGTTATATGGAATTAATGCAAATTCTATTCCGCAAACTAGACATATTGCGTACCTTATATCGTGTTTCCTTTTACGGCTTTCTTCATTTATTTGGTTACTTCCAATTTTTTTGCATTCTGCGCTACAATATACACGACTACGATTAGCCGTAAATTCAGTTCCACAAATTTTACATAGTTTAATCAAGCAAATCCCTCTTTTGATTTTAAGTTAAATAAACTATATCATATACACTACAGCGTGTCAATGGCAATGTAGTCTTTATGTTATTATCTTAACCCTTGACACGCAGCAAGCGAATTTTTGTTTGGTTTTATATAATGACATAGAAATACCGCAAGCCTATGCTTGCGGTATTTCTATAACTATTGCAAAACAATCACCGACTATAAAATGGTTCGTTTTACAATGATTTGGTGCGGGCGAAAGGACTTGAACCTTCACGTCAAAGACACTAGATCCTAAGTCTAGCGCGTCTGCCAATTCCGCCACGCCCGCATGCCTTTCGTATTATACTACAACAATCATTTCTTTGTCAAGCGTTTTTTTGCACTTTTTTCATACTTTATAATTTTTCATAATCTCTGCGGAACTTTTTCATGTTTTTATCGTCTAACATTAATAAGATATAAAATTTAGGGGAGGGATTTTTTTTTGAAAAAAGTGCTTACCATGTTTATCGCTTTTATGGTTTTATTTTCAAGCTTTGCGCTCATTGCGCAAGCGAATACCAACAACCCCGTGAACGCTGAAACGCACTACGGAATCATAGTTCGTGTAGACCTAAGCAGACACGCGCCGCCGGTGTTAATTGATATCGAGGACGAAGACGGCAACTTACACATCCACAGGCTTGCCGACGTTTTTATACTCGACGCCGGCGGTAGAGGGAATCGTCATATGGTTTACACAGATTACGACGTATGGGGACCCGTTTACGACGTGCGTGACTTTGAGAACCTGCTTGTCAGATATAGAGTTACAAACATCGGCGCAAGCGGCATTGGTACAATCGACTTAATCGAGCTTATCGACCCGCTCCCGCCGGGAAGAAGTATTCGGCCTATTATAAACTATCGGGCAAGCGGATGGAGCATTAGAACGTCAGAGGACGAGCCTATTATAACAATTAACCATGCTTATGACGAAAGAATTATTCATCACCGTGACGGATTTTCGTTTGAAGATTATTTTTTAGTTGCTATAAGAAGAAACGGGCTGCATTTGACTTCGGCGCGTGATATTGGCGAATTTATAGATATTATATTAGATCGCCGTGTAGGTTTCTACGTCGGTCCGCTTTGGCCCGGACCACCACCGCCGCCGCTTTTTGTTATCGAAATTCCACGCGCGTTTGAGAACAGCTATATTTGGGTGGAAATAAACGGCGACCGTCGCCCAATCGTATCGCCGCCCGGACCAAAGCCGCCTCCGCCGCAACCGCAACCGCCGCCCGAGCCGTATCCCGATATAATCGACCGTGTAATCTTCGCCTCGCCTTATGATTGGCAGGTTAACAACCTAAATATTCAAGACGCCAACTGGGGTTTAAACGCCGTCAGAATTCACTCGGCAACCGATGTGAGAATCACCCCAAGACGCACCGAGTTTTCGTTTGACGACTACTTTTTGGTGATTATCAGCGGTTGGGACACAAGCACAGCGTCGATAACAAGCCTTTACGCAATTCGCGACAGCGGATACGAACTAAATTTCGAGCTAATAACCGAGCACGCCGCTGACCCGGGCGGAGCCGTTATGGTTCCGTGGTTTAAGATGATTGAAATTCCGGTAGAATTCTTGGATAGAGATATCGTCATGGGCGATATAAGAATTCCGGGCATTTCGTTGCCCGAACCTGCGCCAACACCGCCAAACAACAGCGAAATCCGCGTTTTGCTAAACGGAACGCCGATAGAATTTGACGTTCCGCCGCAAATCATCGACAACCGAACTATGGTTCCGTTCCGCGCGATATTCGAGGCGTTGGGATTTGATGTTGAATGGGACGGAGAGGAACAAAGCATTTTTGTGCCACAAAGACACGGAGCTATTAAACTGTGGATTGATAGTAATGTTATGATGATATGGCGCGATTTTGCTGAGGTCTATGAAGAAAAAATCACACTTGATGTTCCACCGATGATTGTGGATAATCGCGCACTCGTACCGCTCCGGGCTGTTTCGGAAGCGATAAATGCCGAAGTTGAGTGGGACGAGGATACGCGAACTGTATCAATAACCCAAAATTAACTTTTTCTTGACAATTTTAAGCGAATATGGTACGCTTAATGCATAATTAGAATGTGTCACGCGCCGAATTAGTCAGGCGCAGTCGCGGAATAGGGTGAAAATCCCTGCGAACAGGTCACTGTGAAGCGGTACGGTTGGATATTCAACCGGCGTTTGCAAAAATTTTGATGTATATTGTTCAAAAATGGACGGGAGCGTGTATGAGTATACCCGATCGAACATTTTAGGACAATAGACACAAAATTTAAAAACGCAAAGCCGATAAGTCAGATACGCTGTGACATATCCCTTGCTTTCCCGGGCGGAGCAATGTGTGGCGTGCTGACATTTTCGTTATTCTTTGAATAACTTTTGCGCATATTAAAACACGTTTCGTCTAACGAAGCGTGTTTTTTGATTTCACAAATTTTCGGCAGATGGCTGTGGATTTTCGGGAATACGGTAGATTGTTTCCGATCAAACATCGCCACAAAACGGCTCGTTTTCTCGGACAATCCTCAAGGACGTGGCATTAGCAAAATTATACTGAGGTTCCAAATCTTCGATTTGGCTAAACCGAAGGATACCTTTAGTGTGAAATTTTGATGCCACAGCCAAGCTTTTGAAAACCACAAAAGCTTC
>WRAG01000011.1 GCA_009780345.1 Oscillospiraceae bacterium
AGGGGCGTAAGATTTTGCTTGCAAAATCCACAGCCATCTGCAAGCACGAACTGTTAGCAAAATCAAAGATTTTGACAGTTCAGCGAATTATCCAGTGAGCGTAAGCGAGTCGGGAAAGATTAGTGTGTGCGGGTGCCGCTTTCGACCATAAGTATGTGATTAGGGAAGGGAGGCAGGTTGCCGACCGCCTGACTTTCGTCAGCCCTTGAAAAAATTTTTGGAGCGAAGCGACAAAAATTTTTAAATACCCCCAACCCCACCCGAGACGCTTTACTCCACTGTATCGACACCCCCGCGCCCGCAGGCGAAAAAATGGGTTTTAGGGCAAAGCCCTATTAAATTTTTTAAATCTCAAACCACAAAGGAGAAAAATTATGAATTTTATGTATTTTTACGAATTTCCAATCGGAAAAGTGGGAATCGCCGAGGAAAACGGCGCGATTTCACACGTGTTTTTTGATGATACAACCAACAAGCCCCCCGAAAACACAGAAGTTAAAGAAACACCGCTAATCAAACTCGCCGCGTCGCAGATCCAAGAATACTTTGACGGAAAGCGCACAGATTTTGACCTGCCGCTGACATACAACGGAACAACCTTCCAAACCGCGGCATGGGAAGCATTGCGAGCGATACCGTATGGCGAGCTTCGCAGCTACAAAGACCAAGCGACTGCCATCGGAAACGTTAAAGCCTGCCGCGCGGTTGGAATGGCGAACAATCGCAATCCGATTTCGATAATTATTCCCTGCCACCGCGTTGTGGGGCATAACGGAAAGCTTGTCGGCTACGGCGGCGGACTGTCAACGAAGGAATATTTATTAAACTTGGAATCCAAACAAAAGGAAATGTAATAATGAACAAAAGATTAAGGAAATTACTATATATGGCTATGGTTGCAGCACTCATAGTCAGTCTATTCGTAATCCCCGCAACGGCAGACACGCCGGAAATCAGCGTAATACTAAACGGCGAAGAATTAACCTTTGACGTTCCGCCGCAAATTATCGATAATCGCACTATGGTTCCCATGCGCGCCATATTCGAGGCGTTGGGGGCGTGGATTGAGTGGGTTGACGACGAAGAGCTAATAGAATTTTTGATTCATATATTTGATGACATCGCTTATGAATTAGGGGCAGAAAGTAGCGATTGGGTGGTTGACTCGCCATTGATAACCGGCGGCAAAATCAATTTTATTGTGGATAACCGCACACTTGTGCCCCTCCGCGCAATTTCGGAGGCGTTAGACGCCGCCGTCGAGTGGGACGAGCATACACGAACGGTAACCATAACCGCGGACAATATTGAAGAAATGCTGAATTAAAAAAGAGGACGCTTACGCGTCCTCTTTTTTAAGCATATCGCGGATTTCCAGAAGTAACTCTTCCTCTTTCGACGGCGGAGCGGGAACTTCTTCCTCTTGCGGCTTACTTTTTATATATTTTTTCCTAAGTCCGGTGACAAGTTTCACCATCATAAAAATACACAGCGCAATTATGAAAAAATCAATAATATTTTGCAAAAATTGTCCGTAATTTATCAAAACCGGCGGCGTATAACCGTCAATCGACGGTATGGTAATCGCTAACTCCGCCACCGAAACACTTCCGGTAAATACGCTTATAAACGGCATTAAGATATCGTTCACAAACGAAGTCACAATCCTGCCGAACGCGCCCCCGAGTATAACTCCGACCGCCATGTCCAACACTTTTCCCTTTATGGCGAAATTCTTAAATTCTTGTAATCTCTTTTTCACAAACTTCCTCCATTCTGATGTTTAAATTATCATATCATATTCGACAAAAATTTGCAAGATACGAAAATTTCACATTTTTCATTATGTAAACATATTATGTAAAGAAACCTATCAGGTTTTAATGTTGACTTATTTTAGGAGGATTTTTCTATGGAAAATATGGATAATATGATGAATCGACCACCGATAATGCCCGAACCGCCGCCGATAGGAACCATGCCGCCCGTCATGCCCGTGCCGCCTGTCGGAGTAATTCCGCCGCCGGTGCATCCGTCGGTTGACGTTCGGCTTGGATACGCGTTTGTGCCGAAACAAATCGCGAACGATAGGAATTTGTATATGTCAGAGATGGGGCTTGAGCGGGGAACAATTTTTCCTGACCTTGATAAGCCCCTTGGCGTGTATGGTTATCAGGATTTAGGGGAGGGTTGTAAGTAATGAGCAGAGAAATGTTAATGAAACGGATTAACGCCTACGGGCTTGCCGTTGGCGATTGGAACTTGTACCTCGACACGCACCCGGACGATAGAATGGGAATTAACCAGTATCACGATAATCTGAAAAAATTGCGCAGTCTGGTAACTGAGTTTGAAGCGCGGTTCGGCCCGCTATCCGCCGCCGCATCGACATCTATGGACAGGTGGGACTGGGTTGACGACCCGTGGCCGTGGGATTAGCGGGCAAGCCTGCTGAATGGACGCGCTTAAACATGTGCAGACATTGTACCGCGAGGCACGATCGTTAGAATTAAAAAGGAGAGTGAAAATAATATATGTGGAGTTATCAAAAGAATTTACAATACCCGATTAAGGTAAAAAATCCAAACCCGCGCTTAGCAAGCTATATTGTATCACAATACGGCGGCCCTGAGTGCCAAACTATGTTTTTAGTTTGTCCTCAAACTATTGATACATAAGGGTTTGAGAATTTCCAGTTTACAACTATTTCCTTTTCCGCTGTGATTTCTACTCGGTCAATCAGCTTAAAAAGTATAGATTTTTCTACTATGTCAAAATTAGATATTTCTTTAATTATTGACATATAATCAATGGGAGTTTTGGGAGCTTGCTCGGCTTTCATTTTGTCGGCAAGTTTAATATATTTTTGGCTTAAAAATTCCTTTTCCTCGTTATACTCGCCCGACATAGACAAAAACAGATCTTCATCAATTACGCCCTTTAACTTGTCCAAATACAACCCTTTTATAATTTCTTTAACCTCGGCAAGTTTACGGCTAATGGTTTCAAGTTCGGTTTCGATTTGCTTTCCTCTCTTGACTTTTAATCCCTCAAACTCTTTGTAATAATCATCATTCAAGGTATGATTTGCCATAGCCTTTAACTCGTCTATAACGTAGCTTTCAACGACATTTTCGTACATTTGGTGATTAGTACAAACGCTTGGGCCGTATTTAGTGTAAGTCATACATAACATCATCATTTTTTTAGACTTACTACGCCGATATGTCATTTTCGCTCCACAATCTTGGCAGAACAGCAAGCCGTTTAATAAATGCGGTGCTTCTTCGGGTTTCGCATAATGGACAATACGCTTTTCTATAAGTTCTTGTACAGCGTGAAAATCTTCGGACGATATAATTGGCTCGTGCGTATTTTCGACGATAATCCAATTCTTGCGATCAATTTTTCTGTACTTTTCCAACTTATAATTGATTTTCTCTTGCCTACGCTGTGTCATGCTTCCCATATAAGACGGATTTGTCAAAGTATTCTTAATTGTTTCCTGTGTCCAACGATACTTTTTTAACATAGCATTTTTATATGTGCTTGTGTGTAACTTGTACTTTGCAGGGCAAGGCACACCCTCATTATTCAAGTTTTTAACAATTCCACACATACTAATGCCGTTCATATAATCGTTAAATATCCGCCGTACCACCTTTGCGGCTTCCTCATCAATTAAAAATGCGTTTTTGTCATTCGGGTCTTTGATATATCCGTAAGGAGCGAACGCTCCGATAAACTGTCCGTTCTTGCGTTTGGTATCCATAGCAATCCGCACTTTTTTTGATATGTCTTTTGCATACATATCATTTATAACGGACTTGAACGGTGACATATCATTGTTATTGCTTTGTGAAAATGTATCTATTCCGTCACCCAAAGCAATATACCGCACATTTTTTTCGGGAAAATACCGCTCCAAATAATAGCCTGTATCTATGTAATCTCTACCTAACCTTGATAAATCTTTGGTAATTACGAGATTAACCTTTTTACTCTCGATGTCAGCTATCATTCGCTTGAAGTCGGGGCGGTCATAATTCAACCCCGAATAGCCATCATCAATATAGATGTCTACGATATTCCAACCTTGCTCTATGACATACTGCGTTATAAATTCCTTTTGATTTGCTATACTTTCCGATTGCTCGGAGCTTTCGTCCTCCTTTGATAACCGCAAATAAATTGCAACCTTGTATATTATTTCTAAAAAGTTATTAAACATTAGGTATATCCTCCTTATGCTTAATAACTAATCGCTTTTGTATATTAGATAAATCAAGTCTTTTAACGCCTTGCGCAAGCAAGTCTATAAATTTTTCACCTTGTTCGTTATAAATGTTTTCGATAGTATAAGTAAGTCTTTTTTTATTTTCAACCATACTTATCACCCAATATGATGTATATGAGTGATTTCGCTTGTCCTATGGCTCTAGTTTATATATTCGCTTTTTTGTGCGAAAATCCTCTTTTTTAGCACAAGAAAAAACAAACGAATTTAACCGTTTGTCAAAAGTCCATGTCTAAAAATTATTTTTATCTAGGTACAAATTAGGTACACTTTTTTCATTTGCTATCATTTTGTGATAAGTCATGAAAATTCACAAATGCCCTAATTATGGGATATTGACCTATATGCAGTTATGAACGGTTTATGTATTCTTGTTTCCGGTATTCTCCACCAAAATGACATAAAATGCCGTAATTGCGGCACTGGTAAGTGTTTTATAGCGTTTTAGGTACACTTTAGGTACACTTGAAACATATTTAACTGAATAAAGGATTTTTTGTAGCTGCTGGGCTTTTGAAAAATTCTTTTTTCATGCTTGAATTTATTAAGTTTAAATCTATATTGTAATTATCTTCAATCAAGTCCAATTCTTCAATTATTACATCTTCGACTTCGGGGAATAAATGAGCATAAGTTTCTAATACCACAGCAACGGTATCGCCTAATCTATAAGCAATAAGTTCAACCTTGACACCTTTACTAATTAAATAACTTGCGTGCGAATGTCTAAATTCGTGGTTTGTAATTCTATTTATTTCTATGCCGTATTTTTCTTTTACTAATTTAAAAGAAGAATCCTTTACGTTATCTATTGATTGGCTTGCTAAATGCCTATTGCCGCCAAAGACAAACCATTTTTCATTAAATCCCTCAAGTTCCTTATAATGCTGATACAATTCCAACAATAGATTTTTCAATATTATTGGCATTTTAATTGTTCGGTTTTTTCGATTTTTCGTATTGGTGATTTTAAATCTATTACCATACTCATCACGTTCGTCAGTTTTTGTTGTAACAGTTTTAATAATTCGTACTTGATTAGTATTCCATAATATATCTTCCCAAAATAATGCCTGTGCTTCGCCTTTTCTAACTCCCATATAGTATAAAAAAGCAAAAAATACTTTATACACTATCTTATCAATAACACTTGCAAATAGATTATATTCAACAGGCGTAATGTATCTGATTTTTTCTTCATCAGCAATTACTGTTTCACTTTTATCGTGAAAATTACTTACTATCTTTGCAACATTTTCTTTTAATCCACAAAATTCAACACCATAGTTTAAAGCTGTTCGGAATTCAGAAATTAGTGCTCTCTTGTATTTAAGAGAATATTTTCTGTCTTTGCTATATGTTGCTTGGTTGATTATAGATTTCCAATCTATAATCACATTAACTGTTATATCGTGAATATTAATTTTGCCAAAATGAGGCAAGATGTGGTTTTTAATACGGCTAATTTTAGAATACTTTGAAGAACCTTTTATTCTTTTTTCGGTATCGGTATAACTTAAATATTTAGAATACATTTCCTCAAATGTTATATCTATTTTGGGATTTGTATTACCTACTTCCTGTTGTATTTTGTTATCTACCAAAAATTGGATTTCAGCCGTTTGGGCTTGCTTCTCTGTTGCAAATTTTTTGCTTTTATTTCGGTCTTTTACACCATTAACTTTTATATATTTGACGGAAAAATACCATTTTCGTCCGTCTTTTGTAGCTGTCTTTGATTCATATACAGCCATTTCTATATTTTCCTATCATTATTGACTTCCTTTTCTAACATAGCCATTTTTGCTATGTAGTCAATATCCATATTTAGGTAATCAATAACTTTAGACATAAGAACTTTCTTTTCTTTGCCACCCAAAAATTTTTTACCGCTCTTTAATATGTCGGATTCAATTTCATTTCTAATTTGGCGAGCGTTATCTCGACCATTACCGCATAACTGCTTAATATCATTTACATTCGCCCATTGCTTGCTTATTAAGACAAACAATTCACCATAAGTCATACCAATACCCCCTTAATTGGCGTAGCAATATGTAATGATACATACATATTACTACAATTTACTATTTTTCTCAATGATTTAACTATCTGTCATTACTCTAAATCAAGCCTTACTTCTTCAAGTTTGGCAAGCAAATTTTCCAAACTTTTATTATCCATATTAATATATTTTGATTTTTTAATAAGTACACTTATTAGACTCTCTACAAACTCTACATTGTCTAACTCCTGTATAACTCTATCCTTTGACTTAATTATCCTTTTGGGATTGCCGAGCAATCTATACTTCACGCAGAAATTGATTATTTCTTCTGCTAATTCTATTTTTTCCATAATACCCCTGTTTCTATTTTCCTACTGGCTTACCAGTTGGCTTTTTTCTTCTAAAAATTGATCTAAAAATAACATTGTTTTTCTATTTTCTAATTCTATTAAAAACGTTTCCAATCTTTTTCTATCCCTTAGAAATCTTTTTAAACGTATTTCTTGGTGTAATCTTCTTAAAAGATTTTCTATAAAGATAATGCTTTCTATTCTGCTTGTTACCTCTTTTGCTATCAAAACTTCATTGTCCATTTCGATTATATTGAAATATTTGTAATAGTAAATAATTTCGTTTACTAATTCGTATGTGTTCATAAAACATAACCTCTTTCTATTTTTTTGCTTACAAAAAAGATGTTAGGCTAATACTTTGATCCTAACATCTTTCTTCAAACATTGATTATCTAATCCAAGCGAGGATAAAAATTTAATGCAAGCACTTTTTCTAACTTGCCTAACCTTTTTATGTCCCCAGTTGATAACCTTTGCAATATCATATTCATTTTTATTTTCATAAAACGCATAATGAAATACATCTAATTCCAATTCGTTCAATTTCTTTAAAGATACTGTTATCTTGGAAAATAATCTTTTTCTATAATAATCATTTTTTATTTTAGATATTTCTTTTATCAAAATAAAATCTTCTATCGCTGAATTGCTAATAGGCATAATTTGTTCGTAACGAACTTGATAACCTCTTGTAATCCTTGGGATATTTATTTTTTCGTTTGTGCTTTCTAAATACTGAAACAACTTAAAAATATCTAATATGATATTCCGCAGACCTACATAACTGTATAAGTCTAACAACTTTTTGTTTAAAACTTCATTTTTCACTCCCTCTTTACCTCTTTTACCTCTCTTTCTATTTCAACCAAAAAGAGCAGTAAATTACACGCAAAAATGTAATGTACTACTCTTTTAAAATACAAAATAATTTATATCATTGGTTACTGCTTGGATACAATTATTCCGTATCATACAATATTTTATCACACTAAAAGGCATAGTCAATGACCTAAAAAAGGGCATACTTCAAGGCGCAAAAAAGGGCAGTCAAAACTTGATTTGCCCTTGTAATTACTGGATTTGAAGTCATAGGCATTTGATATAGCATTTGCCTATTGACAAGGGTAGGCATTTTTTAAATAAAATTATTTCGTCTCACTTCTCGACAAAAAAGGAACTCGCCGTTTAAAAAGCGAATTCCATTTTGTCTAAAAATCAACCTCATTGTATATATTGCATTTGGAGTTTATAATACAAGGGTAAATTTTGTTATTCTCTTGAAAGTTTGCGTTATTTTAGTGCAGGGCTGCGTTAAACAAATTATAATAATCTATATTAAATAAATCATATGTAGTACCATACCATAGCAATACACCTATTAATACTATAAACATCATATTTATAATATACAAATACGAATATTTGCGAAAAGGTTTTTTAAAGTGTTCCGCACAGTCTTTTGAGATGTCTTCATTACTACAATTAATACAATGTCTTTCTGTTGTTTTAACAGCTTCTTTTCTTCTAAATTTGTTACAAGAATTGCTTATTGGTTTACCCGATAATTTTGAAATGCAAAACATCAATAAAAAAAGAATATTGAAAACAAATATTCCCACCAATGCAGATACCCAAGAAATCGTAAATATATGAACGTATCGCAATGATTGAAATGCTGACATTAAATTAATTCCCCCAAAAACTACAACAACGACTGCAATAAAAACACCCATAGCAGATATTGCATTAGGCAATAAGTCTTTGATTTTATTTTCTTGTTTTTCAACAACATCATTTATTTTTTGTTCTTGGTCTTGCAATATTTTTATAAGACTGTCGGACATCGTTTCAATCCTGCTTGATTGCTTTTCTGCCGCTGTTGCGATTTCGCCTATTTTATTCATTAAAGATTCAAGCGTTGGTGTATTATTTGACATATATTATCCCCTTGCTGTTTTTATGTTTTTTTTAATATACATTTCTAATTTTTCTGATGCTGTTTCTAATTTCTTGTTACTGCTTGACAATTTTGATATACTTCCATCAGCAATGCGAATAAGTTCGTAAAAATCTGTTTCAGCAGGCTTTTCAGCAGGCATCAAACTTTCTATTAATTCTCTTAGCAATTCTTTTTTTAGCATATCAACGTCTCTGTCTGCTGCTGATTTTCCGTCCATATCAATATCTCCTTTTTTATCTTTTATTTGATAATCAATCAAATAGTATTCTTTAAGTATTTTTATTAAAATTAAAAAACGTTCATCTGTTATAATGTATTTTTCGACAAATGTTTCTGAATATCCTTTTTTTATAAAATATTCTTTTAATATTTCCGCAATTGCAATATCTAAACCATCCATAAAATCCCTCTAATTCTTCTTGAATTTAATATTACAATACCATTATTTCCATGATTTGTAAAATCAAATCATGATATTTTTGGAAAACAAAAAAAGATAATGATTAAAAAATAACCATTATCTTCTTCGTTAGCCTACTTGTGGTAACTCTGCCTATTTACTAATATCATTTTTTATTACAAATTATTCCAACATCATCATAAAATACATCGTCAGGATTTAACTCGAAAATACTAGATATTTTAACCGCCATATAATAACATAACTTCCGCTTTCCATTTTCTAATTGCCAATAATAAATCCGGCTAACGTTTAACAACTTCCCCATATCAGCACAACTATAATTTCTTTCTGACCTCAATCGTTTTAATTTGTATAACTTGTTCATATTACTTCCTTTTCTTGTATTTCACTAACCGCACTACATAGGTTGTAAAAAGCGGATTTTTTTCTGCCCGATAATTTTAGTGCAGTATTCAAAGAAATTTGTCCGCTTTGATATTGATTTACAATATTTATTTCTTCCTCGGTGATTACCGACTTCGCTCGCCCGAACTGTTTTCCGTTTGCTTGTGCGACAGCGATCCCCTGCGCTTGTCGTTTTTTTCTGATTTGCCATTCATAGTCAGCTTGAAAAGATAAAATATGTAGCATGATATTTCGAATAAATCGCCCAAATAAGCTATTGTCCGCTTGGTCTGTATCAATTAGCGGAGTGTCTAAAACTTTTATTATAACGCCGATTTGCCTTGTCAGTTTATACCATTCGTCAAGAATTCCGTCATAATCTCGGCTAAGTCTGTCAATGTTTTCAATGTACAGAATATCGTTCATTTTAAGTTGCTTTGTAAAGCAATGATAAGCTTTTCGCTCTGGGCTTTTACCGCTTTCTTTCTCAATAAGGATATTTTCCATTGGTACGCCCAACTCTTTCATTCTTATTATTTGTCTTTCGGTGTTTTGATCTTTTGTAGAAACTCGGATTAAGGCATATTTTTGTCCTATCATTGTTGTACCGCCCCTTTACTTTTTACACAAAGCATAACAAAACACAGCAGTCCACGAAAGGTAGACCTTTCGTGGACTGCTCGTTAATAATAACATTCGTATGTTTTCGTGTCAACACTTGACACAAAAATACGGAATTATTGTCTATTTTGACAAAAAACATACATCGAATTTGTGCAATATTGCTAAAAATGCAATTCCATTTAAAGTCTACTTTTGGCGGAAACGTACAAGTCAACTTCATATCGTGCATATGAGGTTTTTTCGTGGAAAAAATAATGAACTAAAAATTATAGAAAAGAGGCTTTAAAATGACAAAGTTACAAAAAGGAAAGTATTTTATCTTGGGAGTTATTGCGACAATCATTGTCAGCACATTCGTTATACCTGCGGTGGCTCGGCTTGTTCAAGAAACGATTACTGTACATACAGGAATCAACGTTTATGTTGACGGCAGACGGCTTAATATGAGGGACGCACAAGGAAATCGCGTTGAAGCGGGCATTTTTGAGGGTACTACGTATTTGCCTGTTCGTGCAATTGCCGAGGCATTTGGCACACCTATTTATTGGGATGGTCCGACTTGGACTGTTTTTCTTGGCAGTATGGACGGAAGATTGCAACACCCAAC
Organism: Oscillospiraceae bacterium; assembly: GCA_009780345.1. Taxonomy (GTDB): domain Bacteria; phylum Bacillota; class Clostridia; order Monoglobales; family WRAG01; genus WRAG01. Next base: position 10,658 of record WRAG01000011.1, read on the forward strand.
AACAAGATTAGACCAAGTGAGAAACATCGCCCCAGCAGGAACTTTTGGCACCTTTTACTTGCAACCTGTTCGAGGGACTATTCGAGACAATTATGGAAACTCGTATAACAATGTTTTTAGACGTGGCACCGCCGACCTTGCTTTTAGAGGATTGTTAAATATGCGGTATTCTCGTTTTAGAGGAACTATTTTTATACCACAAGGCACAACTCGTACTAACGCAAGAATGATAGTAGAGGTTGATGGAAGAATTGTTTATACTTCACCTACAATGACAGAAAGTTCAAGACCGATAGATTTTGATATCAATATTACCGGTGGGAATGATTTTAGAATTAGACTTGAAGGCGATGGCGATGTGATGGGTGCGGGAAGATTACATCTTGCAGAACCCAGATTTTATCAATAAACCGAAAGGTGATGAATATGACTATTAAAAATTTACAAAAAATTTGTCTTCTGCTTTCCTTATCAATGTTGATTATATTTTTAATTGGGTGTGGCTCAAACAACCCGCCACGAGAGCGAGATATGATTAACGACTTAAATAGTCGTTACGCATTCAAATACAGATTGGTTGACGGCGATTTTCAATATTTTTCTATTGATAGCTTAACTATTGATAGACGGCAGACAGAAAATAGAACAGATAGAATTTATGCCACAATAACTAAAAGTAATAACAATTTCAGTATAATAGGCGAATATATGTTATTGTACGAATATTATGATGTTGGCGGTTGGATATTGAATAATCATAGGGCAATATCATTTGAAATAGTAACTCCTTTGACACTTATTCCCCAAGAGCAAGCCGACTTATTAATTGCAGAAGAAAATCAAGAATTTGAACTAATAAGAGAATATATTGATTTAGAATACGGCATTATTATTTATACATATAGCACGCGTAATGTATATAACTTTATGACACTAGAAAGAGTACAGGCTGTTGTTTTCACTTTTGATTCTATTGGGTGGAAATGGGAAAGTGAAATTCGACTTCGTGAACATAGAGAATACTGGAATATAACAGGCAGATGGATATTTAATGATAGAGTTCGCTCTCCCACTCTTGGGGGAGTTCAACAATATGTTGAAAGAAATTTTGAATTAGTTATTAACAATTTTAATTGGAGTGTAAATCCTGCTTATTTTGAGGGACATTATAATTATAGAAGCATACTTTCTACTAATTATCATAATCCTTGGGACGAAAGAAACTCAACAAATAGTGGCAATATCCGTTTAATTTATGGTACATTGCGTGGGATAGGTGGCGACTATGTTTTGCCTCGTGATACAGGCATGAGATTTGTTGTTGATAGAAATTACGGCATAATTCTTTCAAGCCGGTCAGCAAGACTTATCGCTGAACGTGTTGAGTAAAAATATCCAAACGACCAAAACGGCAAGAATTAGATCGGTTCTATGAAATAGAATAATTTAATATAAATACTAAATAAAATTAAATTATATCTATTTTTAGGAGTGTTGCCAAATGGCAAATCAATTTTTTCAATGTGTAAATGTTTATTGCGGATTTAAAAGATATCAAGACGGAAAATTAGCCCCCTCACATATTACAGTATCGCAAACTCCTTGCCCGAAATGTGGCGCGAAAATGATTAGAAAACCATAAATAATGGCAAGCATTGAAATAATGCTTGCCATTTTTCTTTTATATTAGCTTATTCGCCTTTTCCAACCGTTCAATCCTGCGTGTCAATGGCGGGTGCGTACTGCGGAGTTGCTCAATCACGCTTTCCGGCGAACTCGTTGAAAATTGGTGGATTTGAGATAATACATCAGCCAACTCGTCCCCAAATCCGCACTTGTGAGCGAAATTGTCCGCCATGTATTCGTGTTCACGGCTGACCGACATTAAAATCAAATCCCCGATAAACATAATAAATCGGTAAATCCCCTCGATTATGTAATAAAGCACTTTGAAAACAAGGGTATATATTGAATCTTTACCCCTAACTATGAAAAGTAAAATATTTGCGATTCCTCGAATAAATTTCAAAATCAACGACATAAAAACATTGCCGACATAAGCGATTAAAGATACCATAGTATCAAAATGTGAAAAATGCCCGAACTCGTGAGCAATCAAGCCTTTTAGGCTCTCGTCACTCAATAACTCGATACTACCTTTTGTGAGTGCGAGAGTACCACGCCCAAAGGCAAAAGCGTTTATTTCCATATTTTCTTGAATGTACAATGTGATATTTCGTGATAATCTCGGATCGTTTTCGATTGCCTGCCTGTAAACATCTTCAAATAAGGGCATTAGGCGGTTTCTCTCGCTTTCCGTCCGTATCGGTCTAACCTTTGACACACCTCGCCATAGACTTTCAGCCATTGGCGAAAGGGCGAATAAAATTGACGAAATATAAATAATTGATACCCACATAAACGCTTGCCCTGTACCGCCTAAAATCAGCCAAAAAATTGTGAAGTAAAAAGCAAACCAAAAAATATAAGGCCAATTGCTGAATATTTCCCTACGCATACAAACTCCCCCTAAAATTTTTTAAAAAGGCTTGTTTATATGTATTTTAGTGTGGAACATTTTATCCCTTGAAACGAAAATTGCCTTGCCTTGTTCCAAATGCTTTATAATTTGCGGGTGATAGATATATTCATGAACTTTACGGAGCGAGCCTAAGCCTGTGCTTTCGCCACTATCAACTTGATATGTGGGGTGCATTGTTTCCCTTGTGCCGATTACGTTCGCCCAATACTCGGAATTTACAGGGCTATTTTGGCGGAGTACGATATAATTGTTGCAATTCTCTATAATTTGCTCTTTGAGTTGGTCGGTTACACCGTCTAAGTCTGATAAACTCTGCGTTGCAAGTACGCAAGTCACATTTGCCGAACGTGATTTATTTACCAAATCAAGCAACGATGTATTTGCGTAAACATTTATCTCGTCCAATATGTAAAATATGCGTTTCTTCTTATTGGCATATAAATTACTGACTGCCTTTTTGCTGTCAATCACAATCAAATTGCCAATCAACGGCGATGTTTCGGGATATAAAAGCGGATTCAATATAAACAAGATAACTGCGTTTTCTTGTAACGCTGTGTAAATATCTATCCCCGAAACGTCGAAAATTTGTCCGAGTTTACTCTCTTTTATGGTCGCAAATCGAGCCGCCGCTCCCTCGATGATTTCCTTGTTTGCTCGGGCAAGATTAGTATTTTCGATATGCTGTTCTTTGGTGATTAGCTTTTCATCGGATAGTTTTTCACTTAAAACAACGAAATCTTCGGCGGGCATATATTTAATCAAACTTTCAAATGATATTTCGATGTCCGATAGTTCAAGCAGACAGCACAATCGCTGAATGTAACGCTCTGTATTAAATTTATAGTGCGGCTCGCTCCACTCGGTCATATTGATTAGCATATCCTTTATGACATCGGGGTTTGTGTTTTTGAATGGGTTGTATTTGTCGCTGTTTTCGGGATCGTTGAGATTGATAACGTAAATTTTTCTATCTTTGCATATGTCCTTTGTGATTTCCAATAGCGAGCCCTCGCCTGTATCACCTTTTCCGTCTACGACTAACATAGGATAGTCGTTTTTAACTCCGCTTTTTAGGAAGTTGGCGAGTGCAACAGTCTTTCCGCTCCCTGTTGTACCGCAAACAAAAACGTGTTTAGCCTCATTGGGGATAAACACGCCTTTTTTGTTTGAGGTGTGGCCGATATATGTAGCTTCCCCTTGGGGATCTGCGGAGTATGTCGGTCTATTGACGGCATTTTTGTAATCTTTATCAAAATTGTAGACTTCGCTTTGATTTGATTTTATAGTTTGAATAAATTTCAGCAATCCAACAAAGATAGCTGAAATTATCAAGATTGTAATTATACTGACTATTTCACTTGCTGACATAATTTGATACCTCCTCTAAGCGCATGATTTCAATATTGGAATATGCGTTTTGTAAAACTTGTAACATTCTTCTAACTTTGGGATTGTTGGTAATCCAAGTTTGGCTATCATAGTTTAGATAATTTGTTTTTACATTATTTTCAAATGTGTTTTTGTTTTTCGGGTGCAATTCAACTTCAACCGCTTTTTGTGTTTCACCTTGATTGATAACAAAATCGGGATAACGCTTACGAAGTCCAAAACCGTTTAATGAGTTTAGCTCTTTTTCGGTCACAATATCGTCTAAACTGATATTATATTTATTCAAAAAATAAATTGCCGTATCTAAAACATGAATATCGTGTGTAATACTATCAAGGCGGATTGTTTCCGCTCTTTTATTAACTCCGATTAATTTTCTGCCTTTATGGCTCAGCGTGTACAAATACGGAACTCCGAAGATGTATTTTTTACGCTCTAAAAATCCTGCTTCAACTAAGATTTTTAATCTTCTGTCGGTCGCTCCTAAACTGCTATAATCTGCAAACGCTTTAATGTGCCGACCTAAACAAAATCTAAATCTATAAACTACATTTAAGATTTTATAATCTCTTTTTTCTAATCTCATATTTTTATTTATAAAAATCACCTCTTTATTTTAAATATTATTGGGAAGGCTCCCCTGTCTTAAAAGAGTTAAGAAAGGGGAACCTGTACGGGCGGGCGGGACGAAAGGGGAAAGATTTGATTACTACCTAACCTCTCACTACTATACTAACTACTACCTAACACCACACCTATATCCAAACACATACCACCAAAACCCCACCCCACCCACAAAGAAATATTACCAACGTAGTAATACAGGGGTCTCGGGTGTTTTCACAACCTTTTTTTATCAAAAAACAGCCGAGACCCCTGTATTGCGGAGTGGGGAATCGCCCTAAATATGGGGTTTTGGTGGTGTGTATCGTAAAATTATTATATGTATATGCCATGCAGGGTCGTGAAATTACAGGATTATTACAGCGGGAAATATTCGTTTAAGCCATTTTTGTATAAGAAAAAGACACTTGCAATTTTTTGCAGATGTCTTTTTTAATTCACGAACGGAGCTTGTCCGTTAAATGCCTATAAAAATTTTTATTTCAGTATTAACGTAGTAATTGTTCAACTTTAAATATATTTTCTATTTATGATTCATATTTTTTAAAAACATCGAATAGTCTTTTTTCTATATATTTTCTATTTATAAATTTGTCTTCAGGGTAATAATTTATAACCCTGAAATTCATTTTATCTTTACTGATTGTATCTATATGCTTTTGCTCATTATTCTTATAACCTTTTTTTAGATATGTTTCGTTTTTATCATTCATAGAATCACGCTCCTACTATCTTAATAAAACGATTTTAACATTTTAATTTCAATTTGTCGACGAAAATTAAAATTATATTTAAGTCTTTTTATTTCAATCTCTTTTATTTAATAATTAAATATTTTTTCAGCGATTAGTTATTAAGCATTTTAGTAAAATTTTGGTATAACGCTATAAATTCAGTTCCCCCTGTTGCACCATATAGAGCCGTGTTTTCCTTACAGCCATAAGGGGTGCGCTATAAATTCAGTTCGGGGGACGGCGAGCTCGGCGCATCTTTGCGATATTTATCGCAGCGATTCTCAATGCCTGATGGTATTACAAAGGGATTGCTGACCGATATAGGAACCGAAGTATCGAAATGACGATTCTGGCTTTCAAGTAAGATACATAAATGTGAATGCCTTATTTTAACAATAGGAAGAAGCGGACAAATCTATGGAAAAGGAAAAAGAGTTTACGATGCGAGAGTTATTATGAATATATAAATAAAAAACACCAACACATTTGCCAATTTTAATGTAAAAATTCGAAAGAATATATTGATTTTCCGAGGAATAAGTGATAAAATGTGTTACTAAGTGAATGTTTGGGTTTAGAAAAATTACAAAGGAATTTCGGACTTGAAAATAGGATTAAATCTATTCCGTTGTGCGGCATTGTGTGTGATATAAACAGACATAAAAATATAAAGTTATTTCATTTTAATTTGGAGGTGCTTTATGAAAAAGGAACTTCAAAAAACATCTGATATAGACAAAAATATTATGCAATATTTTAGACGCTATGCATCTAGGGATTCCGGTAACGGAGATGTTTATACTCCGAAAGAAATAGTGCAACTTATGGTTAAGCTTTGCCAACCGTCCGCCGGAACAATTTATGACCCTTGTTGCGGAAGCGGGGCTTTGTTAATAGGCGCTGCTGATTATGTAAGTGAAATTAAAGACATTAATTTATATGGTCAATGTGAAAATAGGGATACATACTGTCTGTGCAAAATCAATTTGTTTTTAAGAAATTTAGAAGCTAATTTGGAAATTCAAGATGATAAAGACGTTTTAAAAGATTTGCAACCAGGCTTAAAAGCAGATTACATTTTACTTAATCCGCCATTTAATCAAAATAATTGGGGAAAAAAGTATTTAAGAAATGATCAACGATGGCGTTACGGAATACCTCCTGAAAAAAACGCTAATTTCGCTTGGTTGCAACACGCGATTTCCCATATGACTGATAATGGAAAAATTGTTACAATTATGCCTAATGGAGCCATGTTTAGCAAAATGGGGAATGAAAAAATCCGTGCGGCAATTATTGAGGATGACCTGATTGAATGTGTTATAACATTGCCAGGGAATCTTTTTTTCAATACCAAGGTTCCTTGCTCAATTTGGATATTGAGTCGCAAAAAAGCACGAAAAGGCAATATTCTTTTTATTGACGCCAGAGATACGGGTTCTCTGTCCGCTTGGAAAAGAGTTCTGGGAGAAGATGATGTTTATGCAATTATTTCAGCTTACACAAATTTTAAAAACGAAGATATAATTGATATAGATATTCCTTACGCGATCGCGACTATGGAAGATGTTGCTAATCAAGGGTACGATTTGTCTCCGGTAAGATATATAAAATATGAGTATAAAAAGTACAACGAGGCCGAACATAAAAAGAGTTTGGAACAGCTCAAAGAGAACGTGGATCGACTAATCGGTGAAAAAATCCTATCAGACAACAGATCAAAAAAATTATTGGATGATATAAATTTAAAAGCAAAATGGAGTAAACGAAATTTAACGGATTTATATGAAGTTTTTGGAGGGGTGGCTAAAAAAGGCAAGGAAAATTATGGGCATGGTTCTCCTTTTTTGAATTTAAAAACAATTATCAATAATTTTTTTGTACCATATGAACTTGACGAATTGGTAAATTCAGACAAATACGAAAAATATACTCATTCTATAAAATCCGGAGATGTTTTTTTATCGCGCACAAGCGAGGACGCAGGTCAATTAGCCTTAAGTTGTGTTGCTTTAAAAGATTACTCCGAAGCAACATTTAACGCGTTTTCTAAAAGATTGCGACCGATAGATGATATGATAGATTCAAAATATGCTGCCGCGTATTTTCGTTCAGATTTTATTAGGCAAACTATAAAAAATATGGTATATGCTACTACTCGCGCTACACTTAATAATGATATGTTGTCTCGTATGCCTATTATATTTCCACCCAAAGATGAACAAATAAAAATTGGAGAGCTTATTTATCAGATCTCGCTAACAATAGAAAATGATAAAAATTTATCGAAAGAGGATATCAATAAGATTAAGAAAATTCAACAAGCAGTATTGGATTGCTTTATTTCTGAGCCGATTTATTCTTTTTTGCAAAGAGGAGAGTTAAACTTATGAGAAAAATAAATATAGGAGAACAATATCAGCTTGTTTTACTGCAATCAATCATGGAGTTGGGTGGTTCTTGCGCAAAATCTGAAGCATTAGAAAATATTCAAAATAATGCGTACTGGAAAATGAATGATGAAAATGACAGTTTTCGAAATTCAAGAAAATCTGAACAGATATGGCGTAATGAATTTGCGCAAGCAAGAAGACGTCTTAAAGACCTGAAATACATAAGAGGAGAAACTCGCGATGTATGGGATATAACACCGCAGGCAAGCGGATACCATAAGGAATTATCACAACGCATGGTGATAGAAATGTACGGCACTCGTTTTATCTTTACCGAAAAATTCTATAATAAAATAAGTTTTGAATTTGCAGAAAATATTGAAAGTGAAGAAGATGAACAATTAATACAAAATACATTTTTTGAACATTTTAATTTGGACAAAAAAGAAATAAAGTTAAAAGATATCCCAAAACCTAAAGGAAATGCCGCAAAAATAATAGGCTCTCGAAAAATTTATACAAGAAACCCTGTAATTTCACAAAGAGCGCTTGCGCTTGCCGATCATTTATGTGAAGTGGATGCTACCCATACTTCGTTTATTCGACGTAATGCTGATGTTTTATATATGGAACCGCATCATTTTATTCCTATGAAGGAAACTGAACGCTTTGAAGTAAGTTTGGATAGAGAACGAAACATAATATGCTTATGTAGTAATTGCCATAATCTTTTGCATTACGGGAACAAAGAGAGCGTTAAAAAAATGTTAACTTTTTTATTTAAAAAAAGAAAACTTGCTCTTACTAAAATACTTGGCAGACAATTATCTCTTGAGGAATTATTCAAAATATATCAAGTTTAATTTTGGCAGTTAACATTTCATATCGGACAAGCTGAGTATCATAAACTAATACCAGACAAAAATTTGTCCGGTATTTTTTTATATTCAAAATCAAATTGAAATGAGGTTGCCCAATGGCGGCAAGATGTTTTAAACTTATAGAAATCACTAAAGCTGAAAGTCAAATTGACGATAATATAATTAAAAACTTTACAACAAATTTTCAAGAAGCGTTACTACTGTCGCTATTGGAGAAGAGTCTCCTGAATCAATGGCAGTTTGAGCAATGCATGGAAGAAATAAAGATAAAAGGGACTTACAAGCGATGATATAAATAGGCTATAATGTTGAAAATGAGGCGATGCGGTTGTATAATGTAAATTCAGTCGATAAAATCCAAAAGGTGGCGGCTTATTGTCGTGTGTCAACGGACAAGGACGACCAGGTGAACTCTTTGGAAAGTCAAAAGAAATTTTTTCGAGACTACATAGAGCACAACGCATTTTGGGAACTTACCGAAGTGTATGTGGACGAAGGAATAACCGGAACTTCCACTAAAAAACGTCATGCTTTTAATCGAATGATGATTGATGCTGAAAACAGGCAATTTGATTTAATTATAACGAAAGAAATCAGTCGTTTTGCCCGGAACACGTTGGATAGTATTTTCTATACCCGAAAATTAAAAAACATTGGTATCGGCGTTATTTTTATGAACGATAATATCAATACTTTGGATGCTGATGCCGAACTTCGACTGACTATTATGTCGTCGATTGCGCAAGAGGAAAGCCGCAAGACTTCCGACCGTGTGAAGTGGGGGCAAAAGCGGAGAATGGAACAAGGCGTAGTATTCGGCAGAGATATGTTGGGGTATAATGTACGAGGCGGCAAGTTGTATATCAACGATGATGGCGCGAAAATTGTGCGGCTTATTTTTCATAAATTTGTCAACGAAGGGAAAGGCACTTATGTCATTGCCCGTGAATTACAGGAAGCAGGACTTCGAACCTCTACATATATGAAAACTTGGTCTAATACGGTTATTTTAAGAGTTTTGCGAAACGAAAAATATTGTGGTGACCTGGTGCAGAAAAAGACTTATACTCCAAGCTATCTGACTCACGAGAAACGATACAATCGCGGCGAAGAAGAATTAGTTGTACTTCGAGACCATCACGAGCCTATTATAGGCCGAGAATTGTTTGACAAAGCACAGTTGGAACTTGCGCGACGTTCGCCGTCAGACGAACAGAAGGCCAAACACTCCAACCGATATTGTTTTTCGGGAAAAATCAAATGCGGGATTTGCAGTTTTTCGTATGTATCGCGCACAAAAAATCGAAAAAACAAAAGCATATATAAAGCGTGGAGGTGTTATGAAGGTACGCGGCACGGCGCACCGCATATTGATAAAGCGGGAAATCAAGTTGGATGTTCAGGAATGTCAATTAACGATGATGATACTAAAACTATCTGTCGAGAAGTTGTGAAAAATCTTCAGATTGAACGTGAAAATATTGTAAATAATCTTGCCGGAATTATTAAAAAGGTTATGGATTCAGAAAATGGCGAAAATAAAATCGAGAATTCACAGTCAAAACTCGCCCAAATATCCGATAAAAAACGGCGACTTCTTGAGTTGTATATGAATAAGGATATTAGTAAGCAGGATTTTCAGGAGATGAATGCGAAGTATGATGCGGAATCGATAGTCTTGGCTGAAAAAATTAGCGTTCATCAAAATCAACAGAAGCTCTCGCAAAGTCAAAATGTTTTATTGGCAGAAATAAATTTAACGTTAAAAGATCTTGTTTATGGCGATGAATGGAACGATACTTTCTATCGTCATATTTTAGATAAAATAGTGGTTTATAAGAAGAATCAAATTGAGGTGCAACTCAATTTTTCATCCACAAAATGGCGGTTTGCAAGACTCCAAGTAGCTGGTGTCATTTTAATACCTCAATAGGCACCGAAGAACTTGGGCATTTAGAAATGGTCGGAACTTTGGTCACGCAGCTAACCCGAAACCTTTCGGCGTCAGAAATCGAAAAAAGCCCCATGGGCGCATACTACATTGACCACGGATTGGGAGTGTTCCCGACTTCGGCAAGCGGAATGCCGTGGACGGCTGCAAGCATGGCAGTAAAAGGCGACCCAATCGCCGATTTAGTTGAAGACTTGGCAGCAGAGCAAAAAGCGCGCGCAACTTATGACAATATTTTACGCGTATGCGATGACCCCGATGTAAGCGACGTAATCAAATTCCTGCGCCAACGAGAAATTGTGCATTTCCAGCGCTTTGGTGAAGCGTTGGATATGGTTCAGAATAAGCGAGATGAGAAGAAATCGTATGTTAACGGAATGAAAAACAACTAAAACAATAAAAAACCGCCGAAAGGCGGTTTTTTTTGTTACGAATTCAACATTTGTTGCTGTTGCGCGGCGATCATTCGTTTTACCATTTCTCCGCCGATAGGGCCGCCCTCGCTGCCGTTTTGTCGCGCCGTAAGATCGCCTTTGTAATGGTCGTTATTTTCTTTGCAAAATTGCGTTCGACCTAAATCGGCGGCGCATTCAAACTTAAGTTTTTGCATAGCGTCGTAAGATTCCGGGTGCAAAAGCCTTGACTTTCTATAGTTTCTTCCCATTAATAACCCTCCTCAATAAATTTTTATTAAAAATTTCGACAATATTATTTTTTGCGAATTTAATAATTTTATGTTGTGTTATTTTTGGCGATTTTGAGAAAAATTTTGTTGAAAAATTGTTTTTTTTGTGTTATACTATTGCTATAAAGGGGGATTTATATGGCACGGAAAATATATTTAGTTGAAGACGAATTAAGCTTGAAAACGCTTTTGGAAAAGTATTTGCAAAATGACGGATATGAAGTCGTTTCTTTTTCTGACGGTGTTTCGGCAATTAATCGAATAAAAGACGAGCCGGATTTGTGGGTTCTTGATATTATGCTTCCCGGCGCTGACGGATACGAAATTATTCAAAAAATTAAAGAGCATAAAAAAAACACGCCGGTGATATTTATATCTGCCAGAAGTGAAGAGCTTGACCGCGTTGTCGGGTTAGAACTTGGAAGTGATGACTATCTTTCGAAACCGTTCCTGCCGCGCGAGCTTGTAATCCGGGTAAACAAATTGATGGAAAGAATTTATAACGACCGAGAAGTTGACGGCACTTTTTATATACACGGATATAAAATCAATAGAAATCAGCATATCGTGCTTATGGACGATGTGAAAATTTCGCTGACCCATAACGAGTTCGAGTTGCTTATGTATTTTATCGATAATAGAAATAACGTGTTGACAAGAGAGCAAATTTTAGAAAAAATTTGGGGAATCGACTATTTCGGTTCTGACAGAGTGGTCGACGACACAATCAGGCGCTTGCGGAAAAAGCTAAAACATTTAGGAATTGAAACCGTATATGGTTATGGCTATAGATTGGGTTGTGATGAATAATGAGATTTAGGTTTAAAACAATTACAATGCGAATGTGGGCGGCGTTTACGGCGATAGTTCTGTTGCTTACCGTGTCTTTGTATTTGATGCAAGTGTTTATTTTTAGAGGCATAGAGACTCAGGATAGAATTCACGACTTAATTTTCACGCATGAAATGCTTTTAGAACTTGAGTTTCACGAGTTTGCCACATTAACCGAGTATAGCGCTTTGCAAGGGATTTTACATTTTTTATACTACGACGGAATCATATACAGAGTAAGCGTTTATCCTCTAACTTTATGCGATATACAATGTGACGGCAGATATTTGTTCGCGAGTTTCGCAGAGCTGGGCATGAGAAGCGAAATTATCACCCAGCATTGGGACGGTACGGATTATATCATCGCGATTACCGAAGCAGCCGACGGATCGTTTTTGTTTTCATACATACCGAATGTTCACGATCATACTTTTACATATTTCCTGTTTGTCGCAAGCGGAGTATTTATACTTATAGGGCTGGCAACGGCGCAGCTTACAACAATATACATATCGAAACCATTTGCCAAACTTGACAAATTCACAAAAAAGATCGCCGCCAAAGATTGGAGCGAGCCGATAATAATAGACAGCCATGACGAAATCGGGCGATTTGCCGAATCAATAAATAAAATGCAAGAAGACCTTAAACGTGCCGATCAACAAGAGAAAAACTTTTTTCAAAACATGTCGCACGATTTGAAGACGCCGACTATGGTTATTATGAGCCACGCAGACGCTATAGTCGACGGCGTTCATGTTGATTCTCTCGAAAAAACCGCGCAAATTATCAGGGATGAATCATTAAGGCTTAGCCAACGAATTAACCAGCTTTTGTATTACAGCACGCTTGATTACGTTCTTGAGCATAATAAAGTTTCTGTAATTGAATTAGACAAAGTCGTAAATAACGTTATTGACAAATTTGAAATTATCGGAGATCACCTTGATTTTGATTTAGATATCGAAAAAGTCAAAATTAAAGGTGATTATGAAAAATTTACGATTGCAATTGAGAATATTTGGGATAACGCTCTTCGGCATGCAAAAACTCGAGTATCTGTTTCGCTTAAATCGCACGGAAATTTTGCAAGGCTTGAATTTTTCAACGATGGTGATACTATAAATCTTAAAGATATTGGCAAAGTTTTTGATAGCTTGTATAAAGGCGAAAAAGGGAATTATGGTCTAGGGCTTCCTATAGCTAAGAAAATCGTCGAATTTTTCGGCGGAACAATTTGGGTGGAAAATAAAGAAAACGGCGTAAACTTTATCCTTGAGGGACCAATTGTTGACTGATAATTAAAAAAACCGCCTTTAGGCGGTTTTTTTTAATTCACTTCTTCGTATAACGCGGGCGCGTCAGCTTTCTGAACAGTATTTTTCACATCCAAAACTCGAATTTTAAGCGTTTTCTCGCCAAATCGAATTTCCAAAATATCGTCAGGCTTAACCTCATACGATGCTTTGGCGGCTTTACCGTTCACTACCACTCGCCCACCGTCGCACGCCTCGTTCGCAACCGTGCGGCGCTTGATTATCCGCGAAACTTTCAGATACTTATCTAATCTCATAGGATTGTTCCTTTCGTTAGGGCGATGCCCTATGACCCTTTTGTCGCCGCTACGGCGACAGACTTTGCGGCGGCTGCCGCATAGCGATAAGGGTGTTATCGAACACCCTTATCAATCCCCGGTAACGACAGCCCGCACGAAGTGCGTGGCAATCACCTTGCGCCGTTTCCACGGCGGTTTTTGCCGAATCAATTTTTTAACAAAAAATGATGAAACTCCTCGCACAAGACGCTTCGGAGGGCTAAATTTCTAAGCAGTAAACTACTAAGAAATTTATGCCAAACTTGCGGCGGCGGTCAACCGCAACAAATCACACATCGTCAAAAAACGACTCGTGTTCTTTGGCAGTTTTCACAGGGGTGTCGTTAGCGAAAACAAGTTTTCGACGACACTCCCAAAGCCGCAATCTTGATTTAAGGCGGCGTTTTATCTCGCTAATCTTTCCGCGAATGCGGCTCGTTAACCCCGCTTTTCTGTCGCCGCTCGCGACACAAATCGCGTGGTTTGTAAATGAGACTTAGTTTTGCTGTTTTTTGCAAAACTCTAGTCGAATTATCCAGTGAGCAAAGCGAGTCGGGAAAGCTTTTTCTTTCATTCGTTCGTTTCAACACGTATTTTGTGTTCCATTACATTATGCCGTTTCCTCGGCGGTTTTCGCCGAATCAGTAACATTCGCCCTCGTGACGGGCCCGAAAAAGCCACGCGCCCATAGGCGCAAACCCTGCAGAGTCTTAGCTATAATAAAGTATGATTATTCCTCTATAATCCTGCGGAGATTAATCCTACCCATCTTGTCAATTTCCATAACCTCAACCTTAATCTCGTCGCCCTCTTTTACAACGTCGGTAACCTTCTCAACCCGACCTTTCGCAAGCTTCGAAATATGCACAAGTCCGTCTTTGCCCGGCAGAATTTCAACAAACGCGCCGAAATCCATAATTCGCACAACTTTTCCGTCATAAATTTCGCCCGGTTCCGGCTCTTTAACGATACCTTGGATAATTTGTAGCGCTTTCTCGCCCGCCTCAGGATTAACCGCAGCGATAAACACTTTACCAACCGGCCCATCTTCCACAACGTCAATTTTCACGCCGGTATCAGCGATAATTTTCTTAATCACCGCACCCTGCTTGCCGATAACGTCAGAAATTTTGTCCGCCGGAATCTCAATATTGATAATCTTCGGCGCGTATTGCGAAATCTCCGGACGCGGCGCGCCAATCGCCGGAAGCATAATCTCGTCAAGGATATAATATCTCGCGTCACGCGTTTGCGTCAACGCGGTTTTGATAATCTCCGGTGTCAATCCATCGGTTTTCAAGTCCATTTGGATTGAAGTTATCCCCTTTTTCGTTCCCGCAACTTTAAAGTCCATATCGCCGAAAAAGTCTTCCAAACCTTGAATATCAACCATCGTGGTGAATTTTCCATCACCTTCGTCAATCAATCCAACCGAAATTCCCGCAACCGGCGCGGAAATCGGAACGCCCGCATCCATAAGCGCAAGCGTGCTTCCGCACACCGCGCCTTGCGACGTCGAACCGTTCGAGCTTAAAATCTCGGACACCAAACGAATCGCATATGGAAAATCATCCTCACTCGGCAAAACCGGCTCCAACGACTTCTCCGCAAGCGCGCCATGTCCGATGTCTCGGCGGCTCGGCCCACGCGACGGACGCGTTTCGCCAACGCTGTACGACGGGAAATTATAGTGGTGCATATATCGCTTATACTCTTCGTCGTCAAGCCCGTCAAGCAACTGATTCTCACGCAAAGGCGCAAGTGTCGCAACCGTCAAACACTGCGTTTGACCGCGCGCGAACAGCCCGCTTCCGTGCGTTCGCGGCAATAATCCAACTTCCGCCGTAAGCGGACGAAGATCGTTCATACCACGGCCGTCAACACGCTTGCCTTGAACCAACCAAGCGCGCACAATCGCCTTTTGCAGCTGATACAAACACTCGCCGATCGCCTTGTCAAATTCCTCTTTCGGATACGTTTCCGCGAAATTTTCGTAAACTTTGTCGTAAACAACAACCAATCGCTCGTCACGCACGGTTTTATCGTCGGTGTCAAGCGCTTCTTTCACCATCTCTTCCGCGAATGCGCGAATCGCCTCGTACATCTCGGCGTCAACGTCCATAGAAGTATATGTGTACTTCGGTTTCCCGATTTCATCGACAATTCCTTGAATAAAATCGCAAAGCTTCTTAATTTCCTCATGCGCAAGCATAATCGCGTCGTACATAACATCCTCAGGCACTTCGCTCGCGCCCGCTTCAATCATAACAACCTTATTTTTCGACCCCGAAACGTTCAAAGTCAGCGTGCTTTTCTTACGCTGCTCGTCATTCGGGTTTACAACAAGCTCGCCGTCAACATAACCGACATAAACCGCCGCAATCGGGCCGTTAAACGGAATGTCCGACACAGCGATCGCGACGCTTGAACCGATCATCGCGCAAAACTCCGGCGAATTATCCTGCTCAACCGACAAAACGGTGGAAACAATCGCAACGTCGTTGCGCAAATCTTTCGGAAACAGCGGACGCATAGGACGGTCGATTACGCGGCTCGTTAGAACCGCTTTCTCGCTCGGTCGTCCCTCACGGCGCATAAAGCTTCCCGGAATTTTCCCTACCGCGTAAAGCCGCTCTTCATAGTCAACGCTCAACGGGAAATAATCAAGTCCCTCGCGAGGCTTGTCCGACGACGTTGCCGCCGTAACAACAACGGTATCACCATACCGAACCAATACAGAACCGTTCGCAAGACCGGCAACTTTGCCGAACTCAAGGCTTAATTCCCGCCCCGCAACCATAGTTTTATAAATCTTAGTCATATTTTTTCTCCTTTTTTTATCACTTCGGTAAACGCGTAACCTTGTAGCGGCATTCTGCCGCCCACCGGTTTAGGCATTTCCTTTTCTCAGGCGGCATTCTGCCGCCCGGCGATTTAGACGTTTCCTTTTTTTTGGGCGGCATTCTGCCGCCCTTACATACACAATATACAAAGTGCAGAGTACAAATTGTACTCTGCACTCTTGTTATTAATGCCTCAAACCAAGTCGCTCAATCAATTTTCTGTATCTTTCGATATCAGTTTTCGTCAAATAATTAAGGAAACTACGTCGCACCCCAACCATTTTCAGCAATCCACGTCTTGAATGGTGGTCTTTCTTGTGCGTTTGCAAATGCTCGTTCAAATGATTAATTCTGTAAGTCAGCAGAGCAACCTGCACCTCGGGAGAACCCGTATCCCCTTCATGAGTAGCGTATTCCTTGATAATTGATTCTTTTACTTCTTTTCGCATACATCTTTCACCTCACTATTAAAATTTTCCTATACTCTGAGTAACAGGCGGGGTGAAAAACCTTCCCCTGCAACCAAGAATATGGAGTAAAGGGCAATTATAACGGCAGCCCGCGCCTAAGCGCGTGGCAATTACATTATGCCGTTTCAATCGCGCACTTTGCGATTATATCATATATAATATCCCATGTCAACAACTATTTTCCTACAAATTATTATTGTTCAAAAACCAGTATCCAATCGATATGCGAACTTCGGGTTGGTGTCCTAAGCCAATATTCTTCGCCGTATTCAATTTCCACGGGATCAATTGAGCGGTTATGATAAGTATTATTCTCGTGCCAAAGCGAATCGTCAATTTGTACAATCACAGAATTATCTTGTATTTCTTTTATTGTGATAAAGTGCTCACTATCCGAATGAAGACCATCCAACATTATCACATCGCCAAGCCTTACGGCTTGTGTTTTAGTAACGAGAGCCTGCTCAACATGCCGAGTTGTTCGTTGCTCCATAATTGTTAATCTTATAGAATCATCATCTGCGGAATTATTGCAACCTATAACAGTAACAATCACAAACAATAAGGCGAACAAGGCACATATCTTTTTTAATATTGAACCTCTCATATTAGCCTCCCAAAATATAACTTATTTATTCTTCATCGCAATCGCCGCTTTCGCTTGTTTCGCAATGTCTTCCGCCGTCAAACCGTACATTTTCAACAGTTCGTTCGGTTTTCCGCTTCTGCCGAACACGTCCTGCGTTCCGATTCGCGTTACGGGAACGGGGTGATTCGCCGCGACAACTTCGCAAACCGCGCTTCCCAAGCCGCCGAGGACATTATGCTCTTCCGCCGTTACAATCGCGCCGGTCTCTTTCGCCGCTTTTGTAATAATGTCGGCGTCAATCGGCTTGATAGTATGAATATTGATAACCCGCGCCGAAATTCCGTCCGCGGCAAGCAACTCGCGTGCTTCCAAAGCCGCGCCAATCATAAGCCCCGTACCGATTAGCGTCACATCGCTTCCGTCTGCGAGCAAAACGCCCTTGCCAATCTCGAATTTGTATGTAGCCTCGTCGTAAATCACGGGCACAGGAAGCCTGCCGAACCTTAAATACACCGGTCCGTTATGCTCCGCCGCCGCTTTAACCGCAAGTCGCGCCTCAACGTCGTCGGCAGGGTTAATAATCACCATATTCGGTATGGTTCGCATAATTCCGATATCTTCCAAACACTGGTGCGTCGCGCCGTCCTCGCCAACCGACACCCCCGCGTGCGTCGCGCCGATTTTAACGTTCAAATTCGGATATCCGATGGAATTTCGAATCTGCTCGAACGCCCGACCGGCGGCAAACATAGCAAACGAACTCGCGAACACAACTTTTCCGCAAGTCGCAAGCCCCGCCGCGACCGACATCATATTCCCCTCCGCGATTCCCGCGTTTATGAATCGCTCGGGATATTTTTTCAAGAAAACTTCGGTTTTTGTCGATTTCGACAAATCCGCGTCGAGGACAAGTACGTTTTCGTTCACCGCGCCAAGTTCGGTAAGCGCGTTTCCGTAACTTTCGCGGGTTGCGATAGGTTTTTTCATTTCACTCATTCGTATATCATCCTTTCTTTTTTGCGCCTGCGGCGCGGGGGTTAAAATCATTTTAGGGTATGCCCTAAGGCATTAAAGTCGTCAAGGGTATTATCGAATACCCTTAACAAACCCCGAAAAACTTTGACGGCAAAGTTTTATCAAACCGTCGCCTACTATGCCGCCGACCCACACAAAAAACGCGCGGGTACCCCGCCTGGCATGAGGGCGACACAAGATAGCGAACCGCATTCGCGGAAAGACTAGTGTGTACGAACGCCGTTTAGTCAAGCTTGCGGCTTTTGCCGCCGTAGTTGCTTGACTGATACGATTATGTTTGCAGTCCTCATATAGCGGCGCGCTTTTAATAGCGCGTTTGCGCCGCAAGTTTTGATAAAACTTTTTTAAAAGTTTTTTGGGGCTTGACAAGGGTTTCAATAAACCCTTGTCGCTCTGCGGCAGCTGCCGCAAACGCCCTCGGGACGGACCCGAATCATGGGTTTTTAGGGTGAAACCCTAAAAACCGTGCGGCAACCGCCGCACATATGCGCTTGTCAGCGCAAGACGGTCTAAGGCGCGGTGCGCCTTTAACCTAACTCCGCAATCGCCTGCTCGTACTGCTCCTTATTCGGCGCCGCGCCGTGCCAGCCCGCCTGATTTTCCATAAACGACACGCCTTTGCCCTTCACGCTCTTCGCGATAATCACCGTCGGCTTACCTTTGGCGGTCTCCGCCTCGGTAACCGCTTTGTCAATCGCCTCAAAGTCGTGCGCATCAGCGATTACAACATTCCAACCGAACGCCGCGAACTTCTCGTCAATCGGACACGGATTCATAACTTCTCGAATATCACCGTCAATCTGAAGTCCGTTGAAATCAAGAAACGCGGTAAGGTTGTCCAACTTGTAATGCGCCGCGAACATCGCCGCTTCCCAAACTTGTCCCTCTTGAAGCTCGCCATCGCCAAGGATTGAATACACTCGATACGATTTCTCGTCAAGTTTCCCCGCAAGCGCCATGCCGCACGCCGCCGAAATCCCCTGCCCAAGCGAGCCGGTGGACATATCAACACCCGGAACGGTTTTCATATCCGGATGCCCTTGCAAATAGCTGTCGATATGCCGAAACCCTTTGATATCAGACTTCGGGAGGAAACCTCTCTCCGCCAACGCGCCGTAAAGCGCGGGAGAGCAATGCCCTTTAGACAGCACAAACCTATCCCTGTCAAGGTTTTGCGGATTTTTCGGATCAACATTCATCTTGTGCATATAAAGATACGCCAAAATGTCCGAGCATGATAACGATCCGCCCGGATGCCCTGCGCCTGCTGAATATATTGCCTCAAGCAACATTTTCCGAATGTTCGCCGCGGAAATTTTTAGTTGATTTACGTCTAGCCGTTGCATACAACCACTCCTTATTTTAATTAGGAATCATACCCTTAAAACAGTATTGATATATGACAATCCCCCGCCCTATCGGGCACCCCCTTTGCCTAAGGGGGCTTTGGCTTTTAGGCTCCTTTGGCAAAGGCAGATGGCTGTGGATTTTGCTTTGCAAAATCTTACACCCCTGCACTTTTCGGCTATGGCTTTCCAAAAACGAAAGCCAAGTCTCAAATGAAGCTGTCAGCTACGCTGACTGAGGATTGTAAAAAACTATTTCAAAAGATAATTCCGTTTTAATTTATCCTATCGTTACTTTTTGGCCTTGCGAGGTGTCTTCAACCGTGATTCCCATTGATTTTAGCTTATCACGCAACTCGTCCGACTTCGCCCAGTCTTTGTTCTTCCGAGCCTCGGCGCGCTCGTCGATTAGCGCCTGCGCTTCGGCGGATACGCCTTGCTCTTCCGACTTTTGCAAGATTCCCAAAACATCGGCGAGCTCGCGAATCACTTCAAGAGTTTTCGCAATCGCCTCGCCGGACAGGTTTTCGCCTTGCATATACTTATTCGCCGCCGATACGATATCAAATATTGCCGCAATCGCGTCAGCGGTGTTTAAATCATCTTCCATCGCGTCGATAAACTTCTGTTTGTTGACATAAACTTCGTCAATATACTTTATGTCAACTTCATTGTTTTTTATGTCAACCGATTTCTGTAAAAATTCCAATTTGTTCACGCACGCGTAAATTCTCTCAAGCGCCGCTTTAGACGATTCCATAACGTCAACGCTGAAACTTATCGGGCTTCGATAATGGGACGACAGCATAAAGAACCGAACCACCTCGTAGCCGTACTTTTCCGCCACTTCGCGGACGGTGAAGAAATTCCCAAGTGATTTAGACATTTTGCGGTTGTCAACATTGATGTAGCCGTTGTGAATCCAGTAGTTGGCGAAGGTTTGTCCGTTCGCCGCCTCGCTTTGCGCGATTTCGTTCTCGTGGTGCGGGAACACCAAATCCTTGCCGCCGCTGTGAATATCGATGGTTTTGCCCAAATATTTGTTCGCCATCGCGCTACACTCGATATGCCAGCCGGGGCGCCCCATGCCCCACGGCGAATCCCACGCGCACTCCTCTCCCTCTTTCTGCTTCTTCCAAAGGGAGAAATCGGTGGGGTCGCGCTTCACTTCCGCAACGTCAACCCGCGCGCCCGATTCAAGCTCGTCTAACGGCTGGTGCGACAGTTTTCCGTACTCCTCGAACTTCTTCGTTGAAAAATAAACATCGCCGTCAACGTTGTACGCGAACCCTTTATCCTCAAGGGTTTTAATAATCTCTATAATGGCGTCGATATTGTCGGTCGCGCGGGGGTGAATGGTCGCCTCACGGATTCCAAGCCCCTTCGCGTCGGTAAAATACTCGGCGATGTACTTATCTGCGATATCTTTGACCGTCACGCCCTCTTCGTTAGCTTTGTTAAGCAACTTATCGTCAATGTCGGTAAAATTCTGCACAAATTTCACGCCGTATCCTCGGTATTCAAGGTAGCGGCGCAAAACGTCGAATAATATAAACGGGCGGGCGTTTCCGATATGAAAATAGTTGTATACCGTCGGGCCGCACGAATATATTTTGACCTCATTTTTGTCGATAGGGACAAATTCTTCCTTTTTGCGTGTAAGTGTGTTATATAACTTCAGAATAACCTCTCCTTTGTTTGAAGAATATGTAGGGGCGACATTTTGTCGCCCGAAAACAATAATTCATACGCTTGCAGGCGACATTTTGCCGCCCGAAAACAATAATTCATACGCTTGCAGGCGACATTTTGCCGCCCGAAAACAATAATTCATACGCTTGCGGGCGGCAGAATGCCGCCCCTACTTGTTTTTTATCTCTTGTTTTAACTTTTCAATTTCTTGGCAAAGTCTGCAAATCTCTTGCGATATAGGGTCGGGGACATTTGCGTGATCGAAATCGACTTTCATGTTGTCCATCTTGACAACCCGCGCGGGAACGCCGACGCATGTGCTGTTCGGCGGAATTTCGGTAAGTACGACGGCATTTGCCGCGACCTTCGAGTTATCGCCGATTGTAAACGGACCTAAAACCTTCGCGCCGGCGCCGACAAGAACGTTGTTTCCCAATGTAGGGTGGCGTTTTCCGACGTCTTTTCCGGTGCCGCCGAGGGTTACGCCTTGATAAATGGTGCAACCGTCGCCCACAACGGCGGTTTCGCCGATTACGACGCCGGTTCCGTGGTCGATAAATACGCATTCGCCGATTACGGCGGCGGGATGGATTTCGATTCCGGTTTTGCGCCTTGCGCGCGCGGCAATCTTATGCGCACGAAAGGTTTTGCCGGCTTTGTAAAGCTTATGCGCTTTTCGGTGCGCCACTATCGCGCGAACGCCGGGGTAGAACCAAAACACTTGCCAAAACGACGTTGCCGCGGGGTCTCGTTCCATTGCGGCGACGCATTCTTTTTTTATTGTCTTTATTATTCCCATAAATTTTCACCTCTTACTACTACAATACTCAAAACCGGCTTGGTTCGTGCCAAATTGCGCGCTAGGTGCGTAATTTGGTGCGAAGCGTATATATAAATATGATAGTTGTAACTAAAAACGCAACCATATCCGCAGTCAAGCCAACATACCATATTCCGTAAAGTCCGAATCGGGGCGGTAAAATCAGCAAAAGCGGGATAAACAATATCACATGCCGAAGCATGTTAAGCATAAGTGAAATCCTCGCTTTTCCGATTGATTGGAAAAACATTGCTTGAATCAGCTGCACCCCTACAATCAGGAACGCGCCGGCGAAAATGGGCATTCCGGACAGCGCGATTGCCATCAATTCGGGGTCGTCGGTAAACATTCGAATGGGCACTTGCGGGAAGAACATGATAAAACACCAACCGATAAACGAAATCGCCGCCGCGATTGAAATGGTATATTTCAGCGTGGTTTTCACTCGGTCATATCGTTTCGCGCCGTAGTTGAAGCCCAAAATCGGCTGCGACCCTTGATTCAGCCCGAATATGGGCGTTAGGAAAAGCATTAGAAAATTTGACACAATTCCCATTGCGCCAAGCGCCAGATATCCGCCTTCGTATCCAAGCGCCAAATCGCCCTGAACACGAAGTGTGTTGTTCAATATCCCCACAACGACACTTCCCATGATCTGCGCCAGGAACGGCGAAATTCCTATTGAAAATATGGGGAATACAATTTTCGGGTCAAGTTTAAAGTTTTTAAATTTAAAACGAAGCGTCTTGTTCTTCTTGTTCAATAAAATATATAACGAAACCATCATTGCGATTGATTGCGCGATGATTGTCGAAATTGCCGCGCCGCGGACGCCGCCGTCCAGCACGATTACAAATATCACGCTTAAACCGATATTAAGCACCGCGCCGGTAATCAGCGCCGCCATTGCCTGGTATGGCTTTCCCATCGCTCGAATCATGTGGGTTAATCCAAATCCTACGATTTGAAATGCCGAGCCGGCAACCAAAATTCGCAAATATTCGGTTGCGTAATACAAAGCCGCGCCACGCGCGCCGTATAGGCGGAGCAACGGTTCGAGAAATATAAGTCCGAAGGTTGTTATAAACGCCGCAACCAAGATAAGCAGAACCAGCGCGTTGCCCAGCGTTTTTTCCGCCACACGTCGGCGTCCTTCGCCCATACGAATGGAAATTCTTGTCGCTGCGCCGTTTCCGACGAGAAGCGCAAACCCCACAACAACAAGGATCAGCGGCATCGCAACCACGATTCCGGAAAACGCGTTCCGTCCCGCGACATGACTTATAAATATTTTATCCACAAATGAATATATAGAGCTTATAACCATTCCCACAACGGCGGGAAGGGAAAATCGCAGTAACAGTTTCGGTATGCTGCCTTGATCTAGGTTCAATTCATTACCTACCTTCTTTTGCTTTGATGCCATTTCATACCGTATTAGTTTAGCATATATTTCAAGCATTGGCAATAGTTATTTTTGTACTTGACTTTTTGCAGTACATATCATATAATCAATAATGTTTAAATGTTGACAAAACATGGAAACTGTGGTAAAATAAAGTATTATATTATTGTAATTTACAAATGAAAGGTTGTTAGAGAATGAGTATCAAAATTGAAAAGTTAGAAAATAGCCAGGTGAGTTTTGAGTTTTCCGTTACTGCCGAGGAGTTTGAGGCGGCGATTGAGAAAGCTTACAAGAAGAATGTCGGCAACATGAAAGTTCAAGGTTTTCGTCCCGGCAAAGCGCCGCGCGCGATGATTGAAAAACTGTATGGCGAGAGCGTTTTTTACGACGACGCGATTAACATTGCCTTGCCTGACGCATATGATAAGGTGGTTACCGAAAACGAACTTTTGACGGTTGATCGCCCGGAGATTGATATTAAAGAGCTTGACAAAGCGACCGGCGTTGTGTTTACCGCGAAAGTTACGGTGAAACCGGAGTTTACGCTTGGTACATATAAAGGAATAAGCGCGACGAAACCGTCTGTTGACGTCGCTATTGAAGACGTTGACACGCAACTTGAATCGCTGCGCACGCGCGGCGGGCGGCAGGTTTCGGTTGACGACCGAGCGGTGGAGAACGGCGACGTTGCGAACATCGATTTTGAGGGATTTGTGGACGATGTTCCGTTCGAGGGCGGCAAGGGCGAAGGTTTCGATCTTAAAATCGGTTCGGGGCAGTTTATTCCGGGCTTTGAAGAGCAACTTGTGGGCAAAAACATCGGCGAGGAAACCGACGTGAACGTTAGTTTCCCGGAAGAGTATCACGCTGAGGCGCTTGCGGGCAAGCCGGCGGTGTTTAAGGTGAGAATTAACTCTATCACCACGACGGAACTTCCCGAACTTGACGACGAGTTCGCGAAAGATATCAGCGAGTTCGACACTTTAGACGAGTTGAAAGAAGATATTACCAAGAAAATCGCAGAGCAAAAAGAAAAAAACGCGAAAGCTGAATTAGAAAACAGCATTTTGGAAACAATATCCAAGAATACCGAGATAGAAATTCCTGAATGTATGATAGAATCGCAAACAAACAACCTTATGAAAGATTTCGAAATGCGTATGCAATATCAGGGCATGAATTTGGAAATGTACGCGCAGTATACCGGAACGACGGTTGAGGAATTGCGTGAGAAAATGAAAGAACAAGCCGCGGCGAACGTTAAAACGTCGTTGATCATTGAGGCGATTGCGAAAGCGGAAGATATTAAGCCGAGCGAGGAAGAAATTGCGGAAGAATATCAAAAGTTTGCGGAAGCATACAAAATGGACGTTGAAGAGCTTAGAAAACGTATTCCGGAAGAGGATATCATTGCGAATCTTAGCAGCGCGAAAGCGGTTGATTTCTTAGTTGAGAATGCGAAAGTAAAAGAGGGTAAGTAGCAAAATAATCAGATTTTAAATTTGCGTCAAATTGCGTGCATTGTGGTGAAAACCACTCGGGAGCGTATATAAATATATCCGACCGAGTGGTTTTCGCCGCAAGGTGCGTAATTTCACGCAAATACCATGAAAGGAGCACATATATGAGTTTGGTGCCTTATGTTATTGAACAGACTAGCCGAGGGGAAAGGTCTTACGACATATTTTCGCGGCTTTTAAAGGATAGGATTATATTTTTATCGGACGAGGTAAATGACGTTACGGCAAGCCTTATTGTGGCGCAGTTGCTGTTTTTGGACAGCGAAGACCCCGATAAGGATATCAATTTTTACATCAACAGCCCGGGCGGTTCCGTAACCGCGGGAATGGCGATATATGATACTATGCAACATACGAAAGCCGATGTTTCAACCATTTGCGTTGGCATGGCGGCGTCGATGGGGGCGTTTTTGCTGTCCGCCGGCGCGAAAGGGAAGCGTTTCGCGCTTCCGAACAGCGAAATTATGATTCATCAACCGCTTGGCGGTATGCGCGGGCAAACGTCGGATATAAAGATTCATGCCGACCGAATGATTGCGATTCGCGAGAATTTGAACAAACTTTTGGCGGAAAACACCGGGCAACCGCTTGATATTATCGAGCGCGACACCGAGCGTGATAATTTTATGACCGCTGAAGAGGCGATGAAGTATGGCTTAGTTGATAAGGTTATGATCAAGAGGTAGAAATTGCGTGAAATCACGCACCTTGCGGCGAAAACCACTCGGTCGGATATATTTATATACGCTCCCGAGCGGTTTTCACCACAATGCACGCAATTTGACGCAATTTTTTGAAGGCGTTTTGAAAGGACTGGTTAAATGTCTAACAACGAAGAAAGTAATAGAAAACCGCTTAAATGTTCGTTTTGCGGCAAGCCTGAGGAGCAGGTAAAGCGGCTTGTGGCAGGACCGGGCGTTTATATTTGTAACGAATGCGTTAATTTGTGCTTTGATATTTTCGAGGAAGATTTCGACGAAATCGGCATGGAAGCCATTGAGGGCTTGCCGAAACCGAAGGAAATCAAGGCGATACTTGACGAATATGTTATCGGACAGGAAACTGCCAAAAAGGCTTTGTCGGTTGCGATTTACAACCACTATAAGCGCATAAATTCCGGCGTTGGCACAAATGATGTTGAGCTTCAAAAGAGTAATATTTTAATGCTCGGTCCGACAGGCTCGGGCAAAACTTTGCTTGCGCAGACGCTTGCGAAGATTTTGAATGTTCCGTTTACAATCGCGGACGCGACTTCACTCACCGAAGCCGGCTATGTCGGCGAAGATGTGGAAAATATACTGTTGAAGCTTATTCAAGCGGCGGACGGCGATATTGAGCTTGCCGAGCGCGGAATTGTTTATATCGACGAGATTGACAAAATTTCGCGCAAGTCGGAAAATCCGTCAATCACCCGCGACGTTAGCGGCGAGGGTGTTCAGCAGACGCTTTTGAAAATACTTGAGGGAACGGTTGCTTCCGTTCCGCCGACAGGCGGAAGAAAGCATCCGCACCAGGAGTTTTTGCAGATTGACACGACGAATATCCTGTTTATTTGCGGTGGCGCGTTCGAGGGGATTGAAAAAATTATCGAAAGCCGCGTATCGTCGAAAACTATGGGATTCGGCGCGAAAATCGAAAGTAAAAAAGAGAAAAACTCCGGCGAAATTTTGAAGCAGTTGGTTCCCGGCGATTTGCTGAAGTTCGGTTTAATTCCCGAATTTGTCGGGCGGGTGCCCATTATCACGACTTTGGAAGATTTGGACGAGAAAGCGTTGGTTGAAATTTTGACGAAGCCGAAGAATGCGCTGTTTAAGCAGTATCAGAAGTTGTTCGAGATGGATAATGTGATTTTGGAGTTCGAACCCGCGGCGGCGAAAGCAATTGCGAAAAAAGCAATGGAACGAAAGACCGGCGCGCGCGGATTGCGGACGATTATTGAGGAAATCATGCTTGAGATTATGTATGACGTGCCGAGTGACGATACAATCGAGAAGGTGCTGATTACCAAGAAATGCGTAACTGACGGCGCGCCGCCTGAGGTTGTGTATAACCCGAATCGCAAGCCGCTTAAGACAACGTA
The DNA here is from genome assembly GCA_009780345.1 of Oscillospiraceae bacterium. Classification (GTDB taxonomy): domain Bacteria; phylum Bacillota; class Clostridia; order Monoglobales; family WRAG01; genus WRAG01. The sequence continues at coordinate 38,088 of WRAG01000011.1, forward strand.
TGCGAAGAAGGGCGATAAGCCGATACGAAATCAAGCGGGGTAGGAAAGGCAATTGACAATTGACAATTAACAATTAACAATTATGGTTTTGCCTTGCGCGGGCAGGCTTAAAACCTTTTTCGGGTATGCCCTGAGGGCTTATGTCCTGCCGGACGGGCGATAAGGGCTCTGCCCTTATCAATCCCGGTCGCCTATGGTCGCAAACGCAAAGACCGCGATTTGCGCCAAAGTCGGCGACATAAAAAGCATTGGTTAGCGAACCGCATTCGCGGTAAATGAGACTTAGCTTGTGTATTTTACAAGCTGTAGTCGAATTATCCAGTGAGCGTAAGCGAGTCGGGAAAGATTAGCGAGATAAAGCGCTGTTTCAGTCAGCCTGCGGCTTTTGCCGCCGTACACATTTAACTGATAGGATGTTGTTTGCCGTCCTTTTTTAAGCGGCGCGCTTTTAATAGCGTCGTAGCGCGTTTGCGCCGCCTGTTTTGATAAAACTTTTTTAAAAGTTTTTCGGGGTGTGTCGAGGATATTCGATAATACCCTTTGACGCTATGCGGCAGCCGCCGTAGCGCCCTCAGGGGCGGTCTCTGAATAAGGAGCAAATACATATGAACATCAGAGAACACATTAAAAATCAAATATTGATCCTCGACGGCGGGATGGGGACGATGCTTTACAAAAGCGGCAAGCTTAATCGCGGCGAGAATCCTGTTTTGCTCAATTTACAAAGCCCTGAAACGGTGAAATCCGTTCACATGGCTTATTTGCAGGCGGGCGCGGATATGATATTAACCAACACTTTCGCCGTCGCGGGTGAGCCGAACTTTGAGGAGATAATCAAAAGCGCGGTTGGGATTGCCAAAGAAGCGGTTGAAGAATTTCGACAAACTGCCGAGCCTCGCGGCGCAATGTTTGCAGATGTTGAAACGCGGGAAAAGTGCAGGTTTGCCTGCTTCGACGCTTGTGTAGCTTTGAACGTCGGACCGATTGGCGAGATGTTGGAGCCGTTAGGCGAGCTTCGCGCCGAAGCGGCATATGAGAAGTTTAAATTGCAAGTTTTGGCAGGCGTTTCAGCCAGCGCGGACGCGATATACATAGAAACGATGACCGATTTAGCCGAAGCCGAAATCGCGGTTCGGGCAGCACGCGAAAATTGCAATTTGCCGATTTTCGCAACCATGTCATTTGAAGAAAATCTGCGCACATTTATGGGCGTGGATATTCCGTCGATGGCGGAAACTCTTGAGCGTGCCGGCGCGGATTTTATTGGAATCAACTGCTCTGTCGGTCCTGTTCAGATGCTTACTATGGCGGCGGAACTGAAAAAACATACAAGTTTGCCGATCATTATCAAGCCGAACGCGGGATTGCCGACAATCGTGAACGGCGAGGCGGTTTACGACGTAACACCGGAAGAATTCGCGGCAAATATGAGGAAAATCATTGACGACGTTGGCGTTTCGGTCGTTGGCGGGTGCTGCGGCACGACGCCGGAGTTTATCGAAGAATTAGCGAAAATTTAATAAAAAAAAGCGTCCCAGAGGACGCTTTTTATTTTGAAAAAACATTTCTCTATTTGCAATCACAACAAAGTCCGTTAAATGATATGTTTGTTATATCAAACCCGTCGATACCACTAAACTTGCCGAAAAGGTCATCAAAATCACCCTCAACGTCAAAGACGCGCCTGCAATCTTTGCACATAAAGTGATAATGTTTATGACAATTATGGTCGTAATGCGTCTGACCGTAGAAACTGCCGATATTCAACAATTCGCCCGACTCTGCCATTTGCCCCAAGTTTCGGTAAACGGTGGCTTTGCTGATGGTCGGATATTTACGCACGACGTATTCGTAAACCTGTTCGGCTGTCGCGTGGATGTTGAGTTCTTCCACCGCGTTAAGTATTAACTGCCGTTGAATTGTGTTCCGTTTTTCCATATGGAAATCCTCCGATTAAAAATGTCGCTTCAGTAGTCCTGCAAACGCCATGCCGTGCCGCGCCTCGTCTTTACACATTTCGTGAACGGTGTCGTGTATAGCGTCAAGATTAAGCTCTTTCGCGCGGCGAGCGATGTCCAGTTTTCCTTGCGTCGCGCCGTGTTCAGCCATTACGCGCATTTCAAGATTCTTCTTGGTCGAAACGTCAACAACCTCGCCAAGTAGCTCCGCAAACTTCGCCGCGTGTTCTGCTTCCTCGAACGCGATACGCTTGTAAGCTTCCGCAACCTCCGGATAGCCCTCTCTGTCCGCTTGGCGGCTCATCGCGAGATACATTCCGACTTCGGTACATTCACCCATAAAATGCTGACGCAAACCTTCAACGATTTCAGCGTCGACTCCTTGAGCGACTCCGATTCTATGTTCGTCGGCGAATGCCAAACCTTCGCCCGATTGCTCGGCAAACTTGTTCGCGGGAACATTACATTGCGGGCAAGCCTCCGGCGCCGCGCCTCCTTCATGTGTGTAACCACAGATAGTACATACAAACTTTTTCATAGATAATTCCTCCTTAATGATAATTATTACCAATTGCTTGTTTGTATTATATAGCATAAAAATGTGTTTGTCAAGCTTTATTTTAAAAAAAGTAGAGAATGGATTATCATTCTCTACTTTTTTATATCCAATTACGCATTTTTCCTTAAAACGACATCCCCGCCGTACCGTCCACGGGGACAGACAAAACAACGCCTTGCGCCGACGATTGCGCGCCGAATGATTCATCAATCGTGTCCATTATTGATTGCTTTTGCTCGCTGCTTGTCACGATTACGACAACTTCCTTTTTCGTCTGTTCCGCAATCCCTAAAAACTTAACTACGTCGCCTGAATTAATATGTTTCGCTTTAATAATCGTTCCGCCGCGAGCGCCCGCGTCTTTTGCCGCACTCACCACTTCCGCGCTTTTTCCGGTGTTGACAATTGCAAGTATAAGATTGTGTTCATTTTTCATTTCATCCACCTCGTTTTCTGTATTTTCGTTATTAATCGGAACGGTAAACGCGATTCCGCGCCCCGCTTTTTCCAAACTTAATGCTTCGCCTATATCCGCAAGCGCTTTGTCGATGACTTCTCTCGCCGCGACACAAAATACCGCGGTTTTTTCAAGCGTTCCGAGCCCAAGAAGCGCTAAAAAATCGGAAGCTTGCGTTCCTTCGGCGTCACAGCTGAATTGCAGAAAAAAGTCATAGTTTTTAAGCATCGCCTCGGTTTGATCACCGTCAGCGCGATTTACAATAGTTACAAGCATTTTTGCGTTGTTAGTTATCATGATATATCTCCCTTTCTTTGCCTGCATCTCCCTTTTTTTATGTAGAAACACTATTCTACCACTATTATCCATTTTTGTCAACACAACTTGTGTAAAGATTTCATATTATACATTGGGTGATACTATGAATAAAAGCGAAATAATAAAATCGTTCGAGCTTTCGGCGGCGGCTTACAAGGAGATTCAGCCTTACTGCCCGCACGATTGCGTGTCCGTGATAAATAATCCCGAATTAGATGTCGAATGTTTCCTGCGGCGGGAAAATAAAACGTTGAGAGTCACGTTTCGCGGAAGCGCGTCGTCTGAAAACTGGAAAAACGATTTCGAATTTTGGGAGAAGAACATTCCGTACGACCACATAAGCCGCGATATAAAAGTTCATGCCGGATTTTTGAATTCCTACAAAGCGGCGGGAATAAGAGACAAAATCCTTGCCGCCATTGATGAAAACACAAAATATATAAAAATTTGCGGCCACTCGCTTGGTGCCGCGCTTAGTGTTTTGTGCGCTTTCGACGTGGCGTATAACTTCCCCGACCGAGATATTGAGGTGATCGTGTTCGGCTGCCCGCGCGTTGGGAACAAAGCGTTCGCTAAGCTTTATAATAAGCTTGTCACAAAGAGCATACGCGTCGAAAACGGCAACGACATCGTGACGAAAATCCCGTTTCGGTTTTCAAATCCGTTCTTAAACTATCGCCATGTCGGCGCGACATTGCGGATTGGAAGCGTCAGACTGCCGTTCGTCGCGTCAGTCCGCGACCACATGCCGAAGAATTATTATTCCGCGTTACTGACGCGGTTGTTGTAATAAAAGCCGCACAGCGGCTTTTATTATCTCGTAATATCGACGCCCGAATAATATGTTTTCAAAATTTCCGAATAACTCAAACCGTCTCGTGCCAAGCGGTTCGCGCCGTGCTGGCTCATTCCCACACCATGCCCGAATCCGCGTACTGTAAAGTAAACATACCAATCATCTGTCGAAACTTCAAAATTATGGCTCCGAAGTCCGAAAATCCGCCTGATTTCAGTTCCTCTGAAACTTTCGTTTCCAATCCTGATACTTCCCACTCTTCCGCCATCGGTTCGAGTGATTTCTCCCAACGCTTCGGACAAAGTATGACCGACCAACAATCCCGCTCGCTCGGCGCGGAGACGTTCGACGAACTCGGCAACCGAAAATTGGGCATACGTCTGAAAATTCGGCAAATCATAGTAATCACCGCTGTGAACCGAGCGCAGATAAGGGATTGCCGCGCTCCAAACATCTTCCGAATTTTCGGTGCGGCCGCTGCTCATCGCAAAAAAGAACGCGCGCGCGACATGCCCGTTATAAGTCATATACGCGCCAACCGTTGACTCCACCGCGTAGCGCAGTCGGGGCTCGTAATAGTCGGCTCTGTCGCCCCACCGCTCCCGCGCGGCTTCCATACTTGTCCACGCGACGCAATGCGCGAAGTTTGTACAGCTATCCGCGCCGTGATGTTCACTCGGCGCGCCATACGCGCGGTAGATTTGCATACGATAGAGGATAAAACTCCGCGCGGCAATCGCTTGCGCCTGCAACGCCGCAATCTCAAACGACGCCGGCATTTCAGCGGCAACCACGCCGAGAATATATTCCTCGAAATCCAGATACACCACTTCGCCGAGCGAATGTACGTAAACCGAAACTTTCCCATACGGCATTAAGTTCGCGATACGCTCGCTGCGCGGCGGCTCATCGTATTGCGGAATTTCCGGCGCGATTGCCGGGATTACATTATAGTTGCCGCGCACACGCCACGCTTGCATTTGCGGACTTACAGTAAATAGGAATACGCCGAATCCGACGAGGATTAGAATTGAGAATATGGTTTTTTTCATAATTTTCTCCTTTTGCGCTGACAAGCGCATATTGTGCGCCTGCGGGCGCGGACTAATGTCGTTAAGGGTATTATCGAATACCCTTAACAAACCCCGAAAAACTTTTAAAAAAGTTTTATCAAAACCTCATTCAACGCCGCCGACCCATTCGTCAAAAAACGACGAACAGGTGCCCCGTCTGGCGTATGAATTCGAAAAAATTAGCGAACCGCATTCGCGGAAAGAATAGCAAGATAAACCGCCGCTTCCATTCGAGTCTGCGGCTTTTGCCGCCGTAAATACTTAACTAATGCGTAGATGTTTGCAGTCCTCAATAAGCGGCGCGCTTTTAATAGCGCCATAGCGCGTTTGGGGAGTGGCATCGGAAACTTGTTTCCGCTAATGCCACCCCTGTGAAAACCGCCCGTGAAAGCAAGGCGTTTTTTGCCGCCGCTTGAACGGTTGCGGTTGACCGCCGCCGCAAGTTTTACTAAATTTTTTTTGAAAAAATTTTCGTGGATTGACAAGGACTTCGACAAGTCCTTGTCGCTCTGCGGCAGCAGCCGCACATATGCGCTTGTCAGCGCAAGACCCCCGCCGTGGCAACGGCATACTCTATTATACTACACCTCGTCCGCTTTTAGTATAAATTCGCAAAAATATATTTGCAAAAATTGCGGATTAATGATAAAATAAATACGAGGTGAGGTTTTATGAGCGAAACTTTTGTAACACTTGAAAAATTAATCCAGGAATTGCGGCTTGAAACGGTATATCAACCCGAATGCGAGCCGAAAATTATAAGCGCGGACATCAATCGTCCGGGGCTTCAAATTACCGGCTTTTTCGATTATTTCGACAGTGACCGAATCCAAATTTTCGGCATGGTTGAAAACGCTTTCCTTGCCGAAATGACGGCGCACGAGCGAGAGGACTGCTTGGCTGACCTGTTCCGCAAGAAAATTCCTGCGGCAATTTTAACTCGCGGCGCGGACGTGCTTCCCGAAATGCTTTCCGCGGCGCAGAAATACGAAGTTCCGATTCTGCGCACCGAAGAGGGCAGTTCGCGCTTTATGAGCGCGCTTATCGCGTTTTTGAACCTTGAACTTGCGCCGCAAATCACGCGGCACGGCGTTTTGGTTGAAGTTTACGGCGAGGGAATCCTAATCTTGGGCGGAAGCGGTGTCGGAAAAAGCGAAACGGCGGTCGAGCTTCTAAAACGCGGTCACAGGCTTGTCGCCGACGACGCGGTGGAAATCAGACGCCCGTCCGTGAAAGCGCTTGTTGGCTCGAGTCCTGAAATTATTCGACACTTTATCGAAATCCGAGGAATCGGAATTGTTGACGTTCAAAAAATATTCGGTATGGGCGCGGTGAAGCAGACCGAGAAAATCGATATGGTGATTCACCTTGAAAACTGGATTGAGGGCAAGCAATACGACCGTTTGGGGCTCGTCAGCGAGTATACAAATATTTTGGGAATCGATATTCCGTCCCTCACCGTTCCGGTAAAGCCGGGGCGAAATTTGGCGATTATATTAGAGGTCGCCGCGATGAATAACCGGCAGAAGAAGTTAGGCTACAACGCCGCCGAGGAGTTGAACAACCGACTTTTGGAGCAGATGCACAAGACGCTGGAGGCGGAGCAGGCGAAGGAGTAAAATTATGGATTTGCGCTTATCAGCGCGGAATGCCGTTTCCTCGGCGCTTTTTGCCGAATCATGTCATATGCCCTCTAGAGTCTCGCTCTGAAAAAAGCTTGCCGCCGCAGCGGCAAAAAAGGAGTTATCACACATGAAAATCCTAATGGACACACATACGCACACTAACGCGTCGGCGCACGCGTATAGCACGTTGCTCGAAAACGTTGCCGTTGCCAAGCAAAAGGGGCTGGAAGGCATCGTAATGACCAACCACGCGCCCGGAATCGTCGACGCGCCGCATGTTTGGCATTTTCATTGCATGTACAACATTCCGCGCGAAATCGACGGAATCAAAGTGCTTGGCGGCGTTGAGGCGAACGTTTTAGACGAGAACGGAACCCTTGATATGACGGCAATTGACCTACAATCTTGCGATGTTGTTATCGCGTCCATTCATAGACCGTGCTATACTCCCGGAAGCGTTGAACAACACACGAAAACGTGGCTTAACGTGATTAAAAATCCGTATGTTGATATTTTGGGACACAGCGGCGAGGAAAGATTCAAATATGATGTTGAAACCGTGATCGCAGCGGCAAAAGCGGCGGGCGTTTGTATCGAAATCAACGCCCACTCCTTCACCGCGCGGCACGGAACCGAAGCGAACTGCCGCAAAATCGCCGAAACTTGCAAAAAGTTGGGCGCGAACATTGTTGTGGCAAGCGACGCGCATATTTGTTTCGATGTCGGCAATTTCGACACGGCGATTGAAATGTTGACCGAAATCGACTTCCCCGAGGAATTAATTATGAATACTTCGGCGGAAAAGTTTATATCATATATCGAGAAAAGAAAATCACAACTGAAAGGTTGATATCGCTTGAAAGAATTGCTTGAAAAGTTAGTCGGCGCGGCGAACGTTTTGATTGACGAGCCGATGAAAAATCATACATCGTTCAAAATTGGCGGCCCTGCTGATTTTATTGTTGTGCCGCAGACGAAAAAAAGCCTGTGCGACACCGTTAAAACCTTGAGGGAACAGGGAATTCCCATAACGATTATCGGAAACGGCTCGAATTTGCTTGTGTCCGATAAGGGAATCCGCGGCGTTGTCGTAAAAATCGCCGGCGGCTTGAACGGCGTTGAAGTTGAACGGAACACAATCACCGCGCAAAGCGGCGTCTTGCTCTCTCGGCTCGCGAGTGTCGCGTGTTCAAGCGGGCTTACGGGGCTTGAGTTCGCCGCGGGAATCCCCGGAACGGTGGGCGGCGCGATTGTTATGAACGCCGGCGCATACGACCATGAGATGAAGGAAGTCGTAACCGAAACGACATATATCGACGAAAACGGAAATTTAGGCGTCCTCAAAGGCGTTCGCGAGCATAAATTCGGCTATCGCGCAAGTATATTCCAGTCCGAAAATTGGATAATTTTAGAAAGCGTATTCCGTCTAAAACCCGGTAATATTGACGAAATCCGCGCCGAAATGGATAGCATAGCGCGAAAGCGCAAACGCAAGCAACCGCTCGAATTCCCAAGCGCGGGAAGCGCGTTTAAACGCCCGCTTGGCGGATTCGCGGCGAAGCTAATCGACGACGCGGGTCTTAAAGGCGCAAAAATCGGCGGCGCCATGGTGTCGGATAAGCACAGCGGATTTATTATAAACGTTGGAAACGCCACCGCGAACGACGTTTGCGAACTTTTGAAGAAAGTTCAAACCGAAGTTTCTGCGCAATTCGGAATTACACTTGAACCGGAAGTGAAGATGATAGGTGAGTTTTAGGGGTTGCGTTTAGGGCGAATGCCCTAAAACCCATTATTCGGGTCCGGCCCGAGGGCGTGTGCGGCAGCTGCCGCAGAGCGACAAGGGCTCTGCCCTTGCCAATCCCGGTCGCCTTGTGTTGTCGCAAAACGCTTACGCTGCGCAACGAATCGGCGACGGCGAGTGCAATCAACTTGCCTCTAACCAAACAATATCTCGCGCTTTTAGGCGCGGGACGCTTTCAGTCGAGCATGCGGCTTTTGCCGCCGTAGGCACTAAACTGAAAGGATTATGTTTGCAGTCCTCAATAAGCGGCGCGCTTTTAATAGCGCGAAAGCGCGTTTGCGCCGCCATATTTTGATAAAACTTTTTTAAAAGTTTTTGCAGATAGCTGTGGATTTTGCAAGCAAAATCTTACGCCCCTGCACTTTTCGGCTATAGATTGCGATAAAACACGCAATCTAAGTCTCAAATGCGGGGTTCGTCAAGGGTATTCGATAATACCCTTGACAACCTTAGCTCGCCGCCGCAGGCGGCATATTGGTCCAAGGCGCAACGCGCCTTGAGCCCGCGCCGAAGGCGCATTAATTCGCAAATGCCACAGCGACTTCGCTGAAAAAGAGTTATAGGGCATCGCCCTAACGAAAGGAGTGCCACAATTGAATTTCATCATAGTCACAGGGCTTAGCGGAGCGGGGAAATCGCAGGTTGTTCGCGTTTTAGACGACCTCGGTTTTTACTGCATTGACAACATTCCGCCCGCGCTTATTCCAAAGTTCGCGGAAATGTATTACAAATCCGACAACGCAATCAAGCAGGTCGCGCTGGTAAGCGATATTCGAACCGGCGACATGTTTGACGAGTTCCTCTCATGCTTGGACGAGCTGTCCGCACACGGATATAATTACGAAATTTTATTCTTGCACGCAAGCGACGAAGTGCTGATTAAACGATATAAAGAAACGCGCCGCCGGCATCCTCTTTCAACCGACGGCGAGCGAGTTACCGACGCCATTACTAAAGAGCGCGAAATCATGACACCCGCGCAAAATCGAGCGACACACATTATCGACACGTCAAACCTCGCAAACGCGCAGCTGAAAGAGCTTATCTCTTCCATTTACAGCGAGGACAAGCAGTTGGAAATCTTCGTAAACGTTATATCTTTCGGGTTTAAACACGGCGTTCCGCTTGATGCCGATCTTGTGTTCGACGTTCGATTTTTGCCGAACCCATTTTATATTCCCGAACTGAAACCTCGAACCGGACTTGAAAAATCCGTATCCGATTATGTGATGAAACACCTGCAAACAACCGAGTTTTTGCAAAAACTGAACGATATGATCGAATTCCTGCTCCCGCATTATATCAAAGAGGGAAAATCACAGTTGGTAATCGCCATCGGCTGCACCGGCGGGCAGCACCGAAGCGTCGCAATCGCGGAAGAGTTCGCGAAACGCCTAAAATCCAACGCGCATCATGTATCCGTACTACATAGAGAGCTAAAAAAACAGGCAATGCCTGTTTATCCCGCGACTTAATTTAGAGATATATTCAAATTTAGTGCCACGAGGCACGAAACGATATGGTGATATAAAATGTCCTCATTCTCGCACAAAGTTAAAGAAGAATTGCGAAAATCGAACGAAATTTTGCCATCCGACGACGTGGCGTTTTTGCGCAACGAATTTTTGCGGCGCGGAAGCATTACAAACCCCGAAAAGTCGTATCATTTGGAGTTTGCCGCGCACTTTCCTCGTCTTTGCGATGACTTGCAAACTTCCATAAGAAATTTAGGCTTGGATTGCAAAACGACCGAGCGAAAAGGCAGTTCTATCGTATATTTAAAGGAAAGCGAGCAAATCTCGGACTTGCTGACATTTATGGGCGCGCCGTTGGCGAGCATGGAACTTACCAACATAAAAATCGAAAAGGAATTGCGCAACGACCTAAACCGCGCGGTGAACGCGGAAAACGCAAATCTGGATAAAACCATAAGCGCGTCAATGCGACTGCTCGCTGACATCCGAAAAATTGAGAATTCCATTGGGCTGGAAAGCCTGCCGCCAGAGCTTTACGCGGTAGCGAAACTGCGTAAAAAGCATAAAGATATCTCGATTGCAGAGTTGGGGCAGAAACTCGCTCCTCCGCTTACCAAGTCAGGAACACAAAATAGGTTGAGGAAGATTAGCGCGATAGCGGAAAAGGTTTAAGGTGTGTTACGCCTTAGACCGTTTTGCGGCGATAGCCGCATAGGTTTGCGCCTACGGCGCCGGTTTTAGGGCAAATGCCCTAAAACCCTTTTTGCCGCTGAGGCGGCGAGCTTTGCGCGGGCGCGCGCGGCGCGGCAAGGACCAGTCCTTGCCAATCCAGCAAACTTTTGCGCGCCAAAAGTTTGACCAAAAGCGTCGCCCTCCCCGTCGCGACCCATCCCGACAAAAGGCGTCGGGCGGGTACCCCGCTGACGGAACCGCGGGCGAAAGTTAGTGCAATCAACGCACTCTACCCAAGCAATATCTCGCGCTTTTAGGCGCGGGTCGTTTTCGAACGAAAGCGGCGGCTTATCTTGCTAATCTTTCCGCGAACGCGGCTCGCTAACCCAAATAGCGGCGCGCTTTTAATAGCGCGAAAGCGCGTTTGCGCCGCCTGTTTTGATAAAACTTTTCTAAAAGTTTTTCGGGGTGTGTCGAGGGTGTTCGACAACACCCTTGACGGTCTTAATGCCCTAGGGCATAACCCTAAAAGGTTTTACGCCCGCGCCCGCAGGCGCAAAAAAGGTCTTAGGGCATCGCCCTACAAAGGAGAATACCCCAATGCCATTCGTACATCTTCACACCCACTCCGCGTTCAGCTTGCTTGACGGACAGGGTAGAATTGAAAACTTAATAGCCGCCGCGAAAACACAAGGGCAAACCGCAATGGCAATCACCGACCACGGAGCAATGTACGGCGTGATTGACTTCTACGAACGCGCCAAAAAACATGGAATTAAGCCGATAATCGGTTGCGAAATCTACACCGCCGCGCGGCGTATGACCGACAAAACCCACGAACACGATTCAAAGTCAGGACACCTGATTTTGCTCGCCAAAAACAATGTCGGCTACCAAAATTTGATGAAAATCGTGTCCTTCGCGTTTACCGACGGGTTTTACTATAAGCCGCGGGCGGATATGGAGCTTTTACGCGAGAATTCCGAGGGAATCATCGCTACTTCCGCCTGCCTTTACGGCGATATTCCGCAGTTGATTGTGCAGGGCAACTACAACGGTGCCGTCGAAAAAGCGCGCGCGTTTATCGACATTTTCGGCAAGGATAACTTCTTCATCGAGTTGCAAGACCACGGAATGATCGAGCAACGCCGCGCGAACAAAGATCTAATCCGCCTCGCGCGAGAGCTTGACCTGCGGCTTGTTGCGACCAACGATATACACTACGTAAACAAACGCGACGCAGAATATCAAGACGTCTTGATGGCAATCCAAACCGGCAAAACCCTCGACGATCCGGACCGAATGAAGTTCGACGGAAGTGAAATGTACGTCAAATCCGAGTCCGAAATGCTCGAACTGTTCGACTACATCCCTGAAGCCATTGAAAATACCCAGCTTGTCGCCGACATGTGCAACGTCGAGCTTGATTTCGACTCGCTCCACCTTCCGCAGTTCGATACGCCAAACGAAGCGGACGCATATGAATATCTGAAGCAGCTATGTCACGAGGGATTGAAAAAACGTTACGGTGACTTGATTTCGGACGAAATTGCCGAACGAATTAAGTACGAACTTTCAATGATTAACAAAATGGGGTATGTCGATTACTTCCTCATCGTGTGGGATTTCTGCAAATTCGCGCGGGACAACGGAATTTCCGTCGGTCCCGGACGAGGGTCGGCGGCGGGAAGCCTCGTTTCCTACTGCCTCTTTATCACCGACATCGACCCATTGAAGTTTGGGCTACTGTTCGAACGATTCCTAAATCCCGAGCGGATTTCAATGCCGGATATCGACATCGATTTTTGCGAGCGGCGTCAAGAGGTGATCGACTATGTTATCAACAAGTACGGCGAAGATCACGTTACGCAAATCATCACGTTCGGAACCATGGCGGCGCGCGCCGCGATTCGCGACGTCGGTCGAGTTCTGAATATTCCCTACGGAACGGTGGATAACATCGCGAAAGCCGTGCCGTTCGAACTTGGAATGACCATCGCCAAGGCGCTTAAACGCGCGCCGAAGCTTGAAGAAATGTATAACTCCGACGCCGACGTAAAACGTGTTATCGACTATGCACGGGAAGTTGAAGGCTTGCCGCGGCACACTTCAACACACGCGGCGGGCGTGGTTATCACCAAAGAGCCGCTCTATCAATACGTTCCACTACAAAAAAAGGATGACGTTACCACCACACAATACCCAATGGGAGATATCGAAAAATTGGGACTTTTGAAGATGGACTTTCTGGGGCTGAACACGCTTACCATCATCAAAGACACCATCGAAAACGTCAAGCAATCGCACAACGTCTACATCGACCTCGCAAGCATAAATCTTGACGATAAAGAGGTTTACGACATGTTCTCCCGCGGCGAAACCGACGGCGTGTTCCAGTTTGAAAGCAGCGGAATGCGCGGATTCTTAAAAGAGCTAAAACCACGATGTCTTGAAGATCTTATCGCGGCAACTTCCCTCTACCGCCCCGGCCCGATGGATTCAATACCTACATACGTGCGGAACAAGAATAATCCGAGCCTCGTGACCTACAAACACCCGACGCTTGAGAATATTCTCGACGTAACTTACGGCTGTATCGTCTACCAAGAGCAGGTTATGCAAATCGTGCGCGAACTGGGCGGATATTCACTCGGTCGAGCGGATTTGCTTCGCCGCGCGATGTCGAAAAAGAAGCCGGAAGTTATGAAACAAGAACGCGAGAACTTCATCCACGGAATTATTGACGAAAACGGCGACATTGAAGTCTCCGGCGCGGTGCGCCGCGGCATTGACGAGAAAATCGCCGCAAGCATATTCGACGAAATCATGGATTTCGCCAACTACGCGTTTAATAAGTCGCACGCGGCGGCATACGCGCTTATCGCTTATCAAACGGCGTTTTTAAAGTGCCATTTCCCCGTCGATTTCATGGCGGCTTTGCTATCGAACACACATCAAGTTACCAAACATATTTTAGAATGCAAAAACCGCGGAATTTCCGTGCTTCCGCCCGACGTTAACAAAAGCCGAAGCGGTTTCACTGTTGATAATAACCTACAAAACAGCGCGATTCGGTTCGGGCTTGTCGCGGTGAAGAACGTCGGCGCGGCGTTCGTGCAAAAAATGCTTGCCGAGCGGGATAAAAACGGCGAATTCAAGTCGTTTACCGACTTTTGCACTCGAATGGCAAGCGCGGATTTGAATAAGCGCGTTGTCGAAGCACTTATCTCCTGCGGCGCGTTTGACAGCATGGGCTTGAAGCGCAGCGTTCTGCTTGCCGAGCACGAAAAGGTGATAAGCGGCGCGGTGGGCGATAAACGAAACAATTTGACGGGGCAACTCGACCTGTTTTCAATGTCGAACGATTCCAGAACCGCCGATTCGGACGATAACTTCGAAGATAAGCCGGAATTTTCATACGACGAACTGCTGAATTTAGAGCGGGAATTTTTGGGCTTCTACGTTTCAGGCCACCCGCTTGACACTTTCAAGGAAGTAATCACGGCGAATTCCGACTTCTCAACGTTGGACATCGCGAACGCGCAAAACGCAGAAGAGACTGAAAATTCGCCGCTTCACGACGGAATGACAATCTCGATTTGCGGCATGATTTCGGCGCGGAAAAACAAGGTTACAAAAGCCGGAAAAACTATGTGTTTCCTGAGTTTAGAAGACTTGGTCGGACGGGTTGAAGTCATCGTCTTTGCCGATAAACTCGCAAGATATGATCAATATTTGGAAGTTAACAAAATCGTACGTCTCACCGGACGCTTGGACATCAAAGAAGACGAAGATCCGAAGATAATCTGCGAAAGCATAATGCTGTACAATCCAAAATAAAAAGGCGCACAATGTGCGCCTTTTATTTCGTCACAATCGCCAACAATTCGCCCTCTTCAACACTCACAGTCGCAATATCGGCGGCGAACTCGTTAGACATTGTTATAATATTATCGCTAGTCAATCCCGCCTTATCCAGCGGATACTTCACACCTGTCAATGTTATTCCCTTGACAGGCGCCGCGAACGGCAAAAACGATAGATACTTAAACTCGCCGCGCGCAATTTCGGCGTATTCGCTAATAAGCATTATCTCACAATCCGATTCGACGATTTTTGCCGTCATTCCAAGACTTTGCGCCAATTTTAGCAGATAAACATTCCCAAAAACATGGTCGAAGCGAGCTGAACTCCCCTTATTTATCGCTCCGAATATAATAATCTCATCGCACACGGCTTCAGCCGCAAGCTTTACCGCAAAATTTCCATCGGTATAATCTTTATCCACCGGATCATATTTTATACTCTCAACGCCCGCCGGTAATTCCGCAATGCTATCCATATCGCCGACGATACACCGCGGCGTAATCCCCAATTTTTCAGCATGCGCATACCCGCCGTCGGCACAGATAACAACCCCGTTATCCAAATCATATTCCTCGAAAAAACCATAATCCGCAATCTCACCCGCTAAAAAAATATATCCCGTCATGATAATTTGCTCTCCAATTCGACAAACGCCGCTCCAATATCGTCCGCGCCGAATATCGCGCTGCCCGCAACAATCAAATTCGCGCCCGCGTTGGCAGGAACATGAATATTGTCAGCACTCACGCCGCCGTCAACTTCGATAATCAAATCATGCGAAACATCCCGCGCGATTTCAGCCACTTCCGCAATCTTCGCCGTGCAAGAATCAATATATTTCTGTCCGCCAAGCCCCGCAACCACCGTCATAATTAACACTAAATCGAAATTTTTGATAATATCCCGAATTTCAGACACCGGCGTTTGCGGATTGATCGAAATCCCCGATTTTACGCCCAATTTTCGTATTTTTTTTGAAATTTCCGCAAGCTTGTCCGAATCAACAACCGCCTCGTAATGCACGGTGATAATATCCGCGCCGGCATTCGCAAAAGCTTCAATATGATTCGAAGGATGAGCGATCATCAGATGCACGTCAAGCGTTGCCTCGCACCGTTTTCGCAGCCCTTCAACCACATTCGCTCCGAAAGTAATGGCAGGCACGAAACTGCCGTCCATTATGTCGATATGTAAAACTTCCGCGCCCGCGGCGACCACCTTTGAAATATCATCGTATAAATTTAAAATATTAGCCGCCAATATTGATGGCGCTATTTTCGTTGCCAATCCTTCACCGCCTTTGCCGATTCAAATATATTTATATAGCTTTGGTGCCGTGACTGCGGAATTTGCCCCGCTTCAATCGCCTCAATTACCGCGCAACCTTTATCGGCAACATGCGAACAGCCGGTAAATTTACACTTCCCCAAACACGGCTCGAATTCGCGGAATAAAACTTCGATTTCATCGGCTCGAATTTCCGCCGCTTCAAACGCGCTAAACCCCGGCGTATCGATAATAAATCCTCCATTTTTAAGTTGCAAAAGTTCACTGTGCCGCGTGGTGTGCTTACCGCGGTGAATCTTATCGCTAACTTCGCCGACTTCCATAACTTCCTCGCCCATTAGAATATTGAGAATACTCGACTTCCCAACCCCCGAATTACCGGCGAGAACGGTGATTTTCCCCTGCAACATATCGCTTAATTTATCAAAGTTCTGCTCTGTCGCGGCGCATACGGGAATCACCGGAAATCCCGCGGTTTCGTATATTTCACTCACTTCGTTCGCCGTTTTGATATCGGTTTTGTTGACGCAAATCAAAACGTCGATTCCCTCACGCTCGGCGGCAATTATAAGCTTATCCACCAACAGGAAATTCGGCGCGGGATTCTTGGTCGCAATCACAATGGCGATCTGCGAAACATTGGCGACCGGCGGACGAACAAGCATATTCTCGCGCGGATGAATATTATCAACCACGCCGATATTCTTCTCGTCGTCCAAAATCGAAATATCAACCTTATCACCAACGCACGGTGTAAGCTTGCTTTTCGCGCTTTTCGCGCCGGACTGTTCGGACTCATGCCGAAAAATCCCACGCGCGCGGCACTCAAAAACCTTGCCGCTGTCAACGGCAACGTAATAAAACCCGCCTATTCCTTTGGTTATTATGCCTGTGATAGATATTCCTCCCTTTTGCGCCCTGTGGGCGCGAGCTAAAGGCGCGTTGCGCCTTAGACCAAAAACTTTTGAAAAAGTTTTGCAAAATTTGCGCCCCATGGGCGCGGGTTTTTAGGGCGAATGCCCTAAAAACTATTATTTAGAGCGAGGCTCCGAGAGCAATGCCCTGCCGGGCGGGCATTAAGGGCTCTGCCCTTAATAATCCCGGTCGCCTATGACGCAAACGCAAAAGGCGCGATTTGCGCCAAAGCCGGCGACGAAAAAACTGGGTTAGCGAACCGCATTCGCGGAAGGACTAGCGAGATATAACGCCGTTTCAGTCGAGAGCGACCCGCGCCTAAAAGCGCGAGATGTTATTTGGTTAGAGTGCGTTGATTGCACTAACCTCCGCGCCACGTGTGCTCGGTTTTTGAGCACGTACGTGAGCGCGGCGCTTTTGATCAAACTTTTGGCGCGCAAAAGTTTGCTGGATTGGCAAGGACTGGTCCTTGCCGCGCCGCGCGCGCCCGCGCAACACCTGCCGCCGCAGCGGCAAAAACGGTTTTTAGGGCAAAGCCCTAAAAACCCTGCGCCCGTTGGGCGCAAATTTATAAAACTTTTGAAAAAAGTTTTACGGTCTAAGGCGCGTCGCGCCTTAACCTCTCTACTCCACTCGCCGCAGCGTCTCCGTATTCGAAGTTACCACCACTCCGTTATGCAAAACTTCAATTGTGGTTGTCGAGCTGCTCGAAACAACTCTGATATCGAACCATTCGCCCGGTTGGCGAACCTGCTCGTTAACAACTCGCCCACCCGCGCGGATTGTAATGTTTGTAGGCACATCTCTCGTATTACGGAACGTGAAAATTCCTTCATATTGCGCAGGTGGCGGTGGCGGTGGTGGTCCATTACCATCATCGCCGTTATTGCCACCATTGCCGTTTGGATCGTCCTCAGGACCGGAACTCACCCGCAAACTAACGGTATCGCCAATTCGAAGCGTCGTTCCCGCCGCCGGAAATTGCGAGATTACAACATGCTCGGGAACGGTATCGTTCGCCTCTCGCGTAACCGCAACCTGCGCGCCAAATTCCTCTAACTCCGCAACTGCGTCGCGGTAATCCGCCCGCTCGGTCACATAATTTCTTAAAACCAATTCATCATCGTCACCGTTCGGATCTTCTTCACTTCCGCGGCTGACAGTAACCGTAATTTCAATCGTCTCACCCCGATCTCGCACCCGTCTGCCCGCGACGGGGTTTTGACTGATAATCGTGTCTTCGTCCTCATCACTTTCGATTCTTCGCGCTTCCACAATTTCAAACCGCGAACGATCGTTGTAACGAAGTATCATCGCGTTTAAATCCTCACCCACAAGATCAGGAATCGTAATCTCTGTCACGCCGCCGATAATGCCCGTCATCCAAAGCATCCAAAATGCCAAGATCCCTATAATTATCGCCGGAATCCCGAACTTCGCAACCTTTGCAATCGACCCTTTTTTCGATTGAGATTCAACATTATCGTGATTATCACGCTTCGAGCGGCTTTCCTGCTCGAAAAAGCGGTCGAAATCTTCTTCCTTGCTACTTTGCGCTTTCGGAACGCGCGGAATACTCTGCGGAGCGTTCGGGTTTTTCCGAATACTTCTGATTTCGTTGTCGCTTACCGCTTGCATGTGCATTGTTTGCGTCCGATCAATCGAACTTTCGGCAATAACGCCGCCAATTCTAACATCGGGGTTTCGCATCACTTTTTCCAAGTCGGCAAGCATCTGCGCCGCTGAAGAATAGCGGTTAAGCTGCTCTTTCGCCATCGCTTTTAAAGTGATACCCTCGACCGATTTGGGGATTGCCAAATTATACTCTCGCGGCGGAACCGGCGCTTCTTGAATATGCTTAAGCGCAATGGCAACAGCGGTTTCCGGGTCGCCCGCACCGGTGTTTCCGAACGGAACCCTGCCCGTCGTCATCTCGTAAAGCACAACGCCCGCCGAATAAAGATCGGTTTTCTCGTCGGTGTAGCCGCCCCGCGCCTGCTCGGGTGAAATATATTGAACCGAACCGATTGTGTTGCCCTCGTTTGTCATTGTCGCCTCGTTGTTCGCGCGGGCGATTCCGAAATCGGTAACTTTCAAAATTTTGTCGGGGGTAACTATAATATTATGCGGCTTAATATCACGGTGAATGATAAAATTCTTATGCGCAACTTCCAGCGCGCGGCAAATCTGTGCGGCGAAGTTAAGCGCTTCCGGCCATTCAAGCGCGCCCTGTTGCTCGATGTACTCTTTAAGCGTTTCGCCTTCGACATATTCCATAACGATATAGTGAACTCCATTCTCCTCGCCCACATCGTAAATAGGCACAACATTAGTGTGCGAAAGACTTGCCGCCGCTTGCGATTCGACGTTAAAACGACGAATAAACTCGCTGTCGTTTTTCAAATCATCCCGCAAAACCTTGACAGCAACAAATCGGTTCAGAAGGCGGCATTTCGCCTTATAAACCTTCGCCATCCCGCCGCAGCCGACCTCTTCGATGATTTCGTATCTGTTCCCTAAAATTTTTCCCACTAAATCCATATCTCTCACCTCGTTATCTTTGTAGGGGCGGTCATTGGCCGCCCGCAATCATACTACATTACAGAGAACGCCGTCCTCAACGTCCCGTTGGTTCAAAATTTCAATCCAACAACCGTAATATTATCTTCCTTTAGATGGCTCGCTTTGCTCGCTTATGAAGTCCGTCATTATGGTCCGCCGAGCCGGCGACCGGGATGTTTCCCGGACCCTCATGCCCATTCGGGCAATTCTCATCAAAACTTTAGTCCAACAACCGTAATATTATCAACACCGCCAAGCTCATTTGCCTTATTCACAAGGTTTTCAACCGCAATCTTTACATCATCGCTGCCACTTACTATTTCAAAAATTTCATTATCGTCTAACATTTCGGTAAGTCCGTCACTGCATAGCAACAGCGTGTCCCGTCCGGCTTGGTATTTATATTCGAAAATGTCGGCGAGTATGTTATCGTCGGTTCCAATCGCCCGCGTTATCACGTGTTTCCGAGGATGCGTTTTCGCCGCGTCACGAGTGATTGTTCCATCCTCAATCAAATCCTCAACCAACGAATGATCGCGGGTTAGTTGCGTAATCGTATCATTCACGATATACGCGCGCGAGTCGCCGACGTTGGCAATATACGCTGTATCTTCGGTAACATAGGCGATTACAATGGTGGTTCCCATTCCCGAGCGCGCAGGAACTTCCGCCGCCATTTTGCGGATTAACGAATTGGCATTCTTAATCGCGGAAACCATTAAAATTTCGATATTCTGCGCGGTCAAGTCCTTGCCGATGTAAGGCTGAAGCTCGTTGCTTATCAGTTTTATCGTCTCGACCGACGCAACTTCGCCCGCCTTATGCCCGCCCATTCCGTCAGCGACGCAGG